>CAMYJA010000013.1:0-51727 GCA_947258705.1 uncultured Hyphomicrobiaceae bacterium | reverse complement strand
AGTTGGGCTGCGAAATGTTCGACCACATGATCGGCATCGGCCGGCGCGCCGATTGTGGCCACGGCCCGTGCTTCGGGTATGTCGGCAGCTGCAGCAAGCACGGCAGCTCCGCCCAGACTATGTCCGATCAATAGTTTCGGGGCCTCGAAATGATCGCGGAGATACCCGGCCGCCGATATCAGGTCCTTAATGTTGGATGAGAAATTGCTATTCGCAAACTCGCCCTCGCTGGCGCCAATACCGGTGAAATCAAATCTGAGCACGGCAAATCCGTGATCAGCAAGACCTTGCGAGATGCGGCTCGCGGCAAATATGTCCTTCGAACAGGTAAAACAGTGTGCGAAGAGCGCATAAGCCCGAATTTGTCCTTCCGGCAGATCGAGCCGTGCGGCAAGTCGGTCGCCATCTCCACCATCAAACTCGATTTTTTCCATTTATCGCCACCGCCTATTCCGGGCTCTCATCCTCTTCATTGATGCGTTTCAGCGCCGCAAGCTCTTCATCGCTGAGCGCAGCGGAATTTGCTGCACCGGTGCTAGAAGCCGCAAGTCGTGACCGGTAGGATCTGAGCAGAATAAACGATGCAAAGCCCAAAACCAGAAAAGGTGACAGCCAGAGCAATATTGTGCTTGCGCCGAAGGGAGGTTTGAGAAGAACGAAATCGCCATAACGCGACACCACATATTCGAATACCTGAGTATCGCTGTCGCCCTTTTTCAAACGGTCGCGCACGAGAACGCGGAGATCGCGGGCAAGTGGCGCATTGGAATCGTCAATGGATTGATTTTGACAGACAAGGCATCTGAGCTCCGCCGAAATTTTGCGGGCGCGCTTTTCGAGCGTGGCATCTTTGAGAATTTCATCGGGTTCGACTGCATGTGCAGTCTGGCTCAACCCTGCGGCGGAAAGAAAAATACCGAAAACGAAAATCAGGGAAAACCCGAACGGGGCATGTCGCAAATACATCTGCCGCGCTCCTCTTTATTCTGCCGGTGCGGGATGTGCAGCGGCATGGGCGCGTTTTGGCGCCCCCACCCGGAGACGCCGGTCGGTGAGCGAAAGAAATCCGCCAAAAAACATCACAAGTGTGCCGATCCATATAAGACGCACGAGCGGATTGAAATAAACCCGCACCGAATAGCCGCCGGCATCGAGCTTGTCGCCCAGAACCACATAAAGATCCCCAAGAACGGAATTGTAAATACCGGCCTCGGTCGTCACCTGTTTTTGCACCGTGAAATTGCGCTTGGATGGATTGAGCCGGGTGACCAGCTCACCGCCTTTGGTCACGGTAAACAGACCGACAAGCTCCTTGTAATTTGGCCCGCTCCGCGGCGCCACGCCGCCGAATATGACCCTGTAACCGGCAATATTCTCAGCTTGACCGGGTTTCATCGCCACGACCTTCTCGCTTTGCCAGGCCGACGTCGCGACTATTCCAAGCACCGAGAGCCCGAGCCCCAGATGCGCGAAACATGTACCGTATGCCGAGCGGGGCAATCCTCGCGCACGGCGCCATGTCTCGTCAATTGGAGCCCTGAACAATTTTGTGCGGAATATGATTTCCGACAGGGCGCCGCCGACAATCCATAGTCCCAGGCCAATGCCGAAGGGCGCCAGCCACGGCCCCCGCTCGACAAGCGCGAAAGATGCGACAATCGCAACGAACGACAGGCCCGCGGCCCAGTAAAGACGTTGCACGGCAGCATGGATATCACCGCGTTTCCAGGCGAGAAGCGGCCCAAACGGCGCAGCGACAAGCAGCGGCAGCATGATCGGCCCGAAGGTCATGTTGAAAAACGGCGCGCCGACGGAAATCTTTTCTCCCGTCAGGGACTCGAGGACGAGCGGATAGAGCGTGCCCACGAGCACGCAGGCCGCGGCACTTGTCAGAATCAGATTGTTGAGGACCAGACTGCCCTCGCGGCTGATAGGCGCGAACAGGCCGCCCTGGCGTAGCTGCGGAGCCCGCCATGCATAAAGGGCAAGCGAGCCGCCGATAAAGAACATCATGATGCCGAGTATGAATACCCCGCGCTCGGGGTCTGTGGCAAAAGCATGCACCGATGTGAGGACGCCGGAACGCACGAGAAACGTGCCCAGAAGACTGAGCGAAAAAGTCAGGATCGCAAGGAGCACGGTCCAGATCTTCAGGGCATCGCGTTTTTCCATGACCAGGGCCGAATGCAACAGCGCCGTGCCTGCCAGCCACGGCATGAATGATGCGTTTTCGACCGGATCCCAGAACCACCAGCCACCCCAGCCAAGCTCGTAATAGGCCCACCAGGACCCCATCGATATGCCGATGGTAAGGCACATCCATGCGACCAGTGTCCATGGCCGCACCCAGCGCGCCCAGGCCGCATCGAGCCGCCCTTCGATGAGAGCCGCGACCGCAAAACTGAAAGCCATGGAAAATCCGACATAGCCCGCATAGAGGAATGGCGGATGAAAGGCGAGCGCCGGATCCTGAAGGATGGGATTGAGCCCCCGGCCGTCTATCGGTGCCGGATCGAGACGCGTGAATGGATTGGACGTCGCCAGAATAAAAAACAGAAAGGCCACTGATATCGATCCCTGCACGGCCAGGGCATTTGCCTTTAGGCCCGGCGGCAGGTTCCGCCCGAACAGGGCAACCAGCGTTCCGAACAGGGCGAGGATCAGCACCCACAGAACCATCGATCCTTCATGATTGCCCCAGACGCCCGAAATTTTATAAAGTACCGGCTTTGCCGAGTGCGAGTTCTTCCACACCAATTCGACCGAAAAATCGGAAATAACGAAGGCATACATCAATGCCAGAAAGGAGAGCGTCAGAAGGATAAATTGCGTCAACGCCGCGGGCACGGCAACCGCCATCAGCACATTGTCGCGCCGGTAAGTACCGAGCAGCGGCAGCAGCGTTTGAATAATAGCGGCCAAAAATGCCAAAATAAGCGCAAAATGGCCAATCTCAATAATCATGAAAATCCATCCAAACTCATCTCACGGAAAACCAATTGCATGACATTATCGAGTTCTGTCGCAATTACCTAGCCGTATTTTCTTCTGCCCGTGACATGGCCGCTTTTGCTGCAATCCATCCGCTCACTGTTTTGCGGCCGGCTCCGATTGCCCCTGCCAGACGCCCTTTTTCTTCAAAGCATCCGCGACTTCGCGCGGCATATAGGTCTCGTCATGCTTGGCCAATACGTTGTCTGCCATGAAAACGCCGTTGCCGTCGAGCTGCCCTTCGGTAATCACGCCCTGCCCCTCGCGAAAGAGATCGGGAAGCACGCCATCGAAACGCACCGAGGTCGTGCGGTCTGTATCCGTGATCGCGAAATCCACTTTCGTGCCTTTGCCGCGTTTAACGCTGCCATCAACCACAAGTCCGCCCAAGCGAAAACGCTCGCCCGGTTTGATCTGTTTTTCTACCACATCGCTCGGGCTGTAGAAAAATACGATCGAATCCTCAAGCGCCGTCAACACCAGCCCGACCGCAATCGCGAGAACCGTGAGAGAAACGCCGATCAATGTAAAACGTCTTTGTTTTCGTGTCATTCGCCGTCCAATTTTCAATCGCTCGATTTTCAATCACGCGACTCCGCCCGATACCGGGCCCAAACATGCCTTCAGAGATCGAGCCTCCGGGCAAGCTGATCAAGCCGCGACAGTGCCTGCGTATTTCCCGAAAACTGTTTGCGCGCGCTGACAAGAGCGGATTTTGCCGCCTCCGCCTTGCCCAGAACCATATAGGCATTCATCAGCCGTAACCAGCCATCAATATCATCGCCATCGTCTTGCAGCCGTTTCGACAGCCGCTCAACCATGCTGTTGATCATCTGCGAGCGCTCGGCCGCGGACATTTTCTGCGCCGCCTTCACGTCGTCCGCGCTAGGGCCTGGACCGGGTGCCGAACGAGAGGCGCTCTGCGACCCCTCCCCCTCCTGGCTGCCGAGCATTTGCTGATTGACCGCGGCAAGACGGTCCGAAACGATCTTGCGCCATGAACCTTCCGGATCGCCCAGAAGCAGAAGTTCGCGATATTCACTAGAGGCTTTTTTGAGGTTTCCGTCCTGTTCATCTGCCATTGCGAGCCTGAACCTGGCGACGAGTGAGTTTTTGTTCTTTTTCAGAACCTTCACATAGGCAGCGCGCGCATCAGGCGCAATAATGCCCCGATTGGCTGAAATCAATGCCTCGGCAAAACCGGTGAGAAGTTCCTCGTCTTCACCCAGAGTAGCGATCGCCTTTTCAAACGCGTCCGCCGCATCGTTATATCGGCCCTGCCGCATATAGACGGGAGCCAACACCTTCCACCCGCGTCCATCCTCAGGATGAGTGCGCAGCCTCTCTTCGACCCGGGCGATCAGGACCGCGAAATTTTTTTGCTGATCGGGATTTTCAAATCTGGAAGCATGGGGTTGTGACGGCAGGTCCGCGTTTCCCAGAACCAGATAGCCACCTAGCCCTGTCGCTGGGATGAGCAGAGCCATCGCCCAAAACGTAATTTTTCTGAAAGGGTCGCCTGACTGATCGGCCGACGTCGCACCCGATACCTGCGCGTCCGCCTCCTCGGCTGCGATCAAGCGCCGTGAAATTTCAATGCGCGCCGCATCCGCTTCTTCCGGGCCCAGCACACCGCGTTCCAGGTCGCCATCCACCTCCGCCAACTGATCGCGATAAATCTCGCGATCAAACGCATCGCGCGAACGGGACGCAGAATCTGTGCGATAGAACGGTCCCAGGACCGCGAGCATGACTGCCACTGTAAGGGCGGCAAAAATCAACCAGATAATCATTCAGGCCTAATGAACTCTCACATATGCGCGTTTCAACGAACGCGCGGTAAACTCGTTTGGGAATTACTTAAAACTCCACGCTCCGTTAAGCAACCCCCGAAGCGACGTCTCGCGTTCACGGAGATAAGTTAGCGATTGATTCCGGCATGTCTGACGGTCAGGCTTTACGCCATGTTCCATCGCCGTTCCGGCATGCCCGCCCGCGCAGCGTCTCCGGTCTGCCGTTCATATAAACCGTATGCGTGTAATCCCGGCAATTATAGCCGCCATTGGTGTAGGGGCGTCCCGGTACAACCATTCCGTAGCGGCCGGAATCCGGATTGCGCCAGGGTGTGCCGACACCGGATTGACCGCTTTCAAGCGCCGTAAATTCCGCGTGAGCTGCGGCGCGGCGGTCAGCCTCATCGAGAGACCGGCCGATTTCGCTGCCGACGATGCCGCCGACGACCGCGCCAAGCGCAGTCGCAACAACATTGCCCGAGCCCTTGCCGACCTGATTGCCGATGATACCACCGGCAACCGCGCCGATCGCCAGTCCGGCATCGGACTTCGTCGCCCCACCGGGGCCACAGGCCGCCAAAAACGCAGGCGCGAGGAAAATAACTGCCAAACCACGCAAAATATTCGTCAAACTTGGGGCCATCAGATCATTCCAATTCATAAGTTCCATGCCATTCCCGGCATGCGTGCCTGCATGAAGTACCATCAGGCACCATTATTTCCTTCTAAATATGAACGAAACCTGAGATTCGGGCAAAATTTCGACCCTGAAGCCGACTTTGTTCCCCATCATACCGAAAATTTCACGGTGCAAGCGGCAATTCGAGACGCGCGCGCAATCCACCGCGCGGCGAACGGTCAAGCTCAAACACGCCGTTATAAAGAGATGCCAGATCGGTGACGATCGACAACCCGAGACCCGAGCCCGGTTTGCTTTCGTCAAGCCTTTGTCCCCGTTTAACCACTTTCACCCGCTCCACATCCGACAAGCCCGGCCCGTCATCGTCAATCGTAACAATGAGCGAGGAAAGGCCCCTGCCGCTTGTCTTCTGCGAAACCTCAAAGACGACATCGACCCTTTTCTCGGCCCATTTACAGGCATTGTCGAGCAGATTCCCGAGCATTTCCTCAAGGTCCTGACGCTCGCCCTGAAACTTGAGGTCTTGCGCACATTCGAGCCCGATCTCGATATGACGGTCTTCATGGATGCGGCCCAGCGCACGCACCAGTGAGTCGGCAACGGGGCGAACATCCGTTGTGCCCCCGATCACGCCGACACGTGCCGCCATCCGCGCCCGATCGAGATAATGATTGATTTGATCCCGCATGAGATGCGCCTGCTCGACCATCTTGGCCGCAAAACTGGTCTTCTCGCTGTTGGCCTCATTCGTAATCACCGAGAGCGGCGTTTTCAGAGCATGGGCGAGATTGCCGACCTGCGTGCGCGAGCGGTCGATGATATCCTGATTGGATTTGATAAGCGCATTGAGTTCGGTTTGAAGTGGCGTGATTTCATCCGGAAACTCGCCCTCGAGTCGTGTCGCCTGACCCGACCGGATTTCAGCTAGTCCGCGCTCGATTTTTCTCAGTGGATTGAGGCCAAAACGCACCTGGAGGAACGTTGCCGCCAAAAGCCCTAATGTCAAAAGCGTCAGCGCGGCGCTGACGATATAGATGAAATTTGTCACCTCCTCGTCAATTTCCTCGCTGCTGCCCGCAACCGCATAGGAAAAACGCCTCGGTGTTGTTGCATCGCCAAAATCGACGATCCGCTCATGCACCCTCAATTTTTCCCCGACCGGCCCTTTTGCATAATTCTGAAAGCCGCCATTTTTATTGGGTGCGACACCATGCAAACTCGGTACTCTGAGCTTCTCGCTGGTCAGTGAATTTGAAGAAAGTACATTGCCTGCGCCTTCAAGCGGCCTGATCTGCCAGTACCAGCCGGACAGGGGCTGCATAAACTCCGGCGCGCCGATATTGCGCGGCCTGACGGGATCAGGCGACTGCTCATCAATACTCTCCGCGATGAGATTGGAAAGGAGTACCTGCAGGCGTACGTCGAAATTACGTTCGAGTTGCTTGTAAAAGAGAGAGTTGAGGACAATCCCCGCAATCGGCAGAACGATGAGACAGGAGACGGCTGCGGCAACGATCAAACGAAATGCTAGGGAGTTAAACGTCATTTCGAAGCAGCTTCAGCCCCGTCCTGCGACAGACAATATCCCAGCCCGCGCACGGTTTCGATGAGCTCAGGAGGAATTTTCTTGCGCAGCCGGCCGATAAAAACCTCGATCGTATTTGAATCGCGGTCGAAATCCTGATCGTAAAGATGTTCGACGAGTTCGGTTCGCGAGACCACACGCCCTTGATGATGCATCATATAGGCGAGAAGACGAAATTCATGGGATGTGAGCTTTATGGGCACGCCATCTACCGTCACCCGAGCCATTTTTGTATCGAGACGCAACGGGCCGCATTCGAGTTCGCTCGATGCATGCCCCGCAGCGCGGCGCACCAGTGCCCTGATCCGCGCCAGAAGCTCTTCCATATGAAAGGGCTTGGCAACGTAATCATCCGCACCCGCATCCATGCCGGCGACCTTTTCGTTCCACCGGTCCCGCGCCGTCAGGATTAGCACCGGCATTTTATGGGCATCCCGTCGCCAGGCTTCAAGAACGCTGATACCGTCCATTTTCGGCAGTCCCAGATCGAGGATCACGGCATCATAGGGCTCCGTGTCGCCGAGAAAATGCCCTTCTTCTCCATCAAGCGCCGTATCGACGGCGTATCCCGCATCATCAAGCGCCGCGACAAGCTGGCGGTTAAGGTCCGGATCGTCTTCGACAACAAGCAGTCGCAAAATAACATTCCCGTTTCATTGATCGCAGTCAGAACCATACATAATATAGGAATGAGACGCCCGCCACCAAAGCTTTCTCTAATTATCGTTCTTTGGTGAAAGTCGAAATTGCCGCTCAACCAGAACCGGCCACGCTTTAAAGTCATATCGGTTCACTCAGCAGTCGATACCGGGCCTCAAGATCAGCCCGGCGAAGCCGTCCTGGTCGGCGCAATAACAATGTACGGACAAGCGTAAAAATGCATCTCAACGGAGGAGCTGACATGACTATGTCGGCTCGGACTGAGCACAAGCGTGCTCCGGTACTCAAGATCAGCCCTGCGGACAACTCAACACCAGCGAGGGCACCGCCCGCCGCCAGGGTAGGCGGAGCCGTCCTGGTCGGCGTCACTCAATAAAAGAGTGTCATTGCGGCCACTGAGTGGCCGCAATGAACAGCACGTGAGACATAACAGAGATCCGCGAGCGAAAAAAAACTGTGAGACAAAACAAACTGCCGTTCGAATGAGAGTCCTAAAGCCGTCCGATATCGCCAAGTTTGGATCTCAGGGAATCGTCATCCAGTTCATCGAAAGGCAGAGCCAGAAATGCGCCGATGCGCGCCTCAAGCCTGTCATAAGCATCGGAAAAAGCGCGCAGCTTTTCCTCATCCGTACCCTCAACGGCGGCCGGATCGGGAATACCCCAATGCGCCACCATTGGATGGCCGGGCCAAATAGGGCAGACCTCGCCGGCGGCATTGTCGCAAACGGTAAACACGAAATCGATAACAGGCGCATGGGGACCGGCAAACTCATCCCACGATTTTGATCTCAATCCCTCGACCGGATAATTTTTCTGCGCGAGCAGTCTCAGCGCGAAGGAATTGACCTTCCCGGTCGGGGTACTTCCGGCGCTATGACCGATAAATCGTCCCTGACCGAGCCGGTTAATCAGCGATTCCCCGATGATCGAGCGCGCGGAATTCCCCGTGCACAATATCAGGACATGATATTCAACCCCCGCCATGCATCCTCGCTTTGCGGCATTTGCACCCCTACCGCGCAAATGCTAATTGGTTTGGTCATATTCTTTAATTTTTCAGCCGGATAAAAATCATTATCCGGAATTCAATAAGTCAGCAACGTCAAAGGCAAGACCACACAGTGAAACCTGTAACCGATCCTCAGGCCGAATATTCATCGGATATATCTGAGAAGGACATCCCGTTGCGCGAAGACATTCGCCATCTCGGCCGCATGCTGGGCGAAATCGTGCACGCCCAGGAAGGCCAGGCCACCTTCGACGTTATAGAGGCTATCCGGCGCACTTCGATCCGGTTTCATCGCGACGGCGATGATGACGCCAGGCTTGAACTCGAGAAAGCCGTTGAGATGCTGCCACCGGACCGGGCCGTCCAGGTTATCCGTGCATTCAGCTACTTTTCTCATCTGGCGAATATCGCCGAGGACCAGCATCATATCCGGCGCACCCGCAGTCACGACATCGCCGGCTCGGCGCCCCGCAAGGGTACGATTGAACGGTCATTGTCCAATGCCATACAATCGGGCATCAAACCGTCGGATCTGGTGGCATTCTACAACGAAGCCTTTATCTCGCCCGTCCTGACCGCGCATCCGACCGAAGTCAGGCGCAAAAGCACGATGCGGCGGGAGATGGCCATGGCGAACCTGCTCGACCGGCGCGGACGGGGAAACTGGACGCCCGAAGAGATGAAGGCCATCGATGACAAAATATACCGCGCCGTGCTCGTTTTGTGGCAAACGAACATGCTACGCCAGACCCAGTTGAATGTGATCGATGAGGTCGCCAACGGCCTGACCTATTACGATTACACTTTCTTTCGGGAATTGCCTCGCCTGTATGCCAATCTCGAAGACAAGCTTGCGGCCCTTGATCCTGACAAAAGAGAAGTCAACCTGTCTTCATTTCTCATTATCGGCAGCTGGATCGGCGGTGACCGGGACGGCAACCCTTTCGTGACTTCGGACGTCTTGCACAAAACATTGAAAATGCAGTGCGGAAAGGCGTTGAATTTCTATCTTGAGGAACTTCATAAGCTTGGCGATGAATTGTCCATGTCTCTCTACATTGTCGACGTCTCGGAGGCGCTTCGTGAATTCGCCGACCGTTCACCCGACAAATCGCTGCACCGGAAAGTCGAGCCTTACCGACGCGCGATTATCTCGATCTATGCCCGGCTCGCCGCGACCCAGAAAAAACTGACCGAAATGGCGCCGCCAAAGCGTCCTGTCCGGAAAGCCGATCCTTACGAGTCGCCAGAAGAATTGCTTGCGGACCTGAAGATTGTCCACGACTCGCTCAAGGAGAACGGCTCCGAGGCCCTGACCCGTGGCCGCCTGAGAAATTTGCGGCGCGCCATTGACTGTTTCGGCTTTCATCTTGCAAGTCTCGACCTGCGCCAGAATTCGGACATACACGAGGCCACCCTGGCCGAGATGTTTCAGGCGGTAGAGCCGGGCTATGACTACCTCAAAAGCAACGAAGAGGACCGGGTAGCGCGCTTGAGCGAAGAACTCGATACGCTCCGTCCCCTTCTCCGTCCTGACTGGTCATACTCCGAACAGACCACGCGGGAGCTTTCAATTCTGCAAGCCGCCAAGACCGACCGCAAGATTTATGGCCCAAAATCGATCACCGCCTCGATCGTCTCCAACACCAGAAGCGTGTCGGATCTCCTGGGACTGGCGGTCCTGCTCAAAGAGAACGGTCTCATCTCCTCCGACGGCGTCAGCGCCATCAATATCCTTCCCCTTTTCGAAACCATCTCGGATCTTCGCAGTTGTGTCGACATTCTCGATCGCCTCTTCTCCATTCCGGGATACCGTCGGATTGTCGACAGTCGTGGCGGCGTCCAGGAGGTCATGCTCGGTTACTCCGACAGCAACAAGGATGGCGGATACATCACCTCGGGCTGGGAGCTTTACAAGGCCGAGGTCAGCCTGGTTAAGCTGTGCGAAAAGCACGGCCTCAAGCTACGCTTGTTCCACGGCCGCGGCGGTTCGGTCGGGCGTGGTGGCGGACCGAGTTACGAAGCCATTCTCGCCCAGCCAGCCGGGGCGATGAACGGTCAGTTCCGCGTCACCGAACAGGGTGAAACGATATCGAGCAAATACACCAATTCCGAACTCGGACAGCGCAATTTGGAGATTCTGGCCGCAGCCTCGCTCGACGCCTGCCAGGTCAACAGGCAGGAACAGCCGGTTCCCGATCAATACCTCGACACCATGGAGCACCTGTCTGCGGAGGCATTCAAGACTTATCGCGCGCTGGTGTATGAGACACCCGGCTTTAACGATTATTTCCATGCATCAACAGTCATCAACGAGATTGCGACGCTGAACATCGGCTCTCGACCTGCCGCGCGAACGAAGTCAGGACGCATCGAGGATTTGCGCGCCATCCCATGGGTATTCAGCTGGTCGCAATGCCGTGTCATGCTGCCCGGATGGTACGGATTCGGTTCGTCCGTGCAATCATGGCTTGCCGGGCAGTCCGACGACGGCATTGATGTGTTGCGCGATATGTACCGCAACTGGCCGTTCTTCCGCGCACTCCTGTCGAATATGGACATGGTGCTCGCCAAGAGCAGCATGGCTATCGCCTCCCGCTACGCCGATCTCGTCCCCGACAAGGCTGTGAGAAACGAGGTCTTCGGGCGTATTAGCGCCGAACATGCGGCTTCGATTGCGGCGCTCCTGGAAATTTCCGAAAGTGAAAGGCTTCTTGACGGCAATCCCCTCCTGAAGCGATCAATAAAGAACCGCTTCCCCTATATCGATCCCCTGAACCATTTACAGGTTGAACTGCTAAAGACGCACCGCGGAAAATCCGAAGACCGTAAGGTGCTCCAGGGCCTTCATCTGACCATTAACGGAATATCGGCGGGCCTGCGCAACAGCGGCTGATCGATTGATGCCAATATCGTGGACTATCGAACCGGCAGGCCAAAGGCCATGTCGGTCGGAAATCTAGTTGACCAGTCCCGAAAGACGAGCGACGAGTTGCGGTGTGACCTTGCCGCTCACCTTCAGTCCGGAACGCTTTTCAAAGCTGCGGACCGCAGATCTCGTCCTGGCGCCCATATTCCCGTCTACCGGGCCTGCATCATATCCAAGCTTGCGTAAAAGGTCCTGAGTCCGCGCAACCATCTGACGCGTACCCATATCGGTACTCGTGCCGCTCTTCTTGAGTTTCAATGCTGCCTTACGGGCATTGTTCGCACTCGAGACAACCGGTTTGCCCTGCCATTTGTTAACCAGTTCTTCGGCCGATTTTACCTGCGCGCTACTCATGCTTGTTTTCAGGATGTTGCGACGCTTGAGTGCCTCTTTGTCCCCACGGGCCGAAGCCAGAGAAAACCATTTATAAGCTTCGGTTTTACTCCGTTTCACCCCGAGCCCGTTGGCATAGAGAATTGCCAGATTGAACTGGCTGTCCGCCAGGCCGCGTTCCGCCGCCGGCTTGAACCATTGTACGGCAGTAACGTAGTCAGGGTCGGCGCCGCCCTGGCCGGTATAGAGCACGGCAAGATTATGCATGGCTTTGATATTGCCTTTTTTCGCCGCACGTTGATACCAGATCCTGGCCCGTCCAATATTCTTCGAGGCCCCCTGACCCTTTTCATAAAGTGCCCCAAGCCGGTATTGCGCAATCGCGTGACCCTGGGCCGCCGCGCGTCCATACCATTTCATTGCTACGGAATAATCACGCTTGACCCCGCGGCCCTGCGCATAGCGCGTTGCCACTTCGAATTGCGATCCGGCATCGCCCTTGGCCGCGGCGGCACGGAGGGAAAACGGACCGACGGCAGCCGGCGGCAGCGCCAGTTTGGGCACACTGTTGTTCTCAGGTTGCTTTTTCTCCGCCCGAACCGTTTCATCCGGTTTTAGCGCGATCTTCGTGACGGGCAGGGATGATCCTCCATCCGTCAGGTCGGAAGACATTTTTGCCAGTCTTTGACGGCGGTGCATTGACGCAAGTTGCTTCAAATCCGGCTTGACGTCTTGATTGTCGACAATGATGCCCGCGGGTACAACCATTCCGCCGACCTGCCCGGAAAGGTGATGTGGCACATCATCGATTACCGGGCGCGGGACATTTTGCTCCCTTGCCGCAACCCGGCGTGTCATGTCGGAACTGTCAATGCGTGCTTCCGTTTTCGTCGTTGAAGGTGATATGGCATCCGGCGCCGGAGCGTTTTCCATGACATTGCCATTACCCTGCACGTAGACCCTCGGTTCTGCGGCAGCGATGTTATCGATTGGTTGGTCCTTGATCTGTGAATATACAAGTCCGGCCGTCGTCGCCGTAAGCATCGTGGTGGCAATAATCAGCACCGGATTGGCCGAGCTCCGACCAAGTGAAAACAGGCTGCGTTTTTTCTTTTTGTGTTTTTTCTTTTTGGCCTCGGCTTCTTCGCTTGCCAGCGTTGCCAGGCGCTCTGCAGCCGCTTTCGCCGAACCGCGCGCCGCAGTCAGAAAACTGTTCTTTGGTTCCTCCGCGTTTTCCGTCTCGGTCTCGGCTTCGGTTGGCTGCGGGGACACGGTTGAGCGCTGTATTGCGATGGAAGCAGCCGCTTCGCGCGCCGCCCGGATCATGTCTTCTCGCGCCATGGGTGTATTTTCCGGCGCCAGTTCATCGGTGTCATAGGGCGCAATATCTGCTTCAATCTGAGTTGTCGAGCGGCTGTCGTCGCCAGACATCTCCTCGCCGGTCGCTACCAACCCTGCCGCGCTTTCAATCTCTTCACGCACCTCTGCCTGGTCATGAGCCAATTCCTCATCACTCATGGTGGAAATATTGTCTTCTGAGGCGGTCTGAATTGCAAAAGCCGCCTGGCCCTGGCCATGCGGATCCGACAATTGGCCCATATCGGCATATGCCGTCTCCGGCGGCGCCATGTCGTATTCCTGCGCATCTGTTTCCGTCAAAACCGGTGCCGTCTCCCCGGGTGCCATCCGTGCCGCGATGTCATGAATCCCTGTCTGGATCGACGAAAGAACGCTTGAGGTTTCTACATCGCCCGCACGCCTGTCCTGGATGTAGCTTTCAAGAACGCTTTGCAATTCTTCAAGCCTCTTGCCATGCTCAGGGTCCCCCTGTGACACATTGCTGGCGCTTTCACCGGCCATCGGGACCGCCGCCAAAATCGCGCTGCTCTCCCCACGCGATTTTTCGACTTCCTGAACGAGATGATCAATATTCTCCTCGATCGCCGCGATGCGCCCGAGCTGCCTTTCTGCATGTTGAAACTGCTCTTTGAGACCGGAGACCTGTTGCTCGAGGGAACGTATGGCTTCACTGTCTTCCGGATTCGTGATCGCCTCGTTCATTTTGTTTTCAAGTAGATCGAAGCGCTTTTCAATGGCGAGCAGTGTAGAATCCTCTTGCTCCCCCCCAAACGCCTCCTCAAGCCGTAAAGCTATCTCTGCAAACCGATCTTCAAGCGAAACATCAGCCGCCACGGCCATCGCCGGTGCGTCGCCGCGCGCCTGTCCGTAATCATCGGCATCCGCGACCATCTGGCCGTGAGCGTTGACGTCAATCTCCATATCGGGCTGGGGCGCCATATCGGGCTGGGGCGCCATATCGGGTTCGAGCGTCATATCGGGATGGGTTGCGAAGTCTGTCTCGGGGTCGTCCCGTCCATCATCGGCATCGATTTCGTGAACCGCTTCAACCGCGGCTTCCGTGGTGGCTTGCTCTTCGCGGCGATCATCCGCGGCATAACCGCTGACACCGTTTTCGTCAATGGCGACAGCGTCCTCTTTGGAAACCGCGTCATCGTTGGAAACCGCGTCCTCGCTGGAAACCGCGACCTCTCCGGTAACCGAGTCAGTGTCCATCGCGGTGTAAATGCGCGCGAGTTCGTCCGCGGCCTGTTGATCCCATTCCCTATCGAAAGCACGTTCGTATGCCTGGTCCGGGTTGTCCACCTCCGGCGCCGCGCCGCTATCCAGGTCCGTTCCGCTATCGAGAGGCATGGACGCCTTACGGATCTCCGCCTGATCATCAAGGACATCCGAGGCTTCCCCCTTGCTCCCGACACCATGAGCCAGATCGGCGATCTGGTCTTCGAGTGAGCCGAAAACGTCAGCTTCATTTTCATTCAGATTGTTTTTCGCCTCATCGGCCTGAATGCTCAGTTTTTTTGCGCGTGAGCTTATCTCCGAGAGGCTGTCATCATGCTGGCGCTGACTGTCCGCAATTGCATGCCCGAGTGTGCTCAAGAGCTCCTCGAGTTCGGTTGTATGTGCGGATAGATCTGCTGATTGCTGCTTCTCGTTTACAGCATTCGAGCTGGGTTGAATTGGATTTTTGTTGGATGTCATTTGGTTCCCCACGGGCACTGCTTCAATAAAACGAAACACATAACCACCACTTACCCAGAACGCTTTTGGTGACCAGCAACGCCGGCGTGTCGGCAAACCGACGGGGGCGCAAGCGATCACGGGGTCCTACGCGAGAACTAACGAAGACCACAGCTAACACTCTCAGCCACGAGTAAAGTTTTCGTTAAAGTCCGTAAGAATCTGGTTCAGTAATCCCGTGAAACACGCGCCTGCCCCGCAGGGGTCGCAATGGCAATCCTTCCAATGCGACCTTGAATCGGCCATGGCTCGGATATATTGCTGCCGGGCTTGTCTTGAACAGCCGATGTGAAAGGCTTAGTTTAAACCATGCCAACCGCGTATTTTTGCCCGGCTTAAAAGGGAAGACACCCCTCCCACGGGTTTAGCTCAGGAGTTTATCAGGATGAAAAACACCCCCCGCAAAGCAATTCTTCCCGCCGCACTGCTGGCGGCCATGATGCTGATATCGCCCATCCAATTCGCCACGGCGGCCGATGGCGAAGGGCGCTACACCATGACCCCGACCGATGACGGTTATCTCCGTCTTGACAGTCAAAGCGGTGCTGTGGCGCTTTGCGCCAGAACGGAAAGCGGTTGGTCCTGCACGCCCGTCGACGATGACCAGCTATCGATGCAGGATAAACTGGCAGCCATCACGAAAGAGAACGAGGAACTTAAGGACGAAGTCCGGGAGCTGAGACGCGTCCTGGATTCTCAAATAAAAAATGGCGGACAAAATGGTTCGGGATCGGGCAGTATCACTTTGCCGAGCGATCAGGATGTTGACAAGATCATCGGCTTTCTCGAAAAACTGGCAAAAAAATTCAAGGGCATGGTAAACGAACTCAAGGAAGATCAAGAGCCGGGCACACCGCTTTAAGTTTTCTGTTTATGACCTAACCGACAATAACCGACATATCTGAAAGTTTGAGATGCACCCTGTAAGCACCGCGCAAACCGAACTGGTAATTGACACTCCCGGCCAGGGTTTCACAGACATCAGCTCAAAGGTCGAAAACTGGATTGAAAGCATCAATGCCCATGGCGGCCTCCTGACGGCTTTCATCCGCCATACATCGGCGTCCCTGACGGTTCAGGAAAATGCCGATCCCGATGTCCTTCAGGATCTTCAGGATGCCTTGAAGCGCCTCGCGCCGGAGGATCAGCCTTACCGTCATTGCAATGAGGGGCCGGACGACATGCCCGGCCATATCAAATCCCTCCTTACCGCGACCAGCCTGTCTATACCCGTCATTGATGGTAAAACAGCCCTCGGCACCTGGCAGGGACTCTTTCTGATCGAACACAGGTTCAAACCGCATCAGAGAAAAGTCGTTTTACAGTTTCTGGGTAGCGCCAGCGACGGAAATTGAGCGCAGGCTCATTTTCGGTTTTGAGTGCGTTGCGCCTTGAGCCTGGCGAATCTCATCGTGCGGTCATAAAGCGTCTCGCCGCCTGGAATCCGCATATCGCGCACCAGTTCGATTTGCTCCGTGCCAGGGGCCGGGGTCAGCAGGCTGACAAATATCGCGGCTGCGAAGCCGGCAGGAAGGCCGAAAATTGCTGCCAGCCTGTGGTCGAGACCCAGTAATTCGGGTGCATAGCCCATCTTCACCGATACCATATATCCGAGAGTCACCGTAAATCCCGAGATCATCCCCGCCAGCGCCCCCCAGTGATTGAAGCGCTTCCACCATATCGACAGGATCATGACCGGAAAACCTATTGCCGAGGTTAGCTGCAATCCGTAAACGAACAATTCCAGCGGGTCTATCCGCCATGACAGGACACCCCAACCGGCCAGGCCTCCGAAAATGACCATCAGAACACGTACAATCACGGTTTGACGCAAATTATGCCCGATGTCTTCCTCACCGATGGATCCTATATCAAGCGTCACCATTGTCGACATCGCCATCAGATGCGCGCTGGCGGCCGCCAGCGCCATGGCGATCATCCCGGCCACGACAAGATGCGTGAAGATTTCGGGAAAATCATGCACTGCCGGGAATAACAGAAGTGCCGCCTCACGGGAAATCTCTAGATCGGCAATGCTCAGATTGTCTGTATTCTGGTCGACATTGATAAAACCGGCGCGCGTGAACATATCCAGAATTTGAGGCAGCTGGTCAGGTGTCAGTCCGACCCACTTGTCGAATATCGAATATCTGACGAAAACCGCGATCACAGGAATTGTCAGCAGTATAAGGCCAAGGAACAGAGCGCCCCATCCAACCCCCCTGCGGATTTCCGACACGCCGGATGCCGTGCTCAGGCGCACGAGCATATGTGGCGCGGCGCTGATTCCTGCCATCAATGTCGCAATTATCAGAATAAATTCGATCCGGTCGATCGAACCGAACGCCTGTAAATACGGTTTTTCGAGATTGCGCGCCCCCATTTCCAGCAATTCGCCGATATTGCCGCTCTGCGCTGTTATCGGTCTGAGCCCGTATTCGGACTCAAGCCGCGAAAGATCGTCAAGAAGCGTGCCATAGGTAATCTGCGGGACGGGCAGATTGGTCAGCAGTACGGCCGCGATTACGGGCAGCACGAGAATTGCGATCAAGGATACGATACCCTGCGCGCCATTGGTCCATATCAATCCGCGAGCACCGCCCCATACGATCATGAACGCGACGAGGCCGGTGAACGCCTTGATCGCAACATCGGGACTGCGGTCAATCACCATGCCCAGCAGGGCCGAGCCGATTTGTATTTCGGCCAGTAGAAAAATGAAACATGGCAGGATAACGAGAAATGCGAATGTAAACCGGAGCACACGGCTGTTAAATCTCCCGCCGAGATAACCCGGCACGGTATAGGCCCCGAATTTGCTGAAATAGGGCGCAATCAAAAGCCCCATAAGAACCATGCCCGCCATCAATCCCATGGCCAGGGGAAGCGCGTCGAATCCGCCATGAAAAAAAATACCGGTCAGCGAAAGAGCGCCGACAGAACCCAGCGCCGTCACCGATAGTCCGAGCCCGTTGAAAAATGCCGGAACCCTGTGACCGACAACAAAAAAATCCGTAACATCCAGTGTAAATGCCAGCACCGCAATCAGGGCGAAAAGCCCGAGGACCGAGCCGATCATAACGAAACGGATGGACAATTCATCGGCGCCGAGCTGTTCGATAATCAGCAGAAAAAAGATCAGGCCGATTACAATCGCCGCAAAAATGCTGAAATAAATCCCGAGTCGGGGATTAGCCCTCCGGTACTGAGTATGCAGGGTCATGGCCTTTACTCGTCCCCATGAATTCCATGACGGCGATCAATCCGGCCCTGGGCCACGCCATGCCATGCCATCACGACAATTCCAAGAATGATAAAGCCATGCATCAAAAGAAAATACCCGAGTGGAAAGCCGATAAAGCTGAACGCGCTTATTTTTTCCCAAAAAAGAAGCGTGCCGAGGACGAGAACAGCCCCTGGCGCGATAAATCGCAGCATCAGCGTCCGCGTTTCGCGCCAATAAGGCCGGCGATACTTAAGATCGAGCAATTCGGAACCTCTCGCCTGTGGCTAAATAAAATAAACTAAATCTTTTACAGCTCATTTTGGTTGGACTGAGGCAGACCGCGCAAGCTGAGATTATTGTTGCCAGCCTGTCCATAACAATCGCATGGAAAGACGATACATGTCCTTTTTCTTTCAAACTGTTAGTTGCAATAACAGGATAAATGAAAAAACCATAATGCGGGATTTGCCCCGGATTACAGCAGCCAGGCGATACCGGATAAGCGGCGTGTGGGTAAACAAACCTGATATTCCAATAGTCATTGATGCGTTTGGGCTATTTTTCTAGTCTATTTCAAATGATTCGCTCTGCGTTCGAACTATTTGAAAATTACAGTAAATTCTATCGACTAGAAAAGATTGTTCAGGGATTCTTTGTTGAGACTTCATGTATGTAAATTACCCAAGGCTGAACAACTGCTCACATCAATCAGGAGAGATTAATGTCAAACATGCTTGAAGAATTCAAAGATTTCGCGATGAAAAGCAATTTCATCGATATGGCGACAGGTATAATCATCGGCGGTGCCGCGGGAACCGTCGTAAAATCGCTCGTCGCGGACATCATCATGCCGCCGATAGGCTATCTCATGGGCGGTGTCGACTTTTCCGAACTCGGCCTTTCTCTCGGCAAGGGATTTGACGGCAAGGACGTCATTATAAAATACGGTTCGTTCATCAACAGCATGATCAGCTTCCTCATCATTATGGGCGCCATCTTCCTGCTCATCAAAGTCATTAATACCGCCAAGGCGCAAATGGAGAAAGAAGAAGAGGAAGCGGCTCCTGCGGAACCGCCCCGCCAGGAAGTTCTTCTCGAGGAAATTCGCGACGCCTTGAAAAAATAAAAAGACGTCCCGATCGAAATAGATATCAAGCCGGTCAATGCGATATTGACCGGCTTTTTATTTTCTGAACAATGTCGCAATCTTAATTGCATGGCATCATTTGCGCAGCATGATTTGCGCGGCATGATTGCTGAGAAACGGTTCGTCGGATAGTCTCCCGCTGAACAGCTGACACACGATTTCCCGCAAGGACGCCCGATGGCCGTTGAGCCGAAAAACTTGACACTCTCCTCCCCCCTGCGCGCGCTAAGGCCCCGATACGACACGGTGATCGTCGGATCAGGCTATGGCGGCGGCGTTTCAGCGTCGCGCATTGCCCGCGCCGGCCGGTCCGTCTGCGTGCTCGAACGCGGGCGTGAATTTCAAACCGGCGCCTTTCCCACTCGATTTCCGGATCTCAAAAACAACCTAAAAGTAACCGGCGAACGGATCGATACCGGTTCTGAAACGGCGCTTTATGATTTCCGCATGGGCCGCGATATCCATGTCCTCATAGGTCGGGGCCTTGGCGGCGGCTCCCTTGTCAATGCGGGTGTTGCGCTCCGGCCCGACAGCAGGGTGTTTGAGGATGGGATATGGCCGGATGAAATCCGGTCCTCTGATCTCATTGACGAGGCCTATGAACGAGCGCGGCGGATGCTGCGCCCGGCGGTACACGATCGAGCAGCCTCCATGACCAAATACAGGGCCCTGGAAAAATCGGGGAGCGCCATCGCCACAGCGCCAAAGCCTGCCGAAGTCGTCGTAAGCTTCGAGAAAAATACAAATCCCGCTAATATCGATCAGCCCGCCTGCACATTATGCGGAGATTGCTGCTCGGGCTGCAATGTCGGTGCAAAAAACACGGTTGCGCTCACCTATCTTCCCGACGCCTGCAACCACGGCGCTGAAATCTACACGGAAATACGCGTTAGCCATATCGAAAAATCGGATAATGGCTGGAGGGTGTTCTGTCATGCGGCAGACGCGAGCCAATCCGGAGAAGGGGAGAGCGAGACATTGGTGGTGGAAACGGACAGGGTCGTTCTCGCCGCCGGAACCCTGGGCTCGACAGAAATTCTGCTGCGCTCCAGAAATATGGGCCTTGCGCTGTCAGACCGGCTCGGCCGGCGCTTTTCCGCCAATGGCGATATCATCGCCTTCGGCTACGGCGCCGATGACAGGGTCAACTCGATCGGAGTCGGCCATCCCCCCCGCGTCGATCTGGGTGATATCGGCGCATGCGTATCGGGCCAGATCAAGATCTCGGATCCCGGCAACCTCGATCGGGAAATATATGTGCAGGAAGGCGTTCTACCCTCGGCTTTGGCGCCCCTGTTGCCGATGTTGTTTATTCCGGGAGGCCGTATCCTCGGCGCCCTGCAGAGCCTGATCAAGGGCGTCTACAACGGCCCGTTTGCCAGCCTCCAGACCTTTTTCGCCGTTTCCCATGACAGGGCGGAGGGCGAAATGATCCTCAATGACGACCGCCTGACGCTCTCATGGCCCTGTGTGGCAGAGGAACCGGTTTATGCTCGGCTCGATGAAATGTTGGAGAAAATTACCGGCGGCGCGGGAGCATCCTATGTCAAGAGCCCGCTTTCGGAGACCATGGTTGGAAGCCGCCCGGCAACCGCGCACCCGCTTGGAGGCTGCGCCATGGGATCGGATCGCTCATTCGGCGTCGTCAACCACAAGTGCCAGGTTTTTGACGGCACTCCGGAAAGCGCTGCATCAGCCGTCCACAAGGGGCTTTACGTCTGCGACGGATCCGTCATCCCGCGCTCTTTGGGCGTCAATCCGCTGCTGACGATCACCGCGCTGACCGAACGCGCCATGATCCTCATGGCCCGCGATCACAACTGGAATTTTGAGACTTAATTCTTGCTGACGCCATACAGGATCAGCCCGGCGGCGGCGCGGCGACATATTGGCGAAGAAGATATAACGAAAAGAGCCGGCCCCTGGTGCCGCCGCGGAGATTCGAACTCCGGACCTCACCCTTACCAAGGGTGCGCTCTACCCCTGAGCTACGGCGGCCAGTCCGGGTAATATCTGTCCTACTGCCATAACTTGTCACCCTGCGCAACTGCAACGTCCGGAGCCGTTCCGGCCCTAGCGCTCATGCGGCGCTCATATTATACTGCGCACTGATCCGTTCCAGAGTTTCAATCACGACACGGAGGCCCAATATGGCTGAAGAAAATAAACAGGATGTCAAATCGAACGCCACCAAATCCGAGTCCGGCCGGGAAGAACGTCTGGCAGCCGAGCTCAGATCGAATCTGAAAAAGCGCAAGGACCATATGCGCGACATGAACCGGAAATCTACAGGTTCTGAAGGCGAGACTTCGTAATTTTCCATTGATAATCGCTCATCTCAATGCCAGATTATAGCCCGGCCACAGGGCCGGACCCCTTTACGTCTTCATCCCCGGCGGGGCGGAGGCCACATAAACCATTAAGCAAGTTTCTCGCTTTACATCTGAAGCACATGAAGCGCGGTGGCGGAAACGCTATGATCGCGTTCAACTCATCACTTGAACTCACCTCTTAAATTATCTATCGGACCTCATGGACAGAATTCGCATCATCGGCGGTCAGCCGCTTAATGGCGTCATCCCCATTTCCGGCGCTAAGAACGCAGCCCTGCCGCTGACGATCGCCAGCCTGCTTTCCAGCGAAACGTTAACGCTGAAAAACGTACCCAATCTGGCCGACGTCAATCTGCTGACGCGCATATTGCGCAACCACGGCGTTGATTTATCCGTTGACGGCAAACGCGCCGGCTCGAACGGCTATCTGGGTGAAACATTCCATTTGACCGCCCGCGATATCGTCGACACCACAGCGCCCTATGACATGGTTTCGCGCATGCGGGCCAGTTTTTGGGTTCTCGGCCCGTTGCTCGGTCGCTGCGGCGAGGCAAAAGTTTCGCTCCCCGGCGGCTGCGCCATCGGCACCCGTCCCGTCGATCTTCATCTCATGGGCCTAGAGGCGCTCGGCGCCGATATCCGGATTGATAACGGCTATGTTCTCGCCAAGGCGCCCGGCGGCCTCAAGGGGGCGCGGGTTATTTTCCCGAAAGTTTCTGTCGGCGCCACCCACAATGTGCTGATGGCCGCCGTCCTGGCCAAGGGCGAAACGGTTCTTGAAAACGCAGCGCGCGAACCCGAAATCGGCGATCTGGCAACATGTCTGAATAAAATGGGCGCCAGGATCGAAGGCATCGGCACATCGACATTGCATATCCAGGGCGTGACCAATCTCGAGGGCGCCACCCACACGGTTCTGCCGGACCGCATTGAAACCGGCACATTCGCCATGGCCGTGGCGGCAACCGGAGGCGAGGTCCTGCTCAAGGATACCAGCATCGACCTGCTAGAATCCGCCATCAACATATTGATCGAAGCCGGCGTCGAGATTACTCCCGAAGAGGGTGGCATCCGTGTCCGCCAGATGAACGGTGGCCCTAGTCCGGTTTCCGTCGAAACTCAGCCATTCCCAGGTTTCCCTACCGACCTGCAGGCCCAGCTCATGGCGCTCATGACCCGTGCGGAGGGAACCAGCACCATCCGCGAAACGATATTCGAGAACCGTTTCATGCATGTTCAGGAACTTGCTCGGCTCGGTGCCGATATCCAGCTTAATGGCGAACTCGCCACCATCCGTGGCCGGACGCAACTCAAGGGCGCTGAAGTGATGGCCACCGACCTTCGGGCTTCCGTGTCGCTGGTGATTGCAGGACTTGTAGCGGAGGGCGAGACAACAATCAGCCGCGTTTACCATTTGGACCGAGGTTTTGAACGTCTTGAGGAGAAGCTCAGGAACTGTGGCGCCAGCATCGAACGTCTGGCCGGCTGATACCGGTCTGCCACCCGGGTGAACGCTTGATTTCATCTCTCCAGAGCCTGTGACAAACTTTGCCGCAGAGCAACATATCATTGCGCGGCAGGCTTAAGGTGGTTATCACTTTCAGCAATGACAGAAATTTGGGGCAAATATCCCCATTATCGAATTTTGGATTTTTTTACAGCCTCGCGATGACCGAATTAAAACTCATAGCCTTTGATCCGGAGGGCCTGGTGACCCTGTCTGCCCACATGCAGGACGCTATCCTGCGCGTTGGCGATATTGCCTATCTGCCGGGCGAAGGGCGTTTCGTGATCATTGCCAACCGGTTTAACTGGCATGCCGCGCTGCAACCCGCCGGCAATGGCAAGAAGAACGTCGAACGCCGGCGAACCGGCCTCCGCTTCGAACACGTCAAACGCGTCCAACGCCTTAAAATTAAAGACGACGCCCCCAATGCCGTGCTCGAACTTCTTTCCATAGAATTCGAGGAAAGCTCGGCTCCGGAAGGCATCGTAACGTTCAATTTCTCCGGTGGCGGCGCGATCCGTCTGGAGGTCGAATGTCTTGAGGCCGAGCTCAAGGATCTCGGACCGGCTTGGAGCGCGAGTTCCATCCCCGAACATTCGGACGAGAACGACTCCAGGGAAGAAAGCGATACATCGGCATGAATGTCGCCGCGGAGCTGCTCTCCGGCGCGGTTGGATTTTCAGATTTTCCGGAAAAACGCCATGGTAACCACCCTCAACACAAGCGATAGCGATTTTGACGATAAATTCGATGTCCTCCTGAACGCCAGGCGGGATGCCGCCGACGATGTGGCGGACGCTGTGAAAAAGATCGTTTCGGATGTCCGTGAGCGTGGCGATGACGCCCTGTATGAACTGACCGAGCGTTTCGATCGCATCGACCTCAAGGACAGTGGCGCGCGGGTCGGTAATGACGAGATTGACGCTGCCCATGAAAAAATTGACCGCGAAACGCTTGATGCCCTGACCCTTGCCCATGAGCGGATTTCCAGCCATCACCAGCGTCAGGTGCCCGAAGACGACAGCTACCGCGATGCCATCGGCATCGAACTCGGCTACCGCTGGACCCCCATTGATGCTGTCGGAATATATGTTCCCGGAGGCACGGCGAGTTATCCGAGCTCGGTTCTCATGAACGCCATCCCTGCAAAAATCGCCGGCGTCCCGCGCATTGCCATGGTTGTGCCCACACCGAACGGCGAGACAAATCCCCTTGTTCTGGTGGCCGCCCGGCTGGCAGGCGTCGACGAAATCTATCGGGTCGGCGGCGCCCAGGCGGTGGCCGCGCTCGCCTACGGAACTGAAACCATGGCGCCGGTTGCAAAAATCGTCGGCCCCGGAAATGCCTATGTCGCAGAAGCCAAGCGCCAGGTTTTCGGAACCGTTGGCATCGATATGATCGCCGGTCCGTCCGAAGTCCTGATTATTGCCGACGCGAATGCCGATCCATCCTGGATTGCGGCCGATCTTCTGGCCCAGGCGGAACACGATATGTCGGCGCAATCCATCCTCATCACCGACAGCCCCGTACTCGCAGAAGCCGTATCTGCCGAGGTCGATCGCCAACTCAAGGATTTACCGCGCAACAACATTGCCGCCGCGAGCTGGAGCAATTTTGGCGCGGTCATTCTCACGCCGTCGCTCGACCGGGCGCCGGACCTCGCCAACCGGATTGCGCCCGAGCATCTGGAGATTGCAACGGAAAATCCTGAAGCCTTTCTCCCTGAGATCCGCAATGCCGGCGCCATATTTCTCGGCCACCACACGCCGGAAGTCATCGGCGATTATGTCGGCGGTTCGAATCACGTTCTCCCGACGGCCCGCAGTGCGCGTTTTTCATCCGGTCTCGGTGTGCTTGATTTCGTCAAGCGCTCGTCGATTTTGCGTCTCAATGCGGAAAACCTGGCCCGACTGGGTCCCGCCGCAATGGCCTTGGCCGAAGCAGAAGGGCTTGCAGCCCATAAAAATTCTGTCGCCATCCGTTTGAAAAAACAGCCATAAAACATCGAATTTTAAACAAGCCGGATTAAAATCATTCCTATGAGTGATGGAGAGCAAAACAGCAGCGACAGTTGCCGCCTGGTAGATGTCATCCTCGATGAGGACACCATCGGATCCAACACGCCTGAAATCCAGCACGAACGCGAAGTCGCGATCTACGATTTGCTCGAAGACAATTATTTCGAACTGGCAAACGGCAAGAACGGGCCATATCGGTTGAAGCTGTCCATCGATGACAACAAGCTGGTCCTGGCCGTGGAGCACGCGGATCAAACAAAATATATGAATTATGCGCTTTCGCTCACGCCGTTCAGGAAGCTGGTGAAAGACTATTTTCTGGTTTGCGAGAGCTATTTCGAAGCCATCAAGACCGCCTCCCCCGCCAAAATCGAAGCAATCGATATGGGGCGCCGCGGTCTTCATGACGATGGCAGCCGCCTTTTGATGGAGCGGCTCAAGGACAAAATAAACGTCGACTTCGATACGGCCCGGCGTCTGTTCACCCTCATTTGCGCCCTTCACTGGAGGGGATAACCGTCATGCCCTCCCGGCCAACCACTGACTTACCCGGGGCGGTCCTCTTCGCGTGCAACATGAACGCCGTGAGGTCGCCCATGGCATGCGCCATTCTGCGCCATCTCGCCGGCGGGCGGATTTACGTGAAGTCAGCGGGGGTGCACTGTGGCGAAACCAATCCGTTCACGATTGCCGTTATGGATGAAATCGGCATTGATCTTTCCGGCCATGAACCGAAAACCTTCAGCGATCTGCGCGACACCTCATTCGATCTGATCGTCAGCCTGACGCCCGAAGCCCACCATCAGGCCATGGAAATGACGCGAACCATGGCGCTTGAGACCGAATACTGGCCAACACATGATCCAACGCTGGTGACTGGAAATCGCGAACAAAGGCTGGAGGCTTTCAGGGATCTGAGGCAATCCTTGCTTGAGAGGATCAAGGAGCGATTCGGGCTGGGGGGATCGCCCGCTCCTTGAAATCGAACATGCCGGGCAGTGTCCCCTTTGCGTTGGAAACAGATTTTCGCGTGCATTGCCGGCCAGACGCCCTGCATTCATGGCCGCTGGCCGTGACCTGCAAGAAAATCTCGAATTACCTTGATTTTTTTCAATGAGACTGCAAATTCTGCCATAGACATTTGTCAAGAGAGGTAAAATGGCAAAAGAAGAACTCCTCGAATTTCCGGGTGTCGTGACGGAACTTCTTCCGAACGCGACATTCCGCGTGAAACTCGAAAACGAACATGAAATCGTCGCGCATACCGCAGGACGTATGCGCAAAAACCGTATCCGCGTATTGGCTGGCGACAAAGTCCTCGTTGAGATGACACCTTATGACCTCACCAAAGGGCGTATCACTTACCGCTTTAAATAAACTCGAGGCCCTTGGTGGCCGGTCGCTGCGAAAAAAGCGCTCGAGGACGAAGCCGACCGGCCGCAGGGCGACCTTGCGGCCGAAACTCGTGCTCGCCAGCGCCTCGCCGCGCCGCTTGAGTCTTCTCGGACAGGTCGGTATCGAGCCCGATGCCCTGAGACCCGCTTCAATTGACGAGACACCCAAAAAGGGTGAAATGCCGCGCACGCTCGTCAAGCGGCTTTCCCTGGAAAAGGCAAAATACGCGCAAGCCAATATCGTCAACGATCCCGAATTCGCGGATGCCTATATCCTGGCGGCGGACACGGTGGTTGCCGTTGGTCGGCGCATCCTGATGAAACCGCAATTTGTCGAAGAGGCTATTGCTTCTCTGCAGCTCTTGTCGGGCCGGTCCCACCGTGTTTTCACATCCGTCACCCTGATCACCCCTGAAAACAACGCCCGATCGAAACTGGTCGAAACCCGCATCCGTTTCAAGCGGCTCAGCAAAGAGGAAATGGACAGCTATATCGCCTCGCGCGAATGGCGCGGCAAGGCCGGTGCATATGCCATTCAGGGAATTGCCGGCGCATTCGTGCAGAAACTGTCGGGGTCATATACCAATGTCGTCGGCCTGCCGATTACCGAGACGGTCAATCTCCTGACCGGCGAAGGCTTCCCGATCTATTTCAACTGGCTCAAGCTGAGCGAATCCCAGGTCGACTGATGCCGGCAGGGTCGCAGATGCAGGGTTGCCGAAAAAGATTATGAAAAACAATCCGTCCAAAAAAATCCAACAGACGAAATGCCCGATCTGCGAGGACGCGGCCGTCGAACAATACCGGCCCTTTTGCTCAAAGCGTTGTGCAACCATTGATCTGGGCCGCTGGCTCACCGGCAGATATGTAATTTCCGGATCGGAGGATTCCGATGAAGATGGTGGCTTGCCGGAAGATGGCGGGAGCTATCGAAGTTTTGAAGACGATGAAGTCCCCGATCGGAAAAACTGAGACCTTGATAACGCAGACATTACGGCTATTTGCGATATGTCCTGAATAGAGGGTTGGAAACACTCGACATCCGGCCCATCATTCCTTATAAGCCGCCGAGGAGTCTTTCTCAGAAGTCCGGACCTTGACGATTAACGCGGCCCGGGTGCATTTTCTCTCAAGCGCGGAAGATGGTTCAAGAGCAAAAGACCCCATGCCCAGGTAGCTCAGTTGGTAGAGCAGCGGACTGAAAATCCGCGTGTCGGTGGTTCGATTCCGCCCCTGGGCACCATTTTTCTTCCAAGGGCTTAGGTTCTTTCTCAAATCCAAAAAACTGCATCGGTTAGCTTATGAGTAACAAAACTCATGTGCTTGGACGAGCAGTCATGAGCAACAGTGTCCCCCAACCTCAGTGGAATTACAAAAAAGAAAAGGGAAACCTCAGGGACAAATCTATTGATAAACAACCATTGTCCAATTTGCTGACGGGGAACAAATTCGTGAAGCAATCTCACACCTTGGTCACGGTGACCACAGTATCCATCCACCGTTGCACCCCGCTGATCGGGTCGGGCTTGTTCGGGATGATCCAATTGGGGTGCACGCCCTTATCCGTCCACCAGATGCGAGCGCCATCCGGGTCATGCAGATCACCAAAACCGGTTTTCTCGCCTGACGCATAGCGTCCATACTGCCAGTGCCCGCAATGGAACGAGATGGCGATGACGCCCGGCGCCACGGCGGGGGTGACGCGTGCGCTGATTTCTATAGTCCCCTTTTCTGACCTGACCTTGATTTTATCGCCCTCACCAATGCCCAGTGATGCTGCGGTCTCCGGATTAATCCACGCCGGATTGTTGTGATAGATCTCGCTCAGCCATTTGCTGTTCTGTGTCCGGGAGTGGGTCTGCACATTGACCTTGTACGTCGTGAGAATGAGTTCACCGGGCTTCATCGCCACGTGCTCGGGGATCGGCTTGTAACTCGGAAGAGGCGCAAACCCCTTCTCCTCCATGATGTGGGAATAGAACTCGAAATAGCCGGACTTGTTCACCTTGTCAGGCTTGAAACCGACATAGACTTTGTCCCCGATCTTTTGCCCCACATAGCCCTTGTAGGATTTCTTGGTGCGCGTGTAGCCGGTCGAGCCTGCTTCCCCTGCGCTTTTGGCTTTGGATTTGTGCCAGTTCCAGTAGACGCCCGTTGCTTCATCGAAAATCACGCCATCCACCTGCAGCGCAGCAGGCGACACTTCCTTTTTGTAAGAATAATATTTCGGTCTGGCCTTGGGATCATGCCAGACGCCATGCTCCTTCATATATTCGAATCCGCCTGCTGCTTTGACGGCAGGTGTCATCGCGCATGACTGATTGACGAACTCTTCCTTGGATTTGAAGCCTAAGGGAAACCCCATCCGCTCGGCCAACTCGCAGCAAACGTCGGCAAAGTCACGGACTTCGCCCAGAGGTTTCACCACAGGCTGGCGGATGTAATATTCCGGCACCTGGTTGGGAGAGACCATATCCTCCCAGTCCCAACGTTCGAGATAGGTGGCATCGGGCAGGATGATATCCGCCAATTCCGAGGATTCGTCATAGAACGGACTGACGGCCACGGTGAACGGCAAGAGCGACTCGTCCTTCAAGATGGCGATATTCTCTTTGCAATCCCCGTTGGAATAAACTGGTTGATAGCAGTACCACATATAGACGTCGGGCCGGCCATGGCTGCCGTCCTTGATCATGGACAACACCTGATGGCTGACATGATGTGTTGGCAGGCTCACAGTCCCGTTAAATCCATCGAGGATCTTCAGTTTTTTGGTTTTCGGTTTGTTTTTCGGTCCATGCGGATATTTCCACTTGGCGCCAACCGCCAGGCAGCGGCCGCCGGGATTGTCGATATTTCCCGTGATCGCCGCCAGCATTTGTATGGCGCGTTCCGCTTCCGATCCATAATAATGTGTCACGGCACCGCGGTAGCTGACGACGCAGGCTGGTTTACTGGTGGCGAGTTCACGGGCGATTTCACGGATCTTGTCTGCCTGAACGCCGCTGATTCCAGCCGCCCATTCCGGCGTATATTGCGCCAGATGTTTTTTCAACGCGTTAATTTTTTCCTCGGTCGTGGCATCGGCCCCCTCTGTCACCTTGCAGAACTTCAGAAACGCTTCGCCCTCTCCTCGATAGAGTTCTTCCGCCATGATTACGTTGCACATGGCGAGCACAACCGCCAAGTCGGTGCCGGGCTTGATGGGCACCCATTCGGAGGATTTTGCGGCCGTGTTGGAGAGCCGGGGATCGAATGTCACCATCTTGATCTGCCGGTCCACCAGAGCCGTCGTTAGGCGGTAGGCGACCGGTGTATGGTTCGTGTGGGCTTCGAGACAATTGCTGCCAAAATTCAGTACATATTTGGTCTTGTCGAAATCCCAATTGTCGTAATGCTTGCCCCAGGTCAATTCCTGCCCGGTCCATTTAGAGGATTCGCAGATGGCCGTATGATTGCCAATGGTGCCGGTCCCGTAACTGGCAAGAAAAACGCTCTTGATTAATTTGCTGGAGCTGCCTTTCATCCGCCCGTAGTGGAACATGAACTTCTCGGGATGCCCCTCATCGCGCAGTTTCTTGAGGCGGCCTGCAATCTCGCTTATTGCCTCGTCCCAGGAAATACGTTTCCATTTACCTTCACCGCGTTTACCGACGCGGCGCAAGGGGTGAAGAAGCCGGTCCGGGTCGTTGACCTGGTTGACACCGGCCTGACCCTTGGCACATAGGTGACCACCTGTTCTGATCGACTCCGGTTGCCCGCCGATTTTCACCAACCGGCCGTTCTCGACATATCCAATCACAGGGCAACGCGTGACGCATTGCCAGCACGCCGTGGGCACGGCCTGGCGAGCCTTCTGGGTTTCGGGGGAGAAATCCATGCCTCCCTTTTTGAATTGTGCAGGCTTTTTGGCCTTGGCGTCCGTGCCTGCAACGGCCAAAGCGGCGGAGGCGGCGCCAAATTTCAAGAATTCGCGGCGGTTCGACATATCTCACTCCTTCAAATTCCGGTTGCCCCTGTGATTTGTCCTGCAATTGTCAAAACGTAGCGCAGCATGAAGGCACCGACGAAAACAGTGAGTGGTACGGCAAGCTGGAGCGCAGTTGGTAAAGAGAATTCGCCCCTCTCGCGCAGTTTTGGAAGCAGGTAAGACAATTCGATAAGACCCGGCGTCAGCAGACCTATCAGCACAACCCAGATCCAGAAAAGTGAGCCCATTTGACCGCCCGGTAAAATGATCTGCATGGCGTGCGTTACACTGCCCACTGACAGATGGCCGAACAGCAGGAACAAGATTATAAGCAGAAGCTGCCCACCGATAAGCATGACGTCCGTGGCAGCCATCGCGTACGCACCTCTCTGATGAACAGTCTCACCGGCCGATGGCGGCGCCTTCGTGCGTAGTATTGCGCGCAGAAGCGTTGCCACCGCAATCCCCACCGAAAGCGAGGACAACAGAAACAGCAGAGGCAGAAGCGGCGTGTTCCACAATGGCCGAGCCTGCATGGTGGCGAGCAGGAAACCCGGATAGAGGGCGGCTGCGATGCCGAGAGGCACTCCCACCCATGCCAGTACTTTTCTTCGACCATGCCAGACGTTACCGGGTGTCGCATCAGCGAATACGAATGTCGCAGCATAAAGGAGGCTCACGCATATGAATGCGGTCAATAACCAGAGACCAACGGACATCGGCGCCGTAAAAATGATCGTCTTATAGAGATTCAACCATTTGAACCAATAGCCAGCCTGGAACGATCCTAGCTCGGAAATCAGAATGAGGCCGTCGATCATTACGGGAACGGGAGCGATAAAGGCGGCAATGCGTGCGATCCTGAAATCGGACCTGTCAGCTCGCTCATCACCGCCGCGCAAAAGCAGCACCGCGCTCACAATTAGCGTTCCCGCGCCAAGCGAGACCAAAAAGAGGTGAATGATTATCGACCATCCCCATACGAGGTCATGGGTCATGACTATCTCCTCTCCTGCTGCTTTCGGTGGGTCGTGATGCGTATGTATTGCCCCTGCTCACGCTCACGTTCTCCAGCATGATCGGCGTCGATGTAATAAACATTGGGTTCGGTCCCCACACCTTGTCGTAAAACAGACACGGGATGAGTTGCGATCTGGCGGGAAATTTCGCTATCCGGATCGTTCAGGTCACCGAAGATCCGCGCATTGCCAATGCAAGCCTCGACACAGGCAGGCGCCAGGCCTTTCGAGACCCGATGTATGCAGAAGTCACATTTTTCCGCCACCCCGGTATCGGGATTGAGAAAGCGGACATCATAGGGGCAGGCGAGAATGCAGTTTCCGCAGCCGATGCAAATCTCCGGATCGATAATGACGATACCGTCCTCATCCCTCTTATAGGTCGCGCCTGTGGGGCACACCGGTACGCAATAGGGATTGGAACACTGGTTGCAAAGCCGTGGTAGAAAACTGCGCCGCACGTCCGGATAAGCCCCGCGCTCAACATATTCCACCCAGGATCTAGTGGCCCCAAGAGGAACCTCAAACTCGGCTTTGCAGGCCACACTGCAGCCATGGCAGCCGATACAACGTCGAATGTCGATGAGCATGCCATATTGTATTTTGGGATCCGCCACGGCAGCATTAGCTGTTGCGGCTACTGGCACGGCGGCTGCTGATGCTTTCAGAAAATCTCTGCGGCTGATGGAAGCCGTTCTAGTGTCGCCGGGCATCTGACCTCTCTTTTGACCTTTTGGTCAACCGAAGAAATTACCCCCTCCGTGCAGAACGATACCCCCCCTATTTATCCTTGCAGGGTAAATAGTTAAAAATCGATCGTCCTTGATCTGAGTCAATTTGGATTTCCTGTTCAACAAACGCACGCCAATAATCGAGGCCGATTTAGCGAGAAGTCAATAAGCCACCAGGCTAAAGCCCCAGCCACCGCTTCCGTTTTTGAGATTAACTCACCCTATCGGTACACATATCAATACGTTCGCTTTCAAGGGTGAAGCGGAAAGTCGAGGCTTGTACGTCGACTGTCAGGGCGACACCGGACGAAGCTTTCCGTGCACTGCCAATTGCCAGGATGACCCGCAGCAGCCCCTAAAGTGGGAGCAGCCGGTTCATCCCGTTCGCAGCCCTTGATGCCTTTGAGCGAAGGTTGGCAAACCCGTGAAAAAATAGAGCTTTCTCAGCCGTAATCTAACGCGGCCGCCACTTCGTTATTCTGTTATTGCCATAGTCTGCCACGAATACCGTCCCGTCCGGAGCGACAGCTACGGCGATCGGGTAATTGAATTCTCCTGTACCGGTCCCTTGATCGCCGAAGCTCGATAGAAAAACGCCCTCCGGTGTGAACTTCTGTACCCGATGGTTGTAAAAATCGGCAACAAATACGTTGCCTTGTGGGCCGATCGCAATACTGGTGACGGTCGTGAACCAACCATTGAAGGGACCATAAATATTGGCCGCGAACGGACCGCCCCATTTATGTGAAAAGCTGCCGTCACGCTTGAACGCCTGAACGCGGTCGTTATAGCCATCTGCAACATAAAGTGCGCCACCTTTCGTCAGCGCTACATCGGTCGGATAGCTGAAGGAAACGGCCCCTCTGCTTGACATATTAATGGTGAATGCACCCGAACCGCGCCCTTGAGGGGGCACGCTTCCCCATTGGCGAACGAACGCCCCCTCATTTGAGAGTTTCTGGATGCGGCTATTGTAAAAATCCGCCACATAGATGGCGCCATCGGGACCGAACACGAAGAGATTTTCCGTCCAGGCTGAAGACCTGAATGCGATCATTGAAATATTCCGGCACGTAAAGTTTGCCATCTTTGATGTCGAGGTTCATGGGACGCCCCAACTCGCCGGGTTTATTTCCCGGTGCCCCGAAACTTCGCAGAAATTTGCCGCTCAGATCGAAAACCTGGATGCGGCCATTGCGTGCGTCGGAAATGAAAAGCTGATTGCCGGAAATGGCGATCCCCGTCGGGTCATCGAATTGGCCCGGACTACTCCCTTTCGATCCCCAGGCCGCAACGAATTCATAACCGGGCTCTCTGGCGGATGGCACAAATGCCAACCACGCCGCGACAAGCAGCAGGGCCAGGGTGGCGGCAGCCCATCCAATAATTTTTACGAGAAGCCTCGGCATCAGAAATTAACGCGCACGCTGCCGCGGAGAATATAATCCCGCTCAAGCGCCGTGCCATTTAAATCCTGGACAAGCGGTGCCTGCAAGGCGACCTCGAAAATCTGCCGTTTGTTGACATATTGCAGACCGATGAGGCCGAAAACCGTGGTGCCGCCGGAATTGGGATTACTGACATTCAAGACCTGGTTTTTCTCTTGGTGGATCAGATTGAACTCGGTCACACCATAGACGAAGGCGGAAGTGTCTTCGCTCAACTCGCGCGGCCAGAGGCGGTATTGAAGCGAACCATCGAGCCGGGCGACATCGCCAAACTCAAAATTGGAAGCTTCAGTGTTCGCCTGATAGCTGGCGAGCATGTCGATCTCGAAATCACGAGTTTGATAGGTGAGGATGACGCCGCCGAACGGATCCCATGAGCCAGAACCCGGCTGCACGGACATAGGCAGGCGACCAAGCGCATCCCGTTTAGTGTTCTCACCTGTTGGAAGCTCAACACCAAGAAAGGGGGCAATGCGGAACGTTTGCCCAGGCGCGTCCTGTTGAAAGAGCGTGTACCGGGCGAAAATCCGCGCATCACCGACACCCCCAGCCTGCCGGGTCACGCCGGCTGTTGGTAGTTCAAGACGTTTGTAAACGATGGGCAGGACGCCGAAGAGCGCCAGATCTGGCATTACGCCATAACCCAGCACGCTCGCCGATACACTGACCTGGTGATCCCGGTCTAGCGTAGACGGATCGTCGCCCGACTGGTTAAAAATGATCTGCTCTCGGAACACATACTCTCCCTTTGCAACCGGCAGGGCCGTATTCGTAGAAATAGGTGCCGCATCAGCCGCTACCGTGAACATGATTCCCAGCGCACAGATGATGGTCGTTTGTTTTATGAGCATCATTATTCTGACCCCCCTCAATTACTCTTGTCGCTATTTGAAGCTTCGCATGGAAAACCCGGCGTCCTTGACCGCCTGCCCCGCGCGCCCGCGCGAAAGCTTGGCGCCATCCTGCATGGTGACAATCACTGTCCCGGATTTCACGGTCACTTTCACTGATTTGACGCCGGGTATAGACATCAGCTGCTTTTCGACACCGTAGGCACAGAACGGGCAGGCGAGACCGTCAACGCCGATCCGATGGGTGGTTCCGGCCCAAACATTTGTGCTGGCCACGAGAACGACGCCTACGACAAGTGGCAGAAAGGTTCGCCTGAAAAATCTTGCGAATTTGGTATGGTTCATGATCTTTTTCCTTTTTGTACTTAAAATCTAACGCTTTCAGTTTACAAGGGCTGGCCAACTCCCGCCCTTCGCAGTGCAGCCTCATCTATTCCCCGGCCAACACAGCAATCAGCAAGCACGCCGTCAATTGCAATGGCTGGCAAAGAGCGGATGCCGAGACGGCGCGCCCGTTCCGCCACCAGCTCATCGCTCATCTCGAGCACGCTGATGTCGCAGGCTTCGCATGCGATGCTTTCCACCAATAAAACCGCCTCCCGGCAGATCGGACAATCGGCGCTGAAAATTTCTACTTTACGTTTTTTGGTCATTGCATTTCCTGCCTTTCCCCGCCTGTCTCGCCCGGGTGTTCTGCTTCGTGCTCGAACCCTCATTCATTGCATTGAGTATCGAGCAAAAATTTAATGAGCCTTTGCCGGGACAGGCTTCAATCAATGTGATCAAGGTCTTATCAATCTCTTTTAGCCGTTTGATCTTGGCTGCAACCTCCTGGCGCTTCTCAAGTGCCCGTTCACGTACCGAGCCGCAATCCGTTCCCGGATCTGACTTCAGTGCCAGAAGCTCATCGATTTCACTCAATGAGAAGCCCAGTTCCTGCGCCTCGCGAATGAAGCGGACACGGCTAACGGTTTCGCGCGGATAGGTCCTGAAGCCTCCATCAACGGGTCGCCGTGGCTGGTTGATCAAGCCCTTACGTTCATAGAACCGAATGGTTTCGATTCCGACATTTGCAGCTTTTGCAGCCTGTCCAATTCGCATCCAAAATCTCCTCAGTCAAATCACCCTAACGCACGTACCATAGTACGGAGTCAACTGCATTTAGTCTAAAAAAAGGGGGCGGAGGAAACCGCATCAAAAAGATTATTACCGCGCTCGGATTCCAGGCGACAATTTCTTAGCTTGGTATCCGATGGCACTGAGTTGCTCTCCGTGTCAGGTCATTTCGGCACCCCGACGCCCGGCTAGATACCAGAAGACAATCACGGCGATGATCATCGGCATCGAATAGACCTGACCGGTGATGATGGAGCCGAGATTGAAGATATGACAGGCAGGACATGATCGTTTCGAGAGCCCTTACTTTTTGGATAATTCAAGCCTCAACCGTGAATTGACCCATCATCCCCGCATCCTCATGTTCGAGGATATGGCAGTGGAACATGTAGGGCCATTTGGGATCGGCGTAATCTTCGAATTTGGCAATAACGCGCACGACCTCTCCCGAATTGACCTGGACCGTGTCCTTGAGGCCGCTTTCATATGGCGCCGGAGGCCTGCCGTTCCGATCGAGAATCCGAAACTGGATATCGTGAATATGGAAAGGGTGCATCATGGGTGACAGGTTTGCTATTTCCCATATCTCGGTCGTACCCAATTTGACCCGGGCATCGATGCGGCTCATGTCCATCGTTTTTCCGTTGATCGTGAATCCCGATCTCCCCATCATCATCATGGGACCCATGCCCATATCAAGCTCAAAGCGGCGCGTCCGCACGGCATCCCGGGCATTGAGTGCCGGCAGTGTCAGGAGTTCGTCGGGAACTCTGGGTGATGGAGCAAGCTTTTCGCCGGGTTCAATGCGGAGAACTTCGAATCGCCGGCCGTCGTCGCCCATCATGCCCATCATGCGCCCCATCATGCCGCGACCCATCATGCCGCGACCCATTCCACGACCCATCGCACCCACGCTCTCATAGGGATAGGTCACAAGCTCGGCGGGCTCCGCACTTTTAACGTCCACGACAATTTCAACGCGTTCGCCGGGCGCGATGACCGCGCGACCGGCTTTCACGGGTGCCGGCAGCAATGAGCCGTCACCGGCAATGATGTCGAATGAACGATTGTCCTTAAATCCAAGGTTGTATGTGCGCGCATTCGAGCCGTTCAGCAGGCGCAGCCGCAACTTGGCTGTGGTCGCCTTGAATATCGGGGCCACACCGCCATTGACCAGTAAAACGTCCCCCTTCATGCCCATCATCAGGTCATGCATTGAATTTCCGTATTGCAGCGAGCCATCGCTATTGAAGCGCTTGTCCTGAAGAACAACGGGCAGGTCGTCGACGCCATAGGTTTTGGGTAAGGGCAGTGCATCAGTTTCGGCATTCTCGACGCGAATGCCGCCGGCCATGCCGAGATAGGCATGGAGACCTGTTTTGTGAAGCAGATGCGGATGATACCAGAACAGCCCTGCTTGCTGCTTGACCGTGAACGAAGGTGACCATGTTTCGCCGTGCCCGATTACCTGATGCGGTCCGCCGTCGGCAATGGCTGGGACATGCAGCCCGTGCCAATGGATAGTTGTCGTCTCACCAATCGTGTTTTTGACATTGAGGCGGACCTTCTCGCCATTGGTGAAATGAAGCGTGGGGCCAAGATAAGGGCCATTGATTCCGAGTGTACTGGTTGTGTATCCCGGCAGGAATGTGGACTGCCCTTGCTTCAGAGTCAGATCAAATGTCCGTACGCCATTTTTCAGATTCCCCTTGAGAAGAGGAGGGATCGCAAGAGGGGCCGCTCCGATAATCCGGGCGTGGGAAGAGATGGAACCAAATCCCCAGGGCATCGCAACTCCTGCCGCAGAAACGGCTGCGGTTGCCGCACCCCCCATGAGGAGCCTACGCCTTGTAATCATGATGTCTCCAACAGTTGTATAGTTTGAATTGTCCGACCGGCATCATTCGAGTCTGTTGCGGCGTTCAACAAATTCTTCAGTATCTATTTCCCCACGGGCATAACGCTCATTGAGGATATCAAGCGGTGTTTTATTCGTCGTATTTCGGGGGCCGCTGCCCATATCGCCTCTTACGAGAGCGACCACGAACCAGATCAACAGGCCCAATATGACCAGCCAGAATATGGGCATAATCCACATAAAACCACCTCCGCCCCATGTCCCCATTCCCATTCCTCCGGGACCCCACTGTCCGGAACCCCATTGAGAGACCATTACCGCGGTCTTCTCAATGATCGGATAATTCAACATGTCTAAACCTCCATTTTACGAGCATCATCGCTAAACGATGTCATCCAGAAAAAGCGCCATACGAGTCATCCTAGACCTTCCATCTGATGGAAGCTCAAGGTCTCATCTCACATAAGGCAACACAAATTTGCGAGCCGTGATACGTGCCCGATAGCGATCAGCGTTTGCGGCTCCTTGGTTCTCCTGTTTGAGCCAGCCCCTCAATGATCGGGCAGTCGGGACGATGATCGCCGTGACAGTTATTGATCAGATGCCGCAATGTGGCATGCATGGATTTCAGCTCGGTAATTTTCTGTTCAATTTTTTGCAGATGTGTCGCGGCGATTGCCTTCACGTCCTTGCTCGCTCGGCTGTTGTCTTCATAAAGTGAGAGCAATATTCGGCAATCCTCAATCGTAAACCCGAGACTCCGTGCGTGCTGCAGAAAACGCAGCTTGCATATATCGTCTTCGGAATAGTCGCGGTAACCATTGTCCCGGCGCGATGGATGTATGAGATCGATATCCTCGTAATACCGAATTGTTTTCGCCGGCAGTTGAGAGATCCGGCTGGCAGCACTGATATTCATTTCTATTCTCCCAATTTGACGGTCCGCAATCTGAGCGCATTGGTTATCACGGACACTGACGAAAAACTCATGGCGGCGGCAGCGAAAATCGGCGAGATCAACACACCGAACACCGGGTAGAGAACACCGGCAGCCACTGGTACGCCAAGTGCGTTATAGATCATTGCAAAAAACAGATTTTGTTTGATGTTCCGCATGGTCGCATGGGCAAGCCTCCGAGCCCGGACTATACCATTGAGGTCGCCCTTGACCAGGGTAAACCCGGCGCTCTCTATAGCAACATCCGCGCCAGTGCCCATGGCGATACCGACATCGGCCTGAGCCAATGCCGGCGCGTCATTGACCCCGTCACCGGCCATAGCGACTTTGCTTCCCTGCGCCTGTAACTCCTGAATAATCCGGGCCTTGTCCTCAGGCAGAACATCGGCGCGGATTTCGTCGATTCCCAACCTTCCGGCGACTGCCCTGGCGGTGCGCACATTATCGCCGGTGGCCATGATGATGCGCAAACCCTCAGCGTGCAGGGCTTTCAATGCGCGCGGGGTCGTTTCCTTTACCGGGTCCGCGACGGCGACCAGTCCGGCGATCTCGTTCTCTAGCATAACGAACATCACTGTTTCGCCTTCATCACGGCGACTATTCGCTTCATCAACCAATGCGCTGCCGTCGAGGCCCATATCGGCAAGAAGCCTGGCATTGCCAAGGGCCACCGCCTTGCCGTTTACGCGTCCCTTGACGCCCTTGCCCGTGATCGCTTCAAAGTCCTCGGTTTGGGCAAAAGAAACGCCGCGTTCCTCTGCACCGGCAACAATGGCCTCCGCGAGAGGATGTTCCGAACCGCGCTCCAGGGAGGCGGCGAGGAGCAAGACCTCGGCCTCGTCGTGCTTCTCTTGCGGCAACACTGCGACCAGTTTCGGCCTGCCCTCGGTCAGGGTGCCGGTCTTATCGACCATCAGCGTATCAACCTTGGCGAAGCGCTCCAGTGCTTCGGCGTTCTTGATAAGTACGCCCGCCTGCGCACCGCGTCCTGTCGCCGTCATGATCGACATCGGTGTGGCGAGGCCAAGCGCGCAGGGGCAAGCGATGATAAGTACGGCAACGGCCGAGACGAGAGCATAGGCATAAGCGGGAGCCGGGCCCCATATAGACCATGAGATGAACGACAAAATCGCGACAGCAATCACGGCAGGAACGAATTTTCCGGCCACGGAATCAGCCAGTTTCTGTATGGGCGCGCGGCTGCGCTGCGCGTTGGCGACCATTTCGACAATCTGGGAAAGCATAGTGTCGGCACCGACGCGCATTGCTTCGATCACGAGGGAGCCGGTACCGTTGATGGTTGCGCCGGTAACGGGATCTCCATCGACTTTCTCAACAGGAATAGCTTCGCCGGAGATCATCGACTCGTCCACGGATGAGCGACCTTCGATGACCTTGCCGTCGACCGGCACCTTGTCGCCAGGGCGAACCCGCAGCCGGTCGCCGACAACCACCTCCTCCAGCGGAATTTCCTCTTCCGAACCGTCTGGCCGGATCACCCGAGCCGTCTTGGCAGCGAGGTCGAGGAGAGCGCGTATCGCAGAGCCGGTGCGCTCGCGAGCGTTGAGTTCCAGGATCTGGCCCAAAAGCACGAGCACGACAATAACGGCGCCAGCCTCGAAATATATGCCGACGCTGCCATCTGCCTGACGGAATCCGTCGGGGAAGGCCTGCGGGACTATTACAGCCACAACGCTGAACAACCATGCCGCACTGACGCCCATCCCGATCAGGGTGAACATGTTGAGATTCATGGTCTGCACTGATTTCACGCCACGCACGAGGAACGGCCAACCAGCCCACAGGATGACCGGCGTTCCAAGAAGCAATTCGGCCCATTGCGACGCATGCTCGCCGAGAAGGTCGCGCAGCCAGGTGAAACCGACGAAGGGGCCCATGCTCAGGGCGAGAAGCGGAATCGTGAGAACGGCGCCGAGCAAGAAGCGCCGCTTGAAATCAATCAGTTCCGGATTTGGTCCCTCTTCGCCGACGGGGATGCCTTTTGGCTCAAGCGCCATGCCGCATATGGGGCAATCGCCCGGCCCTTCCTGCTCGATTTCGGGGTGCATCGGACAGGTGTAGATTGTGCCTTCCGGCATCGGCTCGGGAGCAGGTCTGCCATCGAGGTATTTCTCTGGCTCGGACTCAAATTTGTTCTGACAGCCCGAAGAGCAGAAATAGAAATTTTTACCCGCGTGCCGGACCATGTATTTTGCGCGCGCCCGGTCTACCTTCATGCCGCAGACCGGGTCGATTGCCTCGACATAATCCTCGGGGTGAGCAGCGAATTTTTTCTGACAACCCGCGGAGCAGAAATAATAGTCATGTCCCTCATGGCTGAACCTGTGTTCATTGGTCGCCGGGTCGACGTTCATTCCACAAATCGGGTCCTTGACGGTATCGGCGGCGGCGTGATCTGCGTCATCATGCCCGTCATGCCCGCACCCACATCCTTCATGCACATCTCCTTCGTGACCATGCGGGCTGTGCTTGAGAGCCTGCCCGCTTCCCTTAGCTGTTGAAGAAGTCATAATCGCCCCCCCTATGCATTGCCAGATTGAAAAATGTTACAAGTGTTCTGATCATCCGATTTTAACAAGCGTTTCTGAGATGAATTTATATGGCGGCACGGCGAGATTGCGCGGTGCCGGGCCGACGCGGACACGCCCCGATGTGTCATATTGGGAGCCGTGGCAGGAGCAGAACCAGCCGCCCCATTTGCCCGTCCGGCTATTGGGTCTCTGGCCCTGGGGTATGCATCCCAGATGTGTGCAGATGCCGATAACAATCAGCCAATCCGGATTTTGCACTCTTTCAGCGTCGGTTTCCGGTTCGATGAGTTCGGCCTTGTCATCCGCGCGCGCGCTCCTGATCTGTTGCGGGGTCCGGTGATCGATAAAAACCGGTTTACCCCGCCAAAGAACGGTAAGTCTCTGCCCAGGTGAAATCGGCTCGAGATTAATCTCGATACTCGCGACCGCCCGTACATCTGCGGATGGATTAAAACTATCCAAAATGGGCCACAGGCTGATCGCGCCGCCGAGGCCCGCAAAGCTTCCAGCCGCGATGAAAATAAAATCCCGCCGTGTCGGAGTGTGAGATTGAACTAAGTTATTTGATAAATCCGCCATGCCGGCGCTCCTCTGTTATCAATTCAGAATTGATCACTCCTGGCAGCATGAATTCACTCTATAACCGCTGTTGGTTATTATGATAGAGCTTCCACTTAATGGAAGGTCAAGGCCATGTTGAAAAAATCAGCTTTCTTGACCTTCCATTAAGTGGAAGCTCTATGCTGACCATATAGAAACGGTACCGGGGAATCCGGTGAGATGGAGAATAAACAGGCCATGAATGTAGTGACTTCCCTGAAAGTTTTTTTGGGCATCACCATTGCGATTGGCATCATATCTTTTGGCTGGTGGAGCTCCAAGATTGGATTGCCTTCCGAGCTGCCAGACAGCGCCTTGCTTCGTCAATATTTTGAAGCAATGGGTGTTTGGGGTCCGCTAGCGGTTATAGGGTCGATGACTGTGGCAATTATGGTCAGCCCTATTCCCAGTGCGCCCATTGCCTTATCCGCTGGCGCGATTTACGGGCATTTTTGGGGATCTCTTTATATTCTTGTCGGATCTGTAATTGGTGCCTTAGGAGCCTTCGCCGTTGCCCGAGTCCTGGGGCGTGACGCTCTGCACAGCTGGTTTGGAAAGCAGATAAGTGAGGGACTCGTTGGCTCGCAAGGCTTTCTGATGGGCGCTGTATTTGCTAGTCGACTCCTGCCCTTTGTCTCATTTGATATTATAAGCTATGCGGCTGGATTGACGGCCTTATCATACTGGCGTTTTGCCCTTGCGACACTGGCAGGCATCATCCCGGCCAGCTTTTTGTTGGGCCATCTGGGCAGTGAACTCATCGCCGATGAAAAGGGCCGCATATTATTTTCCGTTATTCTCCTCGGTATCCTTTTCGCAATTCCCCTCATCATTAAGCTGATAACAATGTCACGTCAGAAATAACGCCTGGAAAAAGGAACAAAAGAAAAAGAATAGCAGTTGAAAAACAAAAATAGACACTGATCCCGCCAACAGGTGCGGGTCGAACAGCAGGGATTTGCAGCAGGCGTAACCTCACAGGAGAGATCACCCATGGATTTAAGCAAACAATATAAGAGACCGATTGTCGTTTCGATCCTTCTCTCTTCGATCGGAGAGATCGGGCTATTTGTAATCTTTGGAATGTTTGCGTTTCCCGATGGCAGTTTGCTTTACAAGTTTATCTGGGCCGGATTTTATTGCGGCATCGGCATGGGCGCCGCGACCGGCGCATTGGTCACTCTTATTGTGGTAGAGCGATTTGCAGGAAGAAGCGCTTTTATTGTCGGCGCTGCCACCGCTTTTTCTGTGCTGGCAGCCTGTAACTGGCTCTGCCTTACCATTGATCAGCATTACAATTTTTTCGGCGGCCGCGAACAGCCAGAACTGTTTTTCTGGAACGGCATCATTATGGCGGCCATTGGGAGCACCCTAATTTCCTGGCTCGTCTTCACGACAAAAGGTCAGGATGTACTCGAAGAGATAGGGCTGTAATATGACGCATCCTCACGGTGATCACGGGAATAGATCGGCTCAATATAAGGAAAACTCTCTGACGCTTATCGGTGCCGTCTCGATGGGGACCGGCGTGATGATCGGTGCCGGTATACTGGCATTGACCGGTCAGATTGCCGAACTTGCGGGCCCATTGTTTCCGCTCGCTTTTCTCGCGGCCGCCGTCGTTACCGCTTTCAGTGCCTATTCCTACGTGAAGATGTCCAACGCTTATCCTTCCGCCGGCGGCATCGGCATGTTCTTGGAGAAAGCCTATGGCAGAAGCGTGATGACCGCAGCATGTGCGCTGCTCATGTATTTTTCAATGGTCATAAATGAAAGCCTGGTTGCGCGTACCTTCGGCACATACACCGTACAATTATTCGACGTTGATCCCGGTAGCTGGATCGTGCCGGCCCTGGGGGTTGGCGTATTGATTTTCGCTTTTCTTGTGAATATTTCGGGCAACCGCACGATCGGCCTGTTTTCTTTCTTGATGGCCTTTGTCAAGATTGGCGGCATTGTTGTTTTTGCCCTGGGAGGTTTATTTATTGGCGGTTTTTCTTTTCAATCCACCCCCGCGCATGCCGCGGACACTTCCGTCATGGGCTTCATCGCGGCAATGGCGCTGGCCATTCTTGCTTACAAGGGCTTCACCACCATCACCAATAGCGGCTCTGAAATTATCGACCCGCACCGTAACGTGGGGCGAGCCATCATTATTTCGATTGTGATCTGTGTGGTGATCTACTTTCTAGTGGCAATGGCTGTCGCCAGCAATCTTACATTACCTGAAATCGTTGCCGCAAAAGATTATGCTCTGGCTGAGGCGGCGCGTCCCGCTTTCGGTGATTACGGTTTATGGTTCACTGTTGGATTGGCGATCATTGCTACCGTTTCCGGCGTTATTGCCAGCGTGTTTGCGGTATCGCGCATGCTGGCCATGTTGACGGATATGAAGCTGGTGCCGCATAGCCATTTCGGCATGCCGGGCGATATCCAGAAGCATACGCTGGTCTATACCGTCGTGATTGCAATATTCCTGACCATATTTTTCGATCTGAGCCGGATCGCATCGCTTGGCGCTATTTTCTATATCGCGATGGATATTGCCGTCCACTGGGGCGTCTTCCGCTACCTTCGAGAGGAGATTAATGCCAACGCTTTTATCCTGATCACGGCAATTATGTTTGACCTCATAGTGCTTGTCGCATTCCTGGCCATGAAAGCATCGACGGACATATTAGTTATCTATGCGGCATTGATTGGAATGCTGGTTATTTTTATTGGCGAGAGGTTTTTCTTGAGGAGAGTTCAAGGGAATGAAAAATAACGTAGCATTCCACCCGGAGAGGTGATCACCGTCATTTTTACCCCGATTTACCCCGATAAATGCCAGCATCAGTTCGAAAGCTCATGAAATGTACTGGAGCGAATAATGTGTTTTTCAGAATCCGTTAGTTTTGCGACCGGAGGGGTGTTGGTCACCGGGGGCGCTTTCGCGAGCTGGAAGGCATGGGAAATAAACAAGCGATATTTTCCGATCGCGCTCATGCCGGCATGGGCAGGCGTTCAGCAAGTGCTGGAAGGTCATGTCTGGATGGGGTTGAACGACAGCGATCCATTCATGGTCTGGTGGGGGGCGATGGGATTTATCTTTTTTTCCTGGTTTATGTGGCCGGTGTGGATTCCATATAGTGTTTATGCGTTGGAGCCACCGGAGAGCAACCGCAAGAAACTGTTATTGCAATTGGCATTGGCAGGTGCGCTGTTGGGATTGGTCCTCTTTATTCCGCATTTGATAAATCCTGACTGGATCAAGGTCAGCATTAACAGGCACTCGCTCTCTTATGAGGATACGATGTTTCTCGATTATCTCATTCCGCGATGGCTGACTTATGCAATTTATCTGTTTTTGATTATCGCGCCACCGCTGGCATCGACATATCTGCATGTGCGGTTATTCGGCGTGACCCTCATGGTCATCGTTATCGTGATCTATCTTTTCCTGATTCACGCTTATATTTCCTTTTTCTGCCTATTAGGCGGAATAGGAACCATTCACCTCATCTACATTATTCTGCGGAACAAATGCCAACGGGAATGTCCAATCATATTTGCGTAGGCCTTTTACCAAACTCCCGTGGAAATTTGTGGCTTTCCAGACCGGCGACCCTCAATGGTGTGTGCGAGGGAGCGTGAACTCAGGCTTTCGGCTGAGCCGCATCTTTCAGGCGCAAATATGCCCTTTTTATTTCTCCGTTTCATAACTGTCCGCTGTAAGGTTTTCTGAAACAGTTGAACCAAGTTATTAAGAGGGAGTTCGGCTCAACTGTCGGCTGACACATTCAATACACCTGCTTCTCATTATCACACCAACACCGATTTCGAGCTGTCTGCAGTTTCGGTTGTTCCCCCAAATTTTTCATCATGAATTGTTGATATTTGCGCTGTGGTAAAGTGCAAAAAAACTATTTGACCTTCCAGTAAGTAGAACCTCTAGCCTTTAAAAAATCAACAGAGCCTAAGCCCCTAAGATTGGTTTTCAATGAGACGAACAACACCTCTCAATATCTCTCTTCCCCTCGCGGGTTCGCGAGGGAGCTTACTGGCGTGTTCAGACCTATTGGACGGTGCTGTCCCTGTCCGTAATTTTATCAAGGCAATTCACTCTCTCAAATGCAGATATAGGAAAAGACCATGACTTATAAAAAAAGCTTTACAAAACTCGCATCGATAACGATTGTCATCTGCGCGTTTTCATTGCCGGCCTCCGCCCAGCAGATGATGCAACCCGGCACTGGCATGGGACAACAAAACCAGCACCCTGATACGATGATGGGGCAGGGAAACCGGGGCACGGGACCCGGGATGATGGATGGCCAGGGCACTCAAGGCATGGGACCCGGGATGATGGATGGCCAGGGTACCCAAGGCATGGGACCTGGAATGATGGATGGCCAGGGTGCTCAGGGCATGGGACCCGGGATGATGGATAAACAGGGTACTCATGGCATGGGACCCGGAATGAGATGAACGACATCTCTCAATATCTCTTCCCCTCGCGGGTTCGCGAGGGGCTTACAGGAGCGTTCAGCCCTAATGGGCGGTGCTCTCCCTGTCCGCAATTTTCTCAAGACCAATTCACTTTCTCAAATGCAAAAAAGGAAAAGACCATGACTTATAACAAAAGCCTCACAAAACTCGCATCGATAGCGATTGTCATCGGCGCGTTTTCACTGCCGGCCGCCGCCCAGCAGATGATGCAACCCGGCACTGGCATGGGACAACAAAACCAGTCTCCCGGCACGATGATGGCACCGGGCCAGGGAAACCAGGGCATGCGCCCCGGAATGATGATGGGCCAGGGAAACCAGGGCATGCGCCCCGGAATGATGATGGGCCAGGGAAACCAGGGCATGGGACCGGGCATGATGATGGGTCGCGGCATGATGGGTGGCATGGGACCAGGCATGATGGGTGGCATGGGACCAGGCATGATGGGCATGGGACCAGGCATGATGGGCATGGGACGGGGCATGATGGGCGGCATGGGTTTCAGCCGCGAAACCCCTTTCACGCCGCAGGAAATCACCCGGATTATCGATGGCAGGCTGGTCATGCGCGGTTTGTCACGGCTTAAAGCCGCCAACGCAAAGAAAGGCGAGGGCAATATCGTGACCGCGGACGTGGTGACCGCCAAGGGTGAGCTTGTAATGCGTCTGAAGGTCGACAGCACGACAGGCCGAGCCACCATCGTCAAGTAATTTGCCAATGGCATATTTCTTTCGAGAAAGATTATGGCCGGGGACAGCGTAGCTTCAAATTGTCCCCGGTTCAAAAACACTCTTTAAAAGGAAAGAATGATGAAATCCTATTTTCAGTACACGATGAGCGTGGCTATTGTCGCAGCCTCGTTCGCAGCCGCCACGCAAACGGCAATTGCAGGCGAGGTGGCCTATGTGCCTCTTGGAAGCGATAACAAACTGGTAATTGTCGACATCAAGAGCGATAAAGTGACCGGTGCAATTTCTGGGTTGCAGGCTGTTCACGGCCTGGCGAAAACACCCGATGGCAAATTTCTGATTGCTGGCAGTTATGAAGGTCGTGAACCCAGCGCCAAGAAGATCGCGAAACCGACCGGGGTTTCTGCGGATGAGCATGCCGCTCATCACGCAAAACCACCTAAGGGGGCGATCAAGCCCGGATCCGAAATCAGCACATTATCCGTTGTAAAAGTTGCCGATGGATCAATTGTCCGCCGGATAGATGTGCCAGGCGCTGTCCACCATGTGGCGGTAAGTCCCAATGGACGTTTTGCAATCGTCACCCATCCAAACGAGGATAAGGTGAGCGCGGTTGAACTCAAATCCTACAAGGTTGTTGCCAACATCGCGACGGGCTCACTGCCGAACTACGCGGTATTCAGTCCAGACGGCAGCCAGGTCTATGTCAGCAACGCTGGAAACAATACGATATCCGCCATCGACGTGAATAAATGGTTCGTGCGCTGGAACGCCGTAGTTGGGGAGAGCCCGGAACACGTGGTCCTGTCAAAGGACGGAAACACGCTCTACACCAATAATATAGATGATGCCACCGTATCCGTTCTCGATGTAACGAAGCAAGAGGTCGTGAAAACGCTCTCGATCGGCGGATCTCCCTTGCACGGAATTGATCTCTCCGACGATGGCGGGACGCTCTTTGTTGCTTCCCTCGGCGGCAACAAACTCGTCGCGGTTGATCTGGCGTCAGGCAAGTCCAGGAATGTGATGCTGAAGCCCGAGCCCTATCACCTTAAGGTTATTCGAGGGGCAGGAAAGGTTTACGTGTCGAGCGCTGACAAACCGAAGGTTTGGGTGATTGATGCAAAGAGCCTTAAAGCCATCGGTGAGATCAATATTGGCGGCAAGGGGCACCAGATCGTTCAATCGTCAGGAAGCTGATCAACAAACTTCGGGACTGGGCGTTGAAAAACGCCCAGTCTTTCAACCTCTGAATCCGCCTCCCGTTTTGATGCCGGGAGGGGGTGTCAGAACCGAGATTGCAGCAAACGAACGCCAATTCGAATTCACGGAGTCAATAATTTTATGCGCCCCATGTCCTGGAGCCTATTGGCCTTGTTCGTCTTCGTCATGGCCACCTATTTTTATTGGCCGTTCGGAAACAATAAGGTGGATGCATCGTTGTTGCGGTCAAGCGACCGCACGATCGTCAGCTCCGGAGAAAAAATTTATCAAAAGAGCTGCGCCAGTTGCCACGGTGTGAAACTGGAGGGACAGCCGAATTGGCGTAACCGCCTTGATAACGGACGCCTACCGGCCCCACCGCATGATGAAACAGGTCATACCTGGCATCACTCCGATAGGCTTTTGTTCAAAATAACCAAGCTCGGTTCTGCTGCCCTGGCTGGAAGCAACTATGAAACAGACATGCGCGGTTTTAAGGACGAACTAAGCGATGAGGAAATCATTGCTGTTCTTTCCTACATCAAAAGCACCTGGCCGGAAAAGATCAGACGGCGGCAAGATATGATCAATGAGCAAAGCCGGCAGAGATAGCCCTATTCGCTCTGGGACGGAAATTGACTTATTCTATCGTTGGTCATTCTCAAGCACGCGTCGTATTCGGACCGGTTGCCTTTGCTCTGGTTTGCTGCACTCAACAAACGCAGTCATCAGTCGGCAATAATGATCTTCCCCACCAGCTCCATCCTGTCATTGTGGATATAAACCACACCAGATAGGCGGAATTATTTATCTCCCGAAGTCGCCACCGTTTCGTGTGATTGATCCGTATCTATCTCACGGAAACGAACCTTTATTTTTTCTCCTTTTTATTAATCTCCCGGATTCCGCGATGCAAAGCGTGAGAGAAAAAGTACTCAGCCAAAAAGTTCATAAAAAAATTTGCGAGGGCACTTGACCTTCTAGTTGATGGAAGCACCACCTTAGTAACAAGGGGTTATAACCATGGAGGTTAAAATGAGTGACACTATTCATCCTACACAAGCGACGAAAGGGCAATATGCGAACGCGGATACCGCAGGAATACACAAATTGGCAATCACGCCATTGGGCATGACGCTTGGCACCTTTCTGGCTATCACTTTTGCGATCTGTGTGGCCTTTGACCTGTTATTTCCGAGCCACGCCATGTATCCGGCGTGGATAAAGCTTTTCCCGGGAGTTACCTGGATCAGTTGGCCCAGCTTCGCTTTGGGTCTCGTAGAATCCTTCGCATATGGCTGGTACGTGGCCCTCATATTCGTCCCGCTCTACAATTATTTCCGCGGGAAAATTTAGCGACAAAGACGGGTCGAGCCCTGCCGCGAATGACGGGGCTCGACTTACAATTATTTCCAACCGACACAAATTGTGGAGGGTCAGACAATGCTACTGGCTCATTTTCTGAAGACGGTCATTCACATCGGCAAATTGAATGTTATCGATGCCAAGGGGCGGCGCCATTTGAGTGGTAGTGCGCCCGGACCAGAGGTAACAGTTCGGCTGCATAACAAAAAGCTGCATTATAAACTCTTGTGTAACCCGGACCTTCATGTCGGCGAAGCCTATATGGATGGGACCTTGACGATTGAAAAGGGGTCACTCGAAGATCTTGCTGAAATCCTGATGCGAAACTTGCCCACCGCATTAAACTACCCCGCCTATAGCGCCTATAACAAAATGTGTCTGCTAAACCGGCGCTGGCAACACTACAATCCCATCGGACGGGCGCAGAAAAATGTGGCGCACCACTATGATTTGCCGGACGATCTTTATGACTTGTTCCTCGACCGTGACCGGCAATATTCCTGTGCCTATTTCACGAACCCAGATGAGGATCTGGAAACGGCTCAACGCAACAAGCAGATTCACCTTGCAGCCAAATTGCGGATCAACTCAGACCATAGAGTTCTCGACATAGGCTCCGGTTGGGGCGGTTTAGCGCTTTATCTCGCGCAACAGCGAGGTGCGCAGGTGAAAGGTCTGACGCTGTCCAAAGAACAATTCGCCTATTCCTGCCGCAAAACGCAAGAGTCGAAGAAGAGTGATCAGGTAAAGTTTGCTCTCCGTGATTATCGGGAAGAAACAGGCAAATATGATCGCATCGTATCGGTTGGCATGTTCGAGCATGTCGGCATACGTCATTACGAGGAGTTTTTCGACAAGATCAAAGACTTGCTCACCGACGACGGTGTTTTCCTCCTGCATTCCATAGGTCGCATGGCAGGACCTTCGACAACCAGTTCATGGATCCGCAAATATATTTTCCCCGGCGGTTATTCCCCAGCTCTTTCTGAGGTAATGACCAGCATCGAGAGAGCCGGATTATGGATCGCCGATATCGAAATATTACGACTGCATTACGCAGAGACACTGAGACTATGGTCGGAGCGCTTCAAGGCCAACAGGCGAGAGGTTGCAGAGCTTCTTGACGTACGCTTTTGCCGGATGTGGGAGTACTACCTGGCAATTAGTGAAGCAGCCTTCCGATACGGTGATCATATGGTATTTCAGATCCAGATCACCAAGCATCGCGATGCTCTACCATTGACCCGTGATTATATTTCTCAGGACGAGCAGGGCATCTCCCCCAAAAACATCGCCGATTCTGGAGATCATAGACACGCTCTGCTTCATTCGGCGCGACACTCAGAAATTGAGATACAGGAGCAGGCTAATGTCCAATAAAAACAGTACAGGGTTTTCATCCGTAATACGGTCGCTGTGCGTGTGGCTGCCGGTCGGCGCGTTTTTCCTTGTGGTGCTCGCCCTTTGGGACAGCAACAAATTTGAGCTCGTGGGATTACTGCCGGTGGTTCTTATTTTTGGCGCTTGCTTGGCAATGCATTTTCTCCTGCATGGGGGGGCCGGAGCCCACAGACATGGCGACGTTGAGCCCCCTCGAAAAGCTGAGCGTGATCCGAATCCAAAGTGAGAATAAAAATGAATACCGATTACTCGGCATATGGCCTGTGGTTCCTGGTGCTGATCAATTCCGCAATATTCATTATTTTTGCGTTCAGCTTTTTCAAACCCAGAACAAAGCGTGACTGGCGATCTTTTGGTGCCTTTAGCGCCTTCCTCGTCGCCCTGTTCACCGAAATGTATGGCTTTCCAGTTACGCTCTATATTCTGTCGGGCTGGCTACAGAGCAACTATCCGGGGGTGGATTGGTTTGCACACGATTCAGGCCACTTGCCTGAAATGCTGTTCGGATGGAAGTCCAATCCGCATTTCGGTCCGTTTCATCTCATCAGCTTTGCTCTCATTGGTGCCGGATTCATTCTGATCTCCGCGTCATGGAAAGTGCTCTACAAGGCACAGAAAAAAGGTGCCGTCGCAATGTCAGGGCCTTATCAATATGTGCGGCATCCACAATATGATGGTTTCATCCTCATTATGCTGGGCTTCCTGTTTCAGTGGCCAACGATCCTGACGCTTCTCATGTTTCCGGTTCTGGTATGGATGTATGTCCGTTTGGCATACGCAGAAGAACGCGAATCGCGGTCTCTATTTGG
>CAMYJA010000012.1:49557-57276 GCA_947258705.1 uncultured Hyphomicrobiaceae bacterium | reverse complement strand
TTCTGGTTTCGTCTCGGGCCCGGTGCGATCTCTTGACATGATTGGCAACTCACAAAAAACCCGATCGTCTGACCGTTACCGGACGTTCAGAACCTTTTCAAAACTCCGCCTCAAATGCGGATTGCACGTCATGATGTTGCCGGTCTCGAGCATCTTGTCCCGGCCATCCATATCGCTCACGATGGCCCCGGCCTCGCGGGCGATGACAATACCCGCCGCCATGTCCCAGGCTTGAATGCCGCGCTCCCAAAAGCCGTCAAAGCGACCGGCGGCGACCCAGGCCAGATCCAGCGCGGCCGAACCGTAGCGCCGAACGCCCGCTGTTTCGTTCATGATCGCCTCGACCTCCTTGAGAAACAGGTCATGTCCCGACCGGCCCCGATGCGGAATCCCCGTGGCCATGATGCAATCGGCGAGATTGCGGCGCGCGGCGACGCGTATGCGTTGATCGTTGAGAAAGGCGCCCTTGCCGCTTTCGGCGGTGAATATCTCATCGAGCACGGGGTTGTAAATCAGCCCCGCCACCAGCTTGCCGTCCCTCTCAAGCGCAATCGAGACGGCGAACATCGGCAGGCCGTGTAAAAAATTGGTGGTCCCGTCGAGAGGATCGACGATCCACCGGTGGCTCTTGTCCGTTCCCTCGACCACACCCCCTTCTTCCAGCAGAAATCCGTAACCTTCGCGCGCCTTGGAAAGCTCCTCGAAGATGATCTGTTCGGCACGCATGTCCGCGCGCGTGACGAAATTGGAAGGCCCCTTGATCGACACCTGCAATTTTTCTACTTCGCCAAAATCGCGCACGAGGCTGCGCCCGGCCTTGCGGGCGGCCTTGGTCATGACGTTGATCAGTGCGGAGGATGGCATATTCAAAATCTCGCATGTGGGTGGTGTAAATCGATGAAAGGCGGGCGGCTGTGCGGCGGTATTTGGTTTATAGCGGGATCGTCAATCGGCGCGCTTTATGTACGTCATTTCACTTGTATCGACGACGATTTTCTCGCCTGTCTCCACAAAGGGCGGCACCATGACACGCACACCGTTTTCCAAAATGGCGGGTTTGTATGACGAGGCGGCGGTCTGGCCTTTGACGACAGGTTCGGCTTCCGTAATCTCCAGCGTCACCTGGTCCGGCAGAGACACCCCGATGGCCTTCCCTTCATGCGATTCCACGGTCACCGACATGCCGTCCTGAAGAAACGCGCTCCGCTCGCCGAGAAAGTCCTTCGGAATACTGATTTGTTCATAGTCTTCCGTGTCCATGAAAACGAAACTGTCCCCCTCGGCATAGAGAAATTGATAATCCTTCTGCTCCAGACGCACCCGTTCGACATTTTCCGATGCGCGAAACCGCTCATTGAGCTTGCTTCCGTTGATGAGGTTTTTCAGCTCGACCTGCGCATAGGCGGGGCCCTTGCCGGGCTTGACGTGCTGCGTTTTGACGGCAAGCCAGAGACTGTCCTTATGCTGGATCACGTTTCCAGGGCGAATTTCATTTCCGTTGATTTTCATAAAGTGTCTCTATTTTCCGCATTGTTTTTATTGGTCATGAACTGGATGTTCTTTTGGCGGTGCTTTGCTTGTTCTGTCAAGCCTTGAGCAAAAAATAGAACCCCTCCGGCGACCGGTATCTACCGCCTTGCATTCTCCGCCTGCCAGGTTTTGACCGCTTGTCTGGCCGCCGCCATTTTCGCGTCGTCCAGCCCGGCCAGAAACATGTCCATGCGGCCATCGCTGACGCCATTGGCGCGGGATATGAGATGCCATTTGGCAGCCTCCACCACATCCTTGTCGACCACCACCCCGTGGGCGTAAAGACGCGAAAGCCTGTTCTGCGCGACCGGATTTCCCTTTATCGCGGAGGATCTGAAAAATTCCACGGCCCTGATCTTGTCCCGGATGACGCCGCGCCCCTTGAAAAGTATCAGGGCGTATTCGACTTCCGCATCCGCCAGTCCGGCGCCCGCCGCTTTGCCTATCCATTGAGCCGCCTTCGCCTCGTCCCGCGCCACGCCGCGGCCAAGGCTGTAAAGCACGCCGAGATCATATTGTGCCTGGGCGTGCCCCGCCTTTGCGGCCATTGCCAGCCAACGCGCCGCCTCTTTAAGGTTCTGCTTCCGTCCGCGGCCATCCGTATAAAGAAGAGCGAGATTATACTGCGACAATAAATGTCCCTGTTTCGCCGCAGCCTCGAAAAGATCAGCCGCCCACTTGGAATTCCTGGCGACACCCTTGCCCTCCACCACAAGAAGCGCCAGCGAAAAACGGGCTTCCACATCGCCAAGTTCCGCCCCCTTCATGAACCACTCGGCGGCGACTTTCTCATTCCGGGCGACGCCATGCCCCTCGCCGTAAATACGGCCGATCAGCGTATGCGCCTCGGCTTCGCCACGGTCTGCCGCGATTTTCGCTTCCCGCAGCGCCGTCAGATATTTGCCCTGATAAAATGCCTCCCAGGCACGGTTTTCGCCCTTCTTTCCGCCCTTTGGCGGTATTTTTCTGTGCGTCGAGCCGGCCGGCCGCTTGTCGCTTTTTTTCACCCAGGAACTGCTTGCCGTCTCGGCCGCAGCCTCCCCCAATGCCGCGCCGGACAGAATGACCGCCAGCAGCGCCATCAAACCGATCGGGTTTGAAAAACCCTTATTCGCCCTGCCTGAAAAATGCTTCATCATTGACCTGCTCATTATCATGCGCTGCGTACCGATGCCTTAAAAGCGCTCACGCCGCAGCACTTGTCTCGTCGAGTGCCGCCCCAAACGCTTTTAATTCCGCTATTGCGGACCCCGTTTCCGCGAGCGCATCCAGATCGATTGAAATGAAATCGGCGCCGCGGCGCGAACATTCCGCAGCCTTTGCCGGATCTCCCGGCAGCAAGGCAACGCATGGAACCTCAAAGAGATCGCTCCACCAGGAAATCATGCTCAGCAACGCCGCGCCATCGTCCCGATCCGCATCGGAGTCCTCGCCCGTAAAGGCAATATAATCAGCCCCCTGTTCGGCAAAAGTCATGGCGTCATGACGCGATGAACTAATTTCCACGCCGACAATGGCCTGATCGCCGAGAAGCGACCGCGCCGCTTCATACCTGCCGGGCAAATCATCGCCCTGGGCGAGATGCACGCCGTCCGCGCCAAGTTCCTGTGCGGTTTCCGGGCGCTCATCGATCAGGACCGCGATATCGCGGGATTGAATGTCCTGAACGATCCCGCGCACGGCCTCCGTATCATGACCGGGATCAGCCGCGGATTTGATCAAAACGCAACTTATGCCGATCGCACCGCTGACGGCGTCGAAGGACCCCGGCGCAATGCACGGATTGTCGATCGACGCTATCAGATAAACTTCACTTCTGTGTCCGGCCACCGCCATGACATCCTCGTTCCCCGGATTGCCCCTTATTGAGACTGGCTTTTATCGGCTGCAAACAGGGCGGAAAAGAGACTTCCTGCATATGTCAAAAGCCGGACGGACGGGCGAATATAAACCGTCCATTTCAACCAGCCTTTTCAACCGGCCCCTTGAAACCGCCTTTTCAACCACGCTGTAAAAACAGGTCTTTCAGCCAGGCTAGTGGGTCCAGCTGCCGCGTCGCCCATATTTAAAATTGTCGGAATATGATTTCCTCACCTGCTTGCGCGGCTTGGGGTCCTCGATGCTGTAGGCGATGCCGTTCTGCTCGGCATAGGCAACCGCTTCTTCGCGGCTCTCGAATTGCAGCTTGAGCTGACTGTTCATGTCCGATGAACTTGTCCACCCCATCAGCGGATCGATTTCGCGGGCGGCTTCCGGTTCGAATTCGAGAATCCAGTTCTGTGTCCGGCCCTGGCCGGATTGCATCGCGGATTTCGCGGGACAGTATATGCGTGCGGCCATGCAATCCCCATCGGTTCGTTTCTATCTGCGGCCGGCCCGGCGCAACTTGTCTTGGGCGAAATCGGCCGGCGCAGGCGACAAGGCTCTCGTTAATTCTGGTCGGGGCAGAAAGATTCGAACTTTCGACCCCCGGCTCCCAAAGCCGGTGCTCTACCAGGCTGAGCTATACCCCGGTCAGAATTGAAATCAAGCCTGCGAATTCCTGCCCTCTTCTCCGGGTCAGGTCAAGCATCAAACACATGATATCGTTATTTTCGCGCAGCGATTGTAGTCCTGCGCGTGAAATTAGGCAAAATTGCCGTGGATGCGGCACACCAGGCAGGGGCCTATTTTTTCCCGAAATGCCGGTGAAACAGGCGGTCGCCCTCAGCAATCCCCAATCGCGCCGCCTCGCCGCCGCCGATTTCCAGCACCGCCGTAACGTCTCCGTCCGAATTGATGTGCTCTTCCGAAAATGGCTCCGTTTGTGCAACAATCCTGTGTATGCGCCCGTCGCTGCGTATAAAAATCATATCGAGCGGAATATAGGTATTGCGCATCCACATCGTGATTTCCTGCGGCGACGGATAGAGAAAAAGCATGCCGTGCCCGGTTTTCAGGGATCGGCGGAACATCAGGCCCTTGGCGTTGGCTTCCGGCGTGTCCGCGATCTCGACCGTGAACTTTGCGCGCCCGGCCCTGGTGAGAATTTCGACCGTCTGAATATCAAGTGCCGCCGCATGTGCCGCCATCGGGCCCGGGGCGGCATGGCGCAATCCCGAAACTTCGTAAAGGCCGTTCAGGCCAGCAATGCCGAAGTAAAATGCAAAAAGGACCGCGCTTGCGGTCCTTCCTGAAATCTTGTTTGCACGATCGCAGACGCGAAAGCTTTGCGTATGCGCCTGATGATCAGTGTGAAGACGGGAAATTCTGAGGCGGCAGTCCGTCTGGGCGGAGTTCCGCCGCCATGAGGCCGCCAGGTCCCCGGCCCCAGCGGACCTGGACCATCTGACCCGGCCGGAGTTCGGTAAAGCCGAACCGGCGCAGAGTTTCCATATGAACGAAAATATCCTCAGTGCCTTCACCACGTGTCAGAAAACCATAGCCGCGGATGCGGTTGAACCATTTCACGAGAGCTCTTTCATAGTCACTTTCGGGCTCGACGACAACATGGGTCCGTTGCGGCAATTGCGATGGATGAACGGCCGTGCTCTCGTCCATGCTCAGAACGCGAAAGGCCTGGAGGCCCTTTGGCTGATTGAGAACCTGGCAGACAATGCGCGCACCCTCATAGGCTGTCTGTATGCCGGCGGCGCGCAGACAGGTGACGTGCAGTAGAATGTCAGGCAATCCATTGTCGGGAATGATAAAGCCGTAGCCCTTTGAGGCGTCGAACCATTTGATGGCCCCGGCAACTTCAATGACGTCGACCGAGGCCGCTTCATTGCTTGTCTCTTCGTCTGTTGAGACAGGTACATTAATCGAATCAGGCGATGGTTTGTCCATGCCGATACCCCCGCTATTTACTATAGGTTACAATTTACCCCCGATCCGCCACTCGTGCCCTGAGGGCGAGACGGAGACAATTACACATCAACCATAACACCACCGCGCCTCATGGCCATAGCGAAATCGGGAGATAAATAATCTTCCACAATTTGCGCACTGCACCAGACATATTTACCCTTGTGAATGAGCCAATTAACTGACTGTTTTAAAACAATTTTTCCTGATATTTCTATTGCCTGAATAATTTTGTGGAGAGCCTGTTTTGTGCAAATCCAATACTTATTCACCATTTTTTTTATTCCCGGCCCGGCGGCAAATTGTCCCAGGTTTTGAACAAGTGATTCGTTTGAAAAAGCATGCTGCGGGCGTGGAAAAAGACCTGTAACCGGCCTCAAAACATTCTATAAATGGCGTCCGGTTTGGCGACAGGTGCAGTGGACGAACCACGCGCTCATCAATCCCCATCAAAAGGCAGCCACATGAGATATCTTCACACCATGGTCCGGGTAAAAGACCTCGAAAAATCCCTCGATTTTTATTGCAACAAACTTGGCATGATCGAAACCCTCCGCAAGGAAATCCAGGCGGGTCGCTTCACCCTGGTCTTCCTGGCCGCCCCCGGCGACGAAGCCGCGGCGAAGGACACGAGAGCGCCGCTTCTGGAACTCACCTATAACTGGGATCCCGAGGAATATGGCGAGGGCCGGAATTTCGGCCATCTCGCCTTCGAGGTGGACGATATCTATGCCACCTGTCAAAATCTCATGGACCAGGGCGTCACCATCAACCGGCCGCCGCGCGACGGCTATATGGCGTTCATCCGCTCGCCCGATAACATTTCCATCGAACTTCTGCAGAAGGGCCAGACACGGCCCAAAGCCGAGCCATGGGCGTCGATGGAGAATGTCGGCCATTGGTGAGAGAGCCAGATAAAACTCCGTGACGGAACAAAAGTTGCGCTTTGCTATTTTGCCTCACGAACTAAGTCCTGCCATTCCGTCTTGCCCATGAAGATGGGCATCCAAGCAAGTTCGTGGCTTTGTCGTTCTATTAAAAAGTGGCGCTTGCCGATGGTTGCTTGGGCACCCGCCTTCGCGGGTGAATCGAAGTGGTAGTAGGGCTTTGATACCAGCCTCATTGCGAAGAAGAACGAATAGCCGGCTCAAACCATGGCTGTCGATGGAAAATGTCGGCCACTGGTAAATCAAATGGCTGCATCCTTCGAGACAGCGTTTCGCGCTTCCTCAGGATGAGGGTTGTTATTAATCTGCACCTAAACCTTACCCACTCAACCTCATGGTGAGGAGATGCGAAGCATTGTCTCGAACCATGGGCGGCAAATTCCTAAGGTCCGTTTGATATAAACCGTGGCGTCGCCCTTGCTGATCCCGATTTGGACCCCGGGGACTGGCCCCGCTTCATCGGGGTGACGGAAGTGTGTGAAGTAATTCGCCTAAAAAAACCAACTGAGTTGGTGGCACCCCCTAGGAGAATCGAACTCCTGTTTCAAGAATGAAAATCTTGCGTCCTAACCACTAGACGAAGGGGGCTGAAACGAGCCTGTATCACGCCCGTAAGCGCTCCCATATAATTCGGTTTGCCCGAGATGACAAGCCACTTCGTGCCCATTAAGTGGCCACTTGTGGTGACAGGGTGATTGAAACGAGTTTGCCCTCTCGTCTTTCCGCAGACATGCCTGAAGACGGCGCGCCTTTGTCAAGAGGGTTCAGAACCGTTTAGTGCGTCCGGCGCGAAATCAGCAGCCAAATCGCCTATTCGCCTATTTCGTCAATCAAGCGCTCATCCGGTAACAGGCTTCGCTCCCGATCCGGATCAGGGTCGACATCTGTCTTGTTTGCCCGGAACGGCAAATCAACCCGGTGCACGACCATGAAAAAATCCGCCACTCCCGTATAAGGGGAGTGGCGGCGGGGATCGTCATATCCGGCCGGTCATCCGGTGAGATCACCGGCCTTGATAGGCTTGGCTTGGCCACGGGTGGCTTGGCCACGAGTAGCCTAGCCACAAGTGGCCTAGCCACTAGTGGCTTAGCCGTTTTCGGTCAATGCCTGGCGGGCCCATTCGGGATAGCTCGAGAAAACATCCGGATCGGCGGACACGCTCGTTGAAACTCCGGCAAGTCCGGCTGCGACGATTGCAATTGTCAGAAACTTTTTCATGGTCGTTCTCCTGTTGAGTTTGCCTTGTTAAATTCATGGTTGGAAACGCGTACGTCTCAGCGCCATGCACAACAGATGGGACGGCTTGAGCCGGTTAAAAGGCGATTTCAAGCACTGGTGAGAATGCGTGTGGATTTGTGAGAACGGCGTGATCGACGCGTGATGCGGGCGTGATCGACGC
>CAMYJA010000012.1:0-49545 GCA_947258705.1 uncultured Hyphomicrobiaceae bacterium | reverse complement strand
GGCGTGATCGACGCGTGATGCGGGCGTGATCGACGCATGAAGCGATCGGCACGCGATCATGATGTGACCGGAACAGGTACGGAAACCGTAGAAGGTTTCGATATGCGGTTTCTAGACCTCATAATGGGGGGTAAATGGCGATCCCGGCAGGACTCGAACCTGCAACCTGCGGATTCGAAGTCCGCTGCTCTATCCAGTTGAGCTACGGAACCATAAGCGCCAATCGCGCCAATTCCTTCACCCCTTTTCGCGCATGATCCGCGCTTTCTGGCGGTCCCAGTCGCGTTTCTTGGCCGTCTCGCGCTTGTCGTGCAGCTTCTTGCCGCGTGCCAGCCCGATTTCAACCTTTGCGATGCCGCGTTTGTTGAAATAAAGCTTCAGCGGCACCACCGTCAAGCCTTCGCGCTGTATGGCGCCCAGCAGGCGGTCGACCTCGCGCGCGTGCAGCAGTAATTTCCTGTGCCGCCTGGGCTCGTGATTGTCCCGCCCGGCCTGCTTGTATTCCGGAATATGCGAGTTGATGAGAAAAATTTCCCCGTCTTCGTCGGACGCATAGGATTCGGCGATATTCGCCTTGCCATTGCGCAACGATTTGACCTCGCTCCCCGTCAGCACGATGCCCGCCTCGAACACCTCCTCGATGTCGTAATTGTGACGGGCCTTCCGGTTGAGGGCGATGACTTTGCGATTGTCTTTCTTTTTGTCAGCCTGCTTGGCCATGAGAACGTGCTTTCAACCGCATGGAAAATAAAAACGCGTGCTCTTTCGCGTCCCTGTCCCTGTCTCGGTGAACAGGGCATATCAGGTCACGCATCGACCCGGGCGCCAATCCCTGCTTTTTCAAGCGCGGCATCGACCACAGCCTTTGTGGCCTCCGTAATCGGCGCCAGCGGCAGGCGCGTATCGGGGGTGCACAGGCCGAGACGGGAGGCCGCATATTTCACCGGACCCGGATTGGATTCCACGAACAGCGCGTCATGCAGCGGCATCAACCGGTCCTGCAATTCAAGCGCCTTCGCATAATCGCCCTTCATGCAGGCCGTTTGAAACGCGGCGCATTGCGAAGGTGCTATATTGGCCGTCACGGAAATGCAGCCCCGCCCGCCATGCGCCATAAAACCAAGCGCCGTCGCATCTTCACCCGACAGCTGTATGAAATCGGGCCCCATGGCCATGCGTTGCTGCGAAGGCCGCGCCAGATCGGCCGTGGCGTCCTTGAGGCCGACGATATTCGGCAGTTTGAAAAGCTCCGTCATGGTTTCGACGGACATGTCGACCACCGAACGGCCCGGAATGTTGTATATGATAATCGGGATGTCGGCACAATTATTGACCGCCGTGTAATGCGCAATGAGCCCCGATTGCGTCGGCTTGTTGTAATAGGGCGTAACCACCAGCACCCCGTCGGCGCCCGCCGACTTGGCATGGCGCGTAAATTCCACCGCCTCGACCGTCGCATTCGATCCCGCGCCCGCAATAACCGGCACGCGGCCGCCGGCCGCCTCGACACAGAGCTCGACAACGCGCTTGTGCTCCGCATGGCTGAGCGTCGGGCTTTCGCCCGTGGTGCCGACCGGAACAAGGCCGTGGCTACCCTCGCCGATCTGCCATTCGACCAGCTTCTGAAAAGCTTCTTCATCCAGCACGCCATCCTTGAACGGCGTGATAAGGGCGGTTATGGACCCCTTGAACATCTTCTTGGCTCCGTCAGTTTTCAATTCGGCCGGAGAGTAGGGTTTTCACGTACCCTCGGCAAGAGGAAGATTGATTTGGTTTGGCCGGCACCCTGTGCTAGCGATGATGAAAATCACCCGGCATAATATCACCATCTGAGCCCAGGCTCCATAAAATGAGCCGCCGCGCCGGCGCGAAACACCCTGAAACGGACATAAACGAACAGGCAATGGAAAAAATACCTTTTCCTTTCGATAATTCTTACGCCCGGTTGCCGGAGCGGTTTTACGCGCGACAGAATCCCACCGCCGTGCCCGCTCCCCGCCTGATCAGGTTGAACCGCGGTCTGGCGTCGGACATCGGCCTTGATCCGGACGCGCTCGAGAGCCACGAAGGCGCGGAAATTTTCGCCGGCAATCGGGTGCCCGAAGGCGCATTGCCCATCGCCATGGCCTATGCCGGTCATCAATTCGGCCATTGGGTGCCGGAGCTTGGCGATGGTCGCGCCGTCCTGCTTGGCGAGTTGATCGATCTGCACGGTGAACGCCGCGACATTCAGCTCAAAGGCGCCGGGCGCACGGCGTTTTCGCGCCATGGCGATGGCCGCGCCGCGCTCGGGCCGGTGCTGCGCGAATATATCGTTTCGGAGGCCATGGCGGCTCTGGGCGTGCCGACTACCCGCGCCCTTGCTATTGCCACCACGGGCGAGGAAATCCGTCGCGAAACCATGCTCCCCGGCGCTATTCTCACGCGCGTCGCCCGCAGCCATATCCGCATCGGCACTTTTCAGTATTTCGCAGCCCGCGGCGACATCGCGGCGCTCACCCAACTCGCCGATTATGCCATTGCCCGCCATTACCCCCATGCCCGGGAAGCGGAAAATCCCTATCGCGCATTCCTCGATGCGGTCATTGAGCGCCAGGCCGGTCTGATCGCCAAATGGGTTCTTGTCGGCTTCATCCATGGCGTCATGAATACCGACAATATGTCCATTGCCGGCGAGACCATCGATTATGGACCCTGCGCCTTCATGGATCATTACCATCCGGGAACCGTGTTCAGCTCGATCGACCACCGGGGCCGCTATGCCTATGGCAACCAGCCGCCCGTCGCGCAATGGAATCTCGCCTGTCTCGCCCGGACCCTGTTGCCGCTTCTCGATGCGGACGATGAGGCCGCCAACGAGGAAGCAGAGACGGCCGTCGCCCGCTTCCCCGCCCTTTTCGAGACAGCCTGGATCCGCGGCATGAGAGAAAAACTGGGCCTTGAAGATGCCCATCCGGCGGATATGACGCTCGCCCAGGATTTTCTCAACGCCATGGCTGAAAACAAGACCGATTTCACGCTCGCCTTCAGACGGTTGAGCGATCTCAAAAACGGGGAAACAGGTGACGACGCGCCATTCCATGCCCTCTTTGAGCATCCCGGCGCAATCGATGATTGGCTCAAGCAATGGCGCATCAGATTGTCACAGGAGGGCCGCTGCGAGACGAACCGCAACCAGGCCATGCACCGCGTCAATCCGGCTTACATTCCGCGCAATCATCTCATCGAAGAAGCCATTGATGCCGCCGGACAGGATGATTTTCAGGCCTTTGAAGAGCTGACGGCCGTCCTGTCAAATCCGTTCGAAGCTCAATCGGTCGGGCACAAATACGGCAATCCACCGCGTCCCGACCAGATCGTTCACGAAACCTTTTGCGGCACCTGAGCGGAAACTAGACCGCTGCCGCCGCGGCAGCGGCCCGGCGCTGACGCCGGCGTATCCTGCTCGGCTTTTCGCTGCGTGGTTTGCCACGGTTCGGCTTTTCACCTCGTGGTGCGATAGCATTTGCCGCCCCGCCATTCTGCGTGTTGCCGGATTGTATGTCACCATCCCGCGTACTGTCCCGCCGTTTGGCGCCTTGCGACTGACCGCTTTGCGATTGCGGTTTGCCTGGTTTGCCCCTATGTGGACGGCGGCGTTTTTTGCCCGAACCGTTGTTATGCGTGCGTTTCATGTCTGTCCCGCCGACAGCGGCTGCAGCGAGAAGATCTCCATCGCCACGGCGATCTTCGCTCGGTATCGTCTGCCTGATCAGGCGCTCGATGCCGCGCAATAAAGCCCGCTCCTCGCCATCGCAAAGCGATATGGCAATGCCTTCGGCGCCCGCACGTGCCGTGCGGCCGATCCGGTGGACATAGCTCTCCGGAACATGCGGCAGATTATAATTGATGACGTGGCTGACCTGATCGATATCGATGCCGCGCGCGGCGACATCCGTCGCGACGAGACCGCGGATTTTCCCGGCCTTGAAAGCGTCAAGAGCGGCCCTGCGCTGGCCTTGGGATTTATTGCCGTGAATCACGCCGATTTTTATACCGGCCTTGTTCAGGCAGCGCCCCACCTTGTCCGCCCCATGTTTGGTGCGGGTAAACACGATCACCCGGTGCATCGCGTCATTTCCGAATAATTCGACGAGCAGCGCGTTTTTCTTCGCCGTTTCGATATGGATCACGCTTTGCGCGACGCGATCGGCCGTCCTGGACGCGGGCGCTACCGACACCCGTTCCGGATTGTTGAGCATCTCCGAAGAAAGCCTGGCAATTTCGCCCGGCATGGTTGCCGAGAAGAAAAGGCTCTGGCGCTTGCGCGGAAGCGTCGACAATATTTTCCTGATGGGACGAACAAAACCCATATCGAGCATCTGATCCGCCTCGTCGAGTACCAGAATCTCTGTGCCGGAAAGTGTGACGTTGCCCTGATCGAGATGATCGAGAAGACGGCCGGGCGTCGCAACAAGGATATCGACGCCGCGCTTCAGTGTAGAGATTTGAGACCGTGGCCCGACGCCGCCAAATATTACGGCGACGCTCAGACCCGTGTCGCGTCCGTAGGTTTTGAAACTCGCGCCGATCTGTGAGGCGAGTTCCCGTGTCGGCGAAAGTATAAGCGCACGGACGCAGCGCTTCTTCGCCTGCCCGTTGCCGCCGAGAAGCCGGTGCAGTATCGGCAGCGCAAATGCTGCCGTCTTGCCGGTGCCTGTCTGGGCGATGCCAAGTAGGTCGCTACCCGCCATAATTTTTGGAATGGCCTGAGCCTGAATGGGCGTCGGCGCTGAATAGCCCTCGGCTTTTAGCGACTTGAGAAGTGCGCCATGCAATCCGAGTTCTGTAAATTGTGTCAATTCAAATTCTTTCATATGCGACCGCGCATTGCCGGTGGGCCGATACATTCGGCCACACGGGGATGAACGCGACGCGTCAGGGATGCACAGCATGTCGATGCCTGCATCCGGATGCCCTGCGTGTCCGGGGAATCATTTTTTGGAAATTTACCGAGGCACTCCGCTGGAGAAACAGGGATCCGTCATGTCTTGCGACGTGGCTATGGCCCTGTCCTTTTCACGCCGCGGGAGCGCTGATGGTCGCCCGACTAGTTTCGGGCGATGGCGGTCTATGTCATGGTTCGCAAAAATTGGCAAGCGAAATCGTACCCCGGGCCCTCTGCGCGTTTCACGAAGTCTTCTTCAAGCCCGTATCAACATCCATGGACGGATCGAGTATCAATGGCCGTGAGCGGATCGCGTAGTAAGCAAGAAGGATGGCCAGCATCCACCCGGCCCGGATGAGAAAAAGGACGAGGCAGGTGAGTGGGCTGGCTTCAAGAAACCACTGCGCAAATGGGATCACGAAGAAGAAAAGAGCGAACTCATTGGTATATAATATGCTCAAACGACCCTGGTGTCTCTGGCCGCTGACATCCTGGGACGTCCACGCCGGCGTTCAGGCGCCATTGAGCATACTGGCATGAAGTGCTTTAACAGCCTGTAAAATAGGATAAAATCGGCATGCCCGGCGATAAATTCCATCGCCCGGATACACATTTCATGGGCTCCGGCGATACCCGCCCCGCTTTTCCATGTTTTGACCGCAGACGGGTGCTATGCAGGCGTGCTAATTAAGAGATTCACGGAATGACGGGATATATTGTGATCAGTTTGAGAAAATTAAGCGTCTGTTTTGTTGCCGCCTGCGCGGTCGCCTCGGCCGCATCGACCGCCCATGCGCGCGATATTTCGCCGCCCCTGCCCGAACGGCACCCGGACACGCCCAGGCCCAAGATTGTCCTGAAAGCCCCGGGCGCCGGGACAATTGCGGTAAAAATAACCGGTGCGGACAAGGCCTCCGCGGTCGCTAAACCGCAATCCTCGCTCGATGCCGCCATAGCGCCACTTACCTCGTTTCGATTGAGTGCCCCCGATATCAAGCGCATCAAGGACGCCTTCAAGATGGTTTACAAAGGCGACATGGTGGGCGCCATGCAGAAAAGGTCCGGGATAAAAGATCCGGTCGGCCGGAAACTCGTCACCTGGTACCGCCTGCGGTCTCAGGATTCGCAGGCCGGCGCCAGGCAGATCGAGGATTTTCGATTGGCAAATCCGGACTGGCCGGACCAGAAGAGGCTGCGCCGGCGCGCAGAGGAAGCGCTCTTTTTCGGAGCCGAACCACCGGCCGCAATCATCAGTTTTTTCGCCACTGAGCCGCCGCGCTATGCGGCCGGCAAGGCCTCCCTCGCCGGCGCTCACATCGCACAGGGCAGGGCTGATGCGGCATTGCCGCTCATTCGCTCGGCCTGGCGGCAACACGACCTCGACGACAGAACCGAACGTGCCATCGCAAAGCGCTTTGCAAAAGAGCTCACCACCGAGGATCACAATTGGCGCCTCAACCGCTTTTTATTGAACGACAGCCGCTATGGCCGCCCGGGCCGGCTCAAGCGGGCCAAAAAGGTTGCAAAATATCTTCGAGGCATCGACCGAAAAAAAGCCGATATACGTCTCACCATTTGGCGCAGCTATTCAAAACGTCGGCGCAGCGCACGACTGAAAGCCGCATCGAAATTAATCAAAAAACTCCCCTCCGAGGGACCGGCTGATTGGGGGCTCTTTTTTCACAAGGTCCAGATGACGCGCCGCCGGGGCAGACATGAAGAGGCCTGGAAAATGCTGTTGAGCGCGCCTGTGGAAGCGGAGAAAGTTTACTATCCCGATCATTGGTGGATCGAGCGGCGGGTCAACGCCTATGACGCGCTCTACCGGAAAAAATACGAAATCGCCTATCAAATCGTCGCCAGGACAGGACCGCTCAGCGTCAATGAACGGAATGAATCCGCCTTCATGGCCGGATGGATCGCACTGCGCTTTCTCAACCGGCCGAAACAGGCGCTTGAGCATTTTGACGCCTTGGCGCAATCCGCTGACGGACCGCGCAGCCGGTCGCGCGCGGCCTATTGGCAGGGCCGCACCTATCAGGACCTTGGTCGGCAAGACGAAGCCCGTAAACATTTCGAGAAGTCGGCCAATGAGTTCAACACGTTTTACGGTCAATTGGCGCGCCAGACCCTGAAACCCGACGGACGCGAGCTCACAATCGAGCCGCCCGTGGTGCCGTCGCAGGACGTCATCGACAGCTTTGTCGAACGCGATGGCCTGAAGGCTCTGATGATCGTCCATCAGGCCAGGAACCGCAGTGTCATGCGCCGTTTTCTTCTGCATTACAGGCGTCATTTCAAAACCGAACAGGAAATGGTCCTCGCCGCCCATCTCGCGAAATCCCTCGGCGACACGCAAATGGCCGTGCGCACGGGCAAGACCGGCATCGGACGCGGCTTCAATCTCGCCCGATACGCTTATCCGACTCATGCCATGCCGAAATTCAAGCCCTTGAGGCCATCGCCGGAAACGCCGATGCTCTATGCCCTGGCAAGGCAGGAAAGCGAGTTCAACACGCTGATAACCAGCATCGCGGGCGCACGCGGCGTATTGCAGGTCATGGGTGTGACCGCGCGCCATGTCTGCCGCGACTACAAGATAAAATGCGGCTCGCGCGCCCATCTCAAGCGCCGTCTCTCGAATGATCCCCCCTTCAATGCCTCCCTTGCCAGCGCCTATATTGGCGACCGAAAGGACGAATTCGGCGGCTCCTATATCCTGACATTCGCAGGCTATAATGCAGGTCCCGGACGGGCGCGCTACTGGATAAGAAAAAACGGCGATCCGCGCGATCCCGATATCGACCCCATCGACTGGATCGAACTCATTCACATCAAGGAAACCCGCCATTATGTGAAAAAGGTCATGGCCAACCTTCAGATTTATCGCGCCCGCCTCGGAGATCACAAAAATGCGCTGCGCATACGCGACGACATCGAGCGGGGCGCATTCGGCCCCTCCAGACACGCGGCGAAAAGGCGCGCGGATAATTAGCCCGCGGAAAATTCCCACCTTGGCCCGCGTACATGGCACCCGGATATCAATGCGGTTTTATTTGTGCATGAAAGGGCGACACCAAAGGCAGGTTCGGCTATAAAGCGTCCAACCCACCGGACCTTTAGAGCGACATGTTTCGAGCTGCGCAATGAACCGTTTCGAAAAATATCCCCGCCTTACCTTTCTCGCCGTTTTTTTCCTGCTGACGGTCCTCTTGTTGTCCATGGTCGAGTTCGCGCTCAATACGATTTATGCCGGCAGCGGGCTTTACCGGGCAGGCGGCAATTCGGAAACCCGTGCACTGATGATGCGCGAGTGGAAGCGTGACAGAACCCGTATATTTCGCGCTCCGAAAATCCGTGCAAACGATCCCCGGGGACCGGTCCAGGAAACCTACGAACTCAGAACAGACGGTCATGGTTTCATCTGGCCCTCGGTCATCCATGACAAGCCGGATATGGAGATCGCCTTTCTCGGCGGCTCAACCACAGAATGTCTTTATATCAGGCCCGAATTCCGGTTTCCCTACCTCATAGGGCGCAACCTCGAAACGCAAACGAAGCTCAAGATAAACGCGCTCAACGCGGCCAGGTCGGGCAATGTCACCATGCATTCCCTGCTCAACTATCTCGGTAAAATCGCGCCGCGCAGGCCCGCCTATGTGGTGCTCATGCACGCCACCAACGATATCGGCATTTTGGGCCGGTTCGAATCCTATTGGAACGGAACGTCCAGTGGTCTCATCGAGACCGAGAGCACCATGGCGACGAATACGCCGGTCGAAAAACTGTTCCAGAATCTTCTCGACGCCACCATCCCGACGACCGCGCGTTTCTTTTCGTTCAAGTTCAAAATGGTCAAGCACAATATCGCTTCCCTCCTGGGCGGCAACGGAAAGAACGCCGGGACGGCCCGGCGCCCGGATTTGCAAACGGACCCGGCAGGCCATGATCCCGCCGCCGATCTCGAACGCAAGAAGCGGCTGCTCGATGAGAATTTCAGGCCGGCCCTCCTGAGTTTTGTGCGTCTGGTCGGGGCATGGGGATCGCAACCGGTCTTGAGCACGCAAATTCTTGTCGCCGACCGGGAAATTGAACGCGATGAACGCGAAGGCGCCTTTTTATCGAAAAAGGAGCTGCAGCGGGCAAAACTGGACAGCGAAAGCCTCAAGATCATCCACGATTACGCCAATGCGATCATACGTGAAACCGCGAAGCAGGAAGGTGCGCTGCTGATCGACCTGGCCCGGGCCCGGGCCTGGACCAGGGAAGACGTTTACGACGGTCTCCATCTTACGGAAACAGGCTCGCGCCGTGTGGCGGACATCATGGCGAAGGCCCTCCTGAAAAAAATCGAGGCACGGCGCTCAGGCACGCCATATGGTGCAGCTCCTGGGCCGGCCGCGTCTGCTGCCGCTGCAGGAAATTGATCTGTAAATCGCCCGCTCGCCAGCTTTCAAGCCCTCTTGTACGGCGCGTCCTTCCATGCCATCGTTTTGCCGTTGAAACGCGGAAATTGTTGCGGCGTGGGCAATCTGGAGATCCAGCATGAAACAAACGGATAAGCCGCAAAACTGGAAAGACCTCTATTACACGTCCCGTGACGGGCTGCGCCTTCATGCCCGTCATTACGAGGTCAGGAACAGCGGCCGCCGCCCGGTTCTGTGCCTGCCGGGTCTGACGCGCAACGCCAAAGATTTCCACGTTATCGCCTCCTATCTCAACGATCCTTCGCGTCACAGGCGGGATGTCTACGTTCTCGACTATCGTGGCAGGGGACTGTCGGAATTCGATAGCGACTGGCGCAATTATTCCCCCTATATCGAAATGCTCGATGTGCTGGATTTCATGACCACGTTTCAGCTCCACGATGTCGCGATAATCGGCACGTCACGGGGCGGGATCATTGCCATGATCATGGGAACCTTGCGCCCCACAAGTGTCGGCGCCGTGGTCTTGAACGATATCGGCCCGGTGGTCGAACCCGAAGGGCTGACCCGGATCATCGGATATGTCGGAAAGATACCCGTGCCGGTGGACTGGAACGATGCCGCGCATTTGACAAAAGAGATAAATCAAAGGGATTTTCCCAAAATCGGCGATGACGAGTGGGAAGAATTCGCCCGCCAGATCTACAACGACGTCAATGGCGCGCCCAGCATGGGCTACGATCCCAATCTGTCAAAATCCATAACCATGCTCGATCCGGAGAACGACATTCCGGCCATGTGGCCGCAATTCGATTCCCTGAGCAAAATTCCCGTAATGGTGGTCAGAGGGGCGAATTCCGATATCCTGAGTGCCGCGACCGTCGACAAAATGATCATCCATCATCCCGATCTGGTGGCATATACCGTGGCCGACCAGGGCCATGCCCCTCTGCTCCGGGATCAGCCGACGGTCGAGGCCATCGCGCATTTTCTTATCGAGGCTGACGAAATAAAACGCGGCAGAAAACTTCACAATTACGCGGCTTAGCCGGCAGACCCGACCGGCGGCCGAAACAGGCGGTCTGGACATTCGGCCCGGAAAGGCTGGTTCGCCAAACCCTGCCGTCCTCTCCTACTGGCTCGACTTGACTTCTCCGCGCGCCACCCGTGAGGCGAAATCCGTCTGACCGCCCTCGGCCAGAATCTGCGCCTGCTCGATCCAGTTTTCACGCTCGATGCGTCCCTGAAAGGACAAAACCTTGTTCATCTCCTCGATGTCCTCACTCGTCCAGGAGGCGATTTGCTCGAAACTTGTAACGCCCTTGGCATTCAGCTTCTTTTCGAGGCTGACGCCGATACCCTTGATCTGCTTGAGGTCATCCGGATTTGCGGCACTGCGCAGGCGCGGAGCCCTGTCCCCACGAGGCTCGCGCGGTTCTCTTTCCCCACGAGGCTCGCGTGCTTCTCTTTCCCCGCGAGGCTCGCGCGGTTCTCTGGGGTCGCGCCCGGTCAAAGCCTCCGAACGGACGGATCGCAGCTGATCCCTGTCATCGCGCACTGACCGCAATTTTTGATCCTGTTCGGCGGAGGGTGGCGCGCCGGCGTCGGACGCCGCCCGGTCTGAACTGGATGCCGTGTCTGCCGCCGCACCGGAAGAGGCCGCAGCCACCGCTCCGGCCGCAGCGGCGATGCCCAGCGTGCTGCCGCCGTCACTGCCATTGTTTCCGTCATCCGCGTTTCCGTCATCCGCGCCGGCTTCATAATCCACCGCGAATTCATTGCTGTCGATCCGTTCGGAATATTTCGTCGCCCCTCCCGCCGACAGGATCTGCGCCTGTTCGATCCAGTTTTCCGTGGAAACCCGGTCGGCTATGTCGAGGTCACGTGAAAAGCGCTCAATATCGGCAGCGCTCCAATTGGCTATCTGGCGATATTCGCGAATGCCATTGGCATTCAACGCCGTCTCGATTTCCGGCCCAATGCCCTGAATGCGTTTCAGATCGTCCGCTTCCGACGCGACGGCAGCCATGTCTTCCGTCGCCGCATCGCCGGCGCTTTCCGCCATCGCCGGCGCGGCATCCTCCGAGGTTCCCGATATCGCGGCGGCCGCAGCCGCAGCGGCGGCACTGGTCGCCAGGGCAATGGTTTCCGATTGACCTTGAGCCCCTTCTTCCGATGCCTCTGGCGCATCTGGCGCCGTCTCCGGCTCAGGTGCAGGTTCTGGTTCTGGATCAGGTGCAGGTTCCGGCTCAGGCTCAGGCTCAGGTGCAGGTTCAGGCGTGGCTTCCGCTGCCGGTTCCGGTTCTTCTTCGGCACCCGTTTCCGCGCTCTTGTCTTCATGGACATGATTTTGCGCCGTCTGGGCGGCCGCTTCGGCCACGCTTGCCGCCAATGTTTCTTCCGCCGCGCCACTTTCGCCCACAGGTTCAGCCGTGCCATGCCCCCCGTTCGCCACATCGATGGCCTCGGCCGCCTCGGCTGCGATTGTCGTCGCACTGGTTTCGACAGGCGCCGGTTCCGGAGCTGTTGACGCCGCTGCCACGCTCGCCGCCGCCATTGCGGCAGCGCCGCCCGCAACCGCTTCCGAAGAGACACCCCTCTGTACCTCTGCCGCTCGCATCTGATCCCCGGCCGATGCGGACGTGTCGGCTGACATGTCTGCCCGCGCCGTCGCTGCTTCACGGCCGGCATACATCAGTGAGCGGAGAATGCATCCAAGTAGCGCGCCGACAAGATAGGCAGCGAGCAGAAGCAAAGCGGATTGAATCACAAAATAAGTCATAAATCTCTTCCAGATACGGTAACGGTCAATCTGACCTCTATTTCAGCTCGGCAGCAATTCGCTCAGTCGTCCTCATAGCGGGCGCAGGAGAGCGTCCCCACGAGCAGCCCGATAATCAGGGCCGCGACGAGAAAGGGCCAGAGCTTGATGATGAGATAAGTCATGATGCGGCGTTCCTTTCGATCGCACCGCGGCCCGGCCATGCTGAACCGGTCGCGCGCACGGTGCTGTTCGTCTATTCGGTTTTGGCGTTATTGGCTGTAATCTTGAATTCTATCCTGCGGTTCCTGGCTTTGTTTTCATCGGTATTGTTCGGCGCAATAGGACGTGTCTCGCCATAGCCGGCACTGGTCAGGCGTGATGCGCCGACGCCTTGCTTGACCAGATAGGTTGTGATGGACCTGGCCCGCATCAAAGACAGCTTCTGATTGTATTTTGCGGAGCCGTCGGAATCCGTATGACCTGAGATCTCAACCTTGGCGTCGGGACATGAATTCGCGACTTCGGCCAGCTTGTTCAGTGTCGGAAAGCTCACCGGCTTTATATCGGCGCTATTGGTTTCGAAGCGGACAATGCCCGTTTTGGCGACTTCGTTGAGCATCTTTTCGCAAACATTCGCCGTCACCGGTTTCTTGGCAATCTCTTCTTTTTTCTTCAGAGCCGCCACTTGCTTGCGCCAGTAGCTATCGCCTTCTTCCTCGGTTTCGGTAAAATCATAGCTGTTGAATTCCTGCACCGGCGGTTTGACGAACTCATGCCCGCTATATCCATCGGGCAGATAGGACGTGACCGTCTCCCGGATAGTCTCGACGCTGTTGGCATCGCGGGCAACGCCGGAAACACGGAGTGTTTTGTCGTTCAGCGTCACTTCGCCTTCCGCAAGTCTGGTCATGAGCTCGAGCGCCCGGCCTGCCGTATCGGTCCAGCCATCCGGTGCCACGCCGGATTTGACGTTCATGCGATTGACCACCCGCCGGCCGGGAAATGCCGTGCGCGCCTTGTCGACGAACAGCTTTTGGGTCGCCCGGTCGGGAACTTCCCCCTCGAGAATAATGGAGCCGTTTTGCATCACCGCGCGCCAGTCGAGCTTGAGCGGCTTCGGTTTGAGATAGGCAATATCGATTTTCCTGCCATATCCTTCCGGCAGACCTGACGATAGCATTTCGTCGATGCTGCCGGACAGGACGGCGTTCTTGGTCGAGCCCATCAGGCTTACATTTGTATCCGTCATGCTGGCCCGGCCATTGCCGAGACGGTTGAGCGCGGCCAACGCTATCCCTGTACCCGTAAGCCAGCCTTTCGGCGCGCCGCCGGCAATGGTCAGATTGTCGACGACTGTCAATTTTGGAAACTTTTTCCTGGCGTCCTTGAGGAGCTGCGCGCGCATGCCGGAACTCGGAACATAGCCGCGCATGACGAGTTGACTGCCGTGAATATCGGCCGACCAGGTGAACGGGGATACTTTCGGCGCCAGAATGTTCCGGCTGCGCAATTTGATGCCCTTGGGAATACGCTCGTTCAGCGCCATGTCGATTTTGTTGTAAGACTCGATGTCCGCGGCCTCGCCGACAATGGTGAAATCCGCGGCGTCAAGCCGGGCGCGGCCGCTTTTCAGCTGTCCCAGCTGCCGGAAGCCGAAATTCACGCCACCGAGCCAGACGTCGTCAGGCGGACCGCCGCGGGCAAGCTTCATCCGGTCGTCGATTTCATGACCCGGGAAACTCGCCGATGCCATGCCGATGATCGTTTTGCGAAGCTCGTCATTCGGCACAAATCCCTTGATGCGGATCCGGCCGCTCTCCCGTGTCGCCAGCCAGAAAAAATTATCCGTGAGTTCAACCAGGCTGGCGCGGTCGTCGACGACACGGACACCCCATGTGCTATGGATGATGTCCATGGCCCTGCCGCGCGCGCCTTCGTCATATGCCAGTCCGCTCAAGACGCCGTCGCGTCCCTCGAAGGTCAGCCCCGCCCATGGCAGGCCCGCAGCCTTCAGGGCGGCCTCCCCGCGCGACTTGAGATCGGCTTCCACCATCGGCCGGGCGGAATAATTGACAAGATAGCCAATCAAGGCGAGCGGCAGCAATCCCCATAGCCAGCGTAACGGCTTGCAATTCATGTCGAATATCTCCCTCGAAGTTCCCTTGCCATGTTCCCTGTGGATTTCAGGACGTTGGCCTTCGGCCGTCCCGCAGCGGCAGCGCCGTTCCCCGGTCCGGCTGTCGCGCCCGTCATTCCGGGCCGTTATCGGCCATTCTTGGCATTATTATTGTCGCGCGCCATACTATAGTCAATGCAAGCACCGGTTCAAGGTCTGAGATAGACGGCTTGCCCCGCGCCGCATCCGGTTGACGCGCACGGCAATGACGTCGGACAGCGGCGGTCCGGTCGCGCAAAGGGCAAAATCGGCAGGAATTCTGGCGCAGAGGAAGAAATTCGAACCACCGTCGCCGGACCGGCCAGGTCAGGCGGCAAAGCCAATAAATCGAGGGTTCGCCATGCGGTGAGGACTGGCGGAGAGGAAGGGATTCGAACCACCGTCGCCGGACCGGCCAGGTCAGGCGGCAAAGCGAACAAATCGAGGGTTCGCCATGTGGTGAGAACTGGCGGAGAGGAAGGGATTCGAACCACCGTCGCCGGACCGGCCAGGTCAGGCGGCAAAGCCAACAAATCGAGGGTTCGCCATGTGGTGAGAACTGGCGGAGAGGAAGGGATTCGAACCCTCGAGACAGCTACAAACCGCCTACTCCCTTAGCAGGGGAGCGCCTTCGACCACTCGGCCACCTCTCCACCGCCGTAGATACGGCTCAGAGCCGCATAAATCAAGGCGTTTATGCCGCCTCTCAGGATTGATATTGACGCGCCCTGCTATTTCGCCCATTTCAATGAAATGACTGACCGGATTGAACCAATACACATTATCGGCGGCGGCCTTGCGGGCTGCGAAGCGGCCTGGGCGGCGGCCAAGGCCGGCGTCCCTGTCGTGCTCCATGAAATGCGCCCCCTGAGAGAAACCGAAGCCCATCAGACGGACGGTCTGGCTGAGCTCGTCTGCTCCAACTCCTTCCGCTCCGATGATTGGGAAACCAATGCGGTGGGGCTCCTGCACGAGGAGATGCGCCGGGCGGGATCGCTCATCATGTCCGCCGCTGACGCCCATAAACTGCCCGCAGGCAGCGCGCTGGCGGTTGACCGCCACGGCTTCTCGGCCGAAGTCACCGCGCGCATCGAAAACCATCCCCTGATAACCATCGAGCGCGGCGAGATCGCAGGATTGCCGCCACCCGGCTGGGACAATGTCGTCATCGCCACCGGCCCCCTCACCTCGGACGCCTTGAGCGCGGCCATTCTCGAGGTCACCGGCGAGGAGCAACTCGCCTTTTTCGATGCCATCGCGCCCATTGTGCACAAGGAGAGCATTGATTTCGACCAGGTCTGGATGCAATCGCGTTACGACAAGGTTGGGCCGGGCGGAACGGGCGCGGACTACATCAACTGCCCGCTCGACGAAAAACAGTATAATGATTTTATCGACGCCCTGATTACAGGCGATGTGACCGAATTCAAGGACTGGGAAAAATCGACGCCTTATTTCGACGGCTGCCTGCCCATCGAGGTAATGGCGGCGCGTGGACGCGAGACGCTGCGGCACGGGCCGATGAAGCCCATGGGCCTCACCAATGCCCATAACCCGGACGTCAAGCCCTATGCCGTGGTGCAGCTCCGGCAGGACAACGCCCTGGGCACGCTCTGGAACATGGTCGGCTTTCAAACCAAATTGAAATATGGCGTGCAATCGGATGTGTTCCACATGATCCCCGGACTGGAAAAGGCGGTGTTCGCGCGGCTTGGCGGGCTCCACCGCAACACCTTCCTGAACAGCCCCGTCGTGCTGGACCCATCCCTGCGCCTCAAATCAGAACCCCGGCTCCGCTTTGCCGGACAGATCACCGGCGTCGAGGGCTATGTGGAATCCTCCGCCATCGGCTTGCTGGCCGGACGCTTTGCCGGCGCCGACCGGCTGGGGGCGAAAATCACCCCACCGCCCGTCACCTCCGCTTTTGGCGCGCTTCTCGGCCACATCACCGGCGGTCATCTACCGGGCGAGGCGGAAGGGCTGAAGCACAGTTTCCAGCCGATGAATGTGAATTTCGGCCTCTTCCCCGGCATCGACGCCCCCACCCATGGCAAGGACGGCAAGCGCCTCAAGCGCGGTGAGCGGAAAGTCGCGCGCAAAAAGGCCCTCACGGCCCGCGCTCTCGAGGATTTCACTACATGGCTGGCCGAGACCGGCGGGCGCGTCGCCGCGGAGTGAAAGCAGTGATGCAGCCTGTTCACTGCACCACACCATAACACTCCTCAATAACGCCATTCCGGCGAAGGTCGATGTGACAGGAGAAGAGAGAAGCTGTGTCCTGTCCCCCTGCCCCCCATGTGCATGAATAAAATATGCACTATATTAGTATAAGACATCAGCAAACGCACAGTGCGGGCGGCAACCGGCAAGCAGGGTTCACACCCTCCAAAGGCCATTGCCGGACAGCGAATATTGACCGGAGAAATGGAAAAAAATGCAGGAAAACAAAGGACTTAACCGCAGAAATCTGCTCATGGGCGGCCTTGGGCTCGGTACGGCCGCGGCCACGACGTCGATCTTTCTGGGCGGCTTCTGGAGCAACAGAAGTCAGGCCCGCGAAGGCGTGTTCGAGATCGTGAAAACGGACGCGGAATGGCGAAAACTGCTCACGGCGCAACAATTTTCCGTGATGCGGCAAGAGGGCACCGAACGGCCCTGGACGAGCGCCCTCCTCAACGAAAAGCGCGACGGTGCCTATCATTGCGCCGCCTGCGATCTGCCGCTCTATGCCTCGAAAGACAAATATGACAGCCGCACCGGCTGGCCGAGCTTCACCCGGCCGATCGCCGAAAACGCCGTCGGCACGAAAATCGACCGCAAGCTTTTCATGGCCCGCACGGAAGTCCATTGCCGCCGCTGCGGCGGACATCTGGGTCATATTTTCAACGATGGTCCCAGGCCCACCGGCAAGCGCCATTGCATCAACGGCGTGGCGCTGAAATTCGTCGCGGCCAATACCTCGTCATGATGAAATCGGGCGGCGCCACAGCATGGCGGACCCGCCCCCGGCCTGATCACTGTCCGTATTTATCGAGAACCTTGCGCGCCACCCGCGTCACCTCGTCGGCGATGACCGCCTGACCTTCGGCGGTCGGATGAAATGCGCCCGAATAAGTGCTGGCCAGAACCAGTTGAAACCATCTCAGCTTCTTGTTTTTCAGGAGCTTGCGCGCAATCGTGCGGTTGACGTGAAAATGACCCGTGAGATAGGCGTCGTTCGGCGTTCGGAACCAGCGGGCGCGCGGCGCATAGGGTTCATAGTCGGCCGGGTTGAAAGGATGCCATTGGCCGTTTACATATTTCGGGATTCTGAGGTCGTTCGCTAAATCCCGATCCCCATTGTCCGATCCCGCACAGATGCTGTGCCCTGCGAAAACCGTGCGGTGCCGGTGGGCGAAGCTCCAGCCATGCCGGCGCGCCCCCTTGCGCATTTCGCCGTGCAGAAGGTCGGACAGCACCTCGCCATCGCGCGCCTTTTCATTATTCAGGGAAAAATCGGGCAGAACGCTCATGCCCGCCCGGCTGTCTGGACAAACCGAGCGTCCGTCCTCGAGAAGGGCAAGCACGGGATAGGCCGTAAGGATCACCCGGTCCGGTTGCGACCATGGAATGTGAAGAAGATTGTGTATGGCCCGATTAAGCGCCTTGTAGCGGGTTTTCAGCTCTTTGACATCGCCATTGGCCTGCTCGGAGCCGTAAACGAGACCCATCCAGCCGCCGAGGCGTCTCAGTATCGTTTCGTCCGCCAGCACGGCATTGGCGACGAGGCGTGTGAAGCCGACATCATTGCCGCCGACCGAGAGCAGGAGAAGGTCGATCTTCCGGGCCTGCTTCTTCGGGCATTTTTTCAATACGATGTCCTCGAGATCCGGCAGGACACGCTTCATATGATAGGCATGGGGGTAATCGCGGTCCGGCGCCCCCCGCGTGCCGCATTGCGCATCGGCCACGGCGCTCAATTGCGAAAGCGAGGGCCGTTCGGGCGCCCATTCATTGCCCTTGTCGAGCCGGAACAGGCCGTACGTTATTTCTGCCCCCGCGCAGGCGAAGTCGGCATAGGTCACGGCCCGGTGCGGCTCCTCCATGCTGAGTTGCAGGGCTGTACGGAACTGATGCGAATAGAGCGACCGGTGGCAGGCCTGATTGCTCCAGCGCGCGTTGGATTTGACGAATTCGGCATCGCCGATTTTACGCCAGGCGCCGACGCGGGCCGGATAGCCGGCAAGCATGGCGCCTTGGGGCAGTTTGCCGTAAACCGCCGACCTTTCGCGCGAGAAAGTCACGGGGGAATCGGGATTCCCCTCACCGGATGCGAACGAGTCGCCCATCCCGACAACGAATATATCCTTGACGCGGACCCGGTCGCTGGCCCGGACGCGCCCGGCCGGCCTCCCTCCATGATACACCTTCACGCTTACGCCGCCCGGATAGGGAACTTTGAATTCAACCGCTACCCCGCATGCTGCCGTTAACGTCTTGTCGTATTTTTTCATTTTGCGGCGCACCGCCCGGATACGCCAGCTGCAACGCCCCGACCGCGCGTCCGGGCCGGTGCCGGTATAATTGGCCACCACGCGATGCTCTCGTGGCATAACGATGTTATGGGCCGGATCGCAGCCGCCATTAGCGGCTGACCTGCCGTTGCAGATCTTCGTGAAAACCTTCTCGGCCCAGCCGCGCGGATAAAGTCGGCCAAGGCGGCGTTCGGCGCTCAGGATCGGATTGTCTCTTTCCTGAGCCGAAAGGCCGCGGAAAATCGAGCGGTGCAATTCGAGATCCCGGGCCTTCGACAAATAGCGGAACGGATGGTCCACCCGCCAGGTGATATCACCCGAATGCGCGGGTGTTCCCGCCGCCGCGCCAAAGGCGGCAAGAGCCCAGATCACAACCCTGTAAACAGTCTTTTTCATCGCGTTTCCCGCCTGCCAATCAGCCTGACCGCCACCTATAACCCCAAAATCTGGACAAGATATGGGTAATCAACAGAAAATATGCAGGAGAACCGTGACGCGTCGCCATCAATTCACTAATGAGATCCCAATCATGGGATTCGGCCGCGATTCGCAGTTCCACGCGATACGAAGTCACATAAGTGATTTCCGCTGCGGCCGCGTTTTCCCGCGTCCTGGTCTTTGTCACGTTTACAAAACAACATCCGAAAGGACACGACATGCGTCTTACACCTCCCTCATGGGGCCTCTGGCTTATTTCCACCCTGATCATTGGTTTCGTCATCGCCATCCGCTATTTCGGCGTTTCCTCAATGGTGCCGGTTGTCGGTCCCTTGGTCGGCGGAAATCTGTTCGAAGCGGCGATTATCGGCTATGCGCTCCTCTGGATCGCGGTCGTGTTTCGCGGCATCTAGCGTTTCAGACGCTCGATCTTCACCTTTGACGTCCGGCGGATGCGGATGGCGTTCAGCGCACCATGCGCCTTGACCGCATCCCGGACGGAACGCACAAAAAAAACCGGCTCCTCGAAAAGAGCCGGTTCACCTCGCGTGGCTGACCTGTTTGAATTCCTGTCAGCAATAATCTGAGTGATCAGATACTCGGAGGATGGAGATTTCTGGAAATACGCAAGAGATCAATCATGCTGAGCGCATATTTTGGATGCTTGCCCTCAGGTGTCTTGGTCTTTCTCAATCGTGAGTCCAGATCGACATAAAACATGCGTTTCTGCATGTGTTGCTCCATCTATCTTTATATAAGCCACGCCGGACGCGGGACTTCTCCAGTCAAGCAAGATCGGCAACAGGCCCGCAAACACCATCACACCCATACCGAGCGGGTGCGCTTGTGTCGTCGCGAACGCGATTGCCATAATGACCGGAGTGACATAGCTGATGCGGACGGAAGGCGAATATGCCCAGTGGAACCATGCCTCAAGAACATCGCGCTGTGGTTCCGTCCGTTTCCACAGCGTTCCCAAAGAGTTCAAGTACCGTTTATCGCGCATTCACTCTCCCGAGTTAAAACCGAAATGAGAAAACACAACCGTACTCAATCAAGGCCAAAGCCCCCAGCCCCAATAGGCGGTGCGCATGAGCGCATTGCTCAAGCGCATGGCAAGTGTGCGTCCGAAATGGTTAACAAAAGGTTAACGGCACGATAGGGTGTTGATTTATATAAGTATAATTGATGTCTAACCGGCCCGGTAATAGCGGCGGGTCCGGCACGGGCGCAACAATAATGTCTACGAAAGAGCTGATATTCCTGTCCCGGCCCGGCAAACGAGCTAAAATCCACCCCTCATCCAATACTCACGTCACACCCGCGAAGTGCATCTGGATGCCAGGTGCCTAAGCGACCATCGTCGAGGTGAGAGATCAAAAATTGAACGACACCGCTCCAATTGCGAAGTGATATGGGTTCCTGCCTGCGCAGGAATGACGTTTTGGGGTAAGGCTGATAACATCCTCCAGGCCCGGCGCCCGGTTTTGAAGCGCCCACCGCCAGAGGTGGCGTCATGTCGAAGACGTGCAGGCAAAAGAGCCTCCTCGCCATGAGATTATGTTGTATGCAGAAACTAACACACTCTTCGTCTTTCCCGCGAAGGCGGGAATCCATGCGACCATCAGCGTACGCGACGCCGCAAATGTCACGTCCCCCGAATACGTGCTTGGATGCCCATCTTCATGGGCAATACGGAATTGTTATTCTCGCCGCGTGAGCGAAAACAGGAGCAGAAAAAAATAGCTATTTTCTGCGACAAGGGACCAAGGGTCCCCGGGCCTTAGGCCCGCCCCGCCGGAGTGCCGCCGTGTAACAGCGAGCAGCACGTGAGGCAAAACAGAATCCGAGGCAGTCCGGCATCTCAGCCATCACCAACCGTGCCGCATGAACATATAGGTTGAGCCGAACATATCCGCTGTAGTCGATGCCGGGCCTTAGGCCCGCCCCGCCGGAGTGCCGCCGTGTAACGGCGAGCAGCACGTGAGGCAAAACAGAGCCCGAGGCAGTCTCGCCTCTCAACCGGCACCAACCGTGCCGCATAAACATGTGGGTTGAGCCGAACCAAACCTCAGTAGTAAATACCGGGCCTTAGGCCCGCCCCGCCGGAGTGCCGCCGTGTAACGGCGATCAGCACGTGAGGCAAAAGACTTATCCCCCTAGCCGCCTAATGTGTTTGCGGCATCCTCGGCAGCGGCGTTCTGCACGGCGCTCTGGACTTTCTCGAAAGCGCGCACCTCGATCTGGCGGATGCGCTCGCGGCTGACGTCGAACTCCTTGGATAATTCTTCGAGTGTCAACGGATCTTCATCGAGCCTGCGGGCCGTGAAGATACGCCGCTCGCGATCGTTGAGCTGGCCCATGGCATCCATGAGAAAGGACTTGCGCTGTTCAAACTCGTCATTATCGGCAAGTTCCGTTTCCTGGTCGACACTATCGTCAACCAGCCAATCCATCCACTCGCCGCTTTCCGAATCGTTGCGCACCGGCGCATTCAGCGAGCTGTCGCCCGAAAGGCGCCGGTTCATATTCACCACATCGACTTCCGGAACGCCGAGCCGCGTGGCAATCTCCTCGACCTGATCCGGCCTGAGGTCGCCTTCTTCAAGCGCCTTCATCTGCCCCTTGATTTTGCGCAGATTGAAGAAAAGCTTTTTCTGCGCCGCCGTGGTTCCCATTTTCACGAGGCTCCACGAGCGCAGCACATATTCCTGTATAGAGGCCCGGATCCACCACATCGCATAGGTGGCGAGACGGAAACCCTTGTCGGGATCGAACCGCTTGACCGCCTGCATCAGTCCGACATTGCCTTCCGAAATCACCTCGCCAATGGGCAGGCCGTAACCGCGATAGCCAAGGGCTATTTTTGCCACGAGACGCAGATGGGACGTGACAAGCTTGTGCGCGGCCTCGGAATCCTCATGCTCAACCCAACGCTTGGCCAGCATGAATTCCTCATCCGGTTCCAATATTGGAAATTTGCGTGTTTCCGCGAGATAACGCGACAATCCACCCTGTCCGGCGGAGACCGTCGGCAATTTTGGAGTAGCCATAATCTTCAGCCCCGTGGTTTTAACACACGGAATCCCTGTTTATTTATCTGTACGCATATAGGAATAAAATAGGAACTCCCGTGCCCAAGGGCAAATTTTTTACCGTCAAATATATCTCAATTTGATGTGAATTTCACCTATGTTTTCTATCTAAGGCATTGAATTAACTCATTAATATCATCAGGCGGCTTTTTTGAAAAATTTTCGTGCCGGCCCGTTTCAGGATGGTCGAATCCTAGCAGTTCCGCATGCAATGCCTGCCGTTTGAGTCGGCTGAGCGCCGCTTGCGCATCCTCTCCCAGTCGCCGTGCGCTGGCCTTGAAGCCGGCGCCATAAGTTGTATCACCAAGCACGGGGCAGCCGATATGCGCCATATGCACCCTGATCTGATGGGTCCGCCCGGTTTCGAGCACGCAGCGCACAAGGCTCGCCACGATCGTCGAGCCGTCGCTCCCTGAAAAAGAGCGCAGTACTTCATATCGGGTAACCGCCTCTCGGCCCCCGCGCGGTACAACGGCCATTTTTGTCCGGTTGCCCTGGGCCCGGCCGAGATTTGCTGAAATCACGCCCTTGGGCTGCGGCGGTTTGCCCCAGACCACTGCGAGATAGGCCCGTTCCATGCGGCCGTCACGGCCATGGGCCGCGAATTGCTCTGACAGCGAACGATGCGCCTTGTCGGTTTTCGCGACCACCATCAGCCCGGACGTGTCCTTGTCGAGCCGGTGCACGATACCCGGCCGGCGCACGCCGCCGATCCCCGACAGGCTTTCGCCGCAATGAGCGATCAGCGCATTGACCAGCGTGCCGGACCAGTTGCCCGCCGCCGGATGCACGACCAGTCCGGGCGGCTTGTTGATGACGATGAGATGCTCGTCCTCGAACACCACGTCGAGCGGTATGTTTTCGGGCTTCGGCACTGGATCGACGGGCGGCGGCAGATTGAGCGAGATCGCATCGCCGGCCTTGATCCGGTAATTTGGTTCGATCATTTCCGCGCCGTTAAGCCTGAGCTCGCCTTCCTTGATCAGCGCTTTGAGGCGCGACCGGCTGAAACCGTCGAGCTTGACTGCGAGATAGCGGTCGATCCGCTCCCCCGCCTCATCTTCCGTGACAGACAAGTCCTGAAGGTCTATATCCTCAACACCCATTATGAACTCAGCCCCGGAGCGCGCCCCATGACACAAGACGACAGCCCTGATGCCCCCGTCGAGGGCACTGTCTTCAACAACCGCCAGGTGCGTATTCTGAAATTCGTCGTCATAGGCATGGGTATTCTGCTTTTGCTTGGCTTTGCGACTGTGGCTATTACCATCGTCTATCAGGCATCGCAATTGGGCAATCCGTCAAGTACGGCCTCGTCCGCCGTCCCTGAAGGAGACGGAACCGGCGCCGCTGGCGGCCCGCCTGTCAATATACCGGGCACGAAAATCCCCGTGACGAAAGTCCCGATCCCTTTGGGCGCTGAAATTATCGAAACCGCCCTGGACGGTCATCGCCTCGCCATCACCCTGAAAACGGGCGCAGGCATTTCGGTCATGATCGTGGATACGCGGTCGGGCGGAATTCTCAGCCGGACCGAACTCATCCCCGGACCATAGTTGCCCTGTTGGGCGCGCAAGAAAAGAGCTGCAGTGCCAAGTTTAACGGAGGAGCTGACATGGATTGTCAGCTCGGACTGGGCGCTTGCGCCCCGGCGCCTTGCGCCGCCCCGCCGGAGTGCCATTGCGAAGCAATGAACGGCACGTGAGGCAAAAGCGGCAAAGCCGCAGCCCCCCAACCTGTCCTTTGGTTTCCCATGGTTCGAGACAGCGTATTTCATACGCCCCCTCACCATGAGGATGGAGTTTCACGTGGCCAGCCGTAAAATATCAACCTCATCCTGAGGGACACGGCCACTCAGTGGCCCGTGTCGTCTCGAAGGATGGAGCTGTCCGTCTCCCCTGGTACGAGACGGCCCTTGTCACTTAGTGATTGTGCCTCCTCACCACGATGTTGTGCTCCGGATGCCTTTGCATCCTCCAACCGCAAGCCCAGGCCACAACCAGCTATTGCAACAAGTGCGCGACCGTTCTACATCTTGGTCGTCCGATCTGTCCAAAACTCTGCCCGGCATTTCATATGCCCCGTTCGTCTAGCGGTTAGGACGCCGGCCTCTCACGCCGGAAACAGGGGTTCGATTCCCCTACGGGGTGCCAGGGTGCCCAAACCATCGGATTAACGCACACGGCCTAGAGAAGCGGTAGAGCCGAAAGGCCGGCTATGGCGAGAAAAACCGGCCATGACAGATGCCGCCCGCGGCTCGTCGCAAGCGCGATAATGCCTGTCGCCAGAAACGTCGTGGCAATGATGCCCAATACCACAAGCCCGGTCCCGTTGAGCGGCCGGTAAGCCAGCGCCATCAGCGTGGCGCCCATCCCCCACCAGGCAAGGGTCGTGATGTGCCAGGCAAAGCGCAGGGTCTGCCGCGCCAGCGCACTCTTTTCCAGAATGCCTCGACGATGCGCGGGAGCGACCAGCGGCCCGATCAGCCACCGCTCCCCGAGCCATGAGTGAACCGCGCCGCACGCGAAACTGAGAACCGCCGCGACAACAAGGGTTGAATTGACCATATCGAACCTCCTCCATACGCTTGCGTATGGTAAAGGCTAATCGGCAACTTTGTGCTTGTCAATACGCCCCCGTATGGTACGTGATGCACACGCCCCTAAAATCAGGCCCCTAAAATTCAGGCACACGAAAAAGAGCATGAACAAAAGCGGCAATGTGAGACTGAACCGGCAGGACTGGATCCTTGCGGGACTGAAAACCCTGGCGGGCGATGGGATCGAGGCGGTCCGGGTCGAACCGCTGGCCAAGGCGCTCGGCGTCACCAAAGGCAGCTTCTACTGGCATTTCAAAAACCGCGACGCCTTCCTCAAGGCTTTGCTTGATGAATGGCGTGCGCGCGCCACCATGAACGTCATCACCGAGGTCGACAGGCGCGGCGGCGATGCGCAGGCGCGGTTGCGCGCCCTGTTTACGATTGTTCTTTCGGGAACCGGCCGCCTGGACATGGAAATCCGCGCCTGGGCGGCAAAAGACCGGCATGCGCGGGCAGCGCTGTTACGGGTTGATCGAACCCGCCTCGATTATGTGGAAGCTCTGTTTGAAGAGCTGGGCTTTGCACCGGAAGAGGCAAAGGCGCGGGCGCGTTTCGTCTACCAAGCGCTTATCGGGCAATTCGCCATGGGCGCGCCTGCCGGGCCAAAGGACCGCCTGTCCGAACAATTTGAAATCATCTTCGAAATGCTGGTGCGGCGCTAATAGAAACCAGCCCGTCATAGCCACCTTGCAAATTCCATCACGTATAAGCCAGGCTGCGCCAGGGAGCAAAACTAGACAGATCCAGTCTCGAAATTGCAAGCGCCCTGAAATCCCTCGGTGCCGCGCCGTGAGCGCCTGGCCTTGCCGCCCTTCACTTGCCAGGCGAAAATTCATGGCAGGTTCACTGGAGCGTCACGGCCCCCGCCGCTGCGCACGGATCTTGTATTTGAGTTCCATCCCCTCGGCAACCGCAAGCGCTCCAAACAGCGCCGTAAATGGTTTCAGTCCCAATTCCCGATGCGAGATTTTTCGCGTGCCCGATGCTTCCAGCCGGTTCCCCGTCAGTTTCAGAACAACCGGGACCGTCAGCTTCTTGACCCTGCCAAGGAGTTCGACCGACAGCCTGAGCGTCGCTTTTTGACTGCCCGCCTTGCCGTCCAGCCGGCCCGTCACCCTGACATTGGGAAAGCGCCCCGCATTGAGGAGCTTCTTGCCGAGCATGTTGCCGCGCGTCCCGTCTCTGTCGGATTGCGTTGGCTGGGAGGAAAAATCTTTCCCCTCGACTCGTCTCAATTTCGCATCATCGACAATCAACCCGTTGACCGGGATCATCATCTCGAATGTTGAGCGGTCGAATGTCGAATGCAAGCTAACCGTCCCCTTCAATCGGCCCACCGAGACGATATGATTATGCCCAAACCCCGACAGCGCACCCGCCTTGTAAATGAGGAAATAAATATCGGAGCGGGCCGCATCGATGCTGTAGACACCGGCTTCGATATCCTGAGCCTTCTGCCCGTGAGCAACGCCGCTGCTCAGCAAAAAGACGATAAGAAAACGCGCAATAGTCCGGCCCATGACATCCCCCACCCTGATCGTTCCGAGGTCCCTGTTTCTTTCTAGGCTCCCAGTTTATCTCCAGGCTGTCAATTCAGGCTTGAGTAGGGATCAATAACAATCGAGTGATCGGGGCCGACTCTGCGGCAGGACCGTTGACTGAGTCTTGCGGCGAGGAAGCAGACTGAGAATACAGACCGGAAGTCATGCACATTGTCGAAGAAATGTCGCGGCGTATCGAAGCGCCGAATGTCACCGAGACGCAGGCGTCACTGAGCCCCGGTGGATTTCACCAGGCGGTCGATCTTGACCTTGGCGCTGGCCAGGCCACCCGCGAGCGCACGGCGGTAAAGGCTGAGCGCCTTGGCGGCATCGGCTTCTTCCGTCGAATTGACGATCCGGTTGAGATAATAGGGATCATAGGTTCGCCCGAGCGCCAGATGCGCTTCGGGCACATTGTCTTTTTGAGCGCGTTGATAAAACTGACGGGCCTTGCTGATGTCCCCCGCCCTCAGCAACTGGTCTCCCTGCTGGATCGCCACGCGTTCCTCAACGGTCATCGGGCGCATTGCGCCACCCGGCAGCGCCGCCACCCGGTTTTCTGCCGGCGCGCGCGATCGCGCGCGTGGAGCCGGGCCCTGATAAACCAGCCCCGGCAGTTCGCGTCTTTGAACATTGCGCCGCGCCCGCGCCGGTGGCGCAACCGGCACGTCCTGAACTGCTTCTCTCACATCGGCCCGCGCGCCGCCCGCTTGGCCGCCGCTCGCCGTAATATCCTCCGGCAACGCTCCAAAGGCCTCTTCTTCATCCTCCGGCGGAGCCTGATCGACTAAGGGAGAAGAGGGAAGCAACGCGTTTCTCTCGGCTAGCCTCGGCACCGGAATGGCGGTGCTGGCTGCCAGCTGGCCTGTCGCAAGGTTGCTTTCCGGCAGTTTTACGGGCATGGGCCGGATAGCAAAACTCGCATAATTTCCGACCTCCGTCGCCCCGTCTTTTTCGACCAGCTTGGCTGTAATGGCGGTGGTCGCCTTCAGGCCGGCGTTCAGCGTAATGCTTAAATTGCGCAATTGGTCTCCCGGTACAAGCCAGTCGCCATTGCCGAGCGGCGAACCGGAGGAAAGAAGCGAGCCCTCCGGCAGGCCTTCGAGCTTGAGAAAAACGCTTCCCGGGCGCGATGTGCCGCCGATGGCGATTTTCAATGCGGCCGGTTGCGCCGCCCCCGCCACGATATCGGATGCTTTGAGATCGAGTTTCCGGATCGGTTTTGTGAATGAGGCGTCCGTTTCGCGATCGGCCTTGGTAGCGAGCTGTGTCGGTCCGAGGTCGTCATTCGCCTGCATGTACGAATAGCCCCATATGCCGACGACAGCGATCAGGAGCCCGCCCAGAAAAGCCGCCAGCATAAGCGACTTCCTCCCGTCGGGTCGGCTTTCCGCCCTGTTGAGATGGGTTGAAAGTGGCGGCGGATCGTAATCGAGTTCTTTAGGAACCAGAATTGTCGTCAGCCGGTCCGTTTCATATGCCGGCTCGGGATCGTAGTTCGGTTCCAGATTGTCTTTTGGTGCGGCCTCGTAATTTTGTTCGTTATTGTTTGTCGTATGAAGATTGTTGGTCGCTTCGGGATTATATGCCGGATCAGGATTATATGCCGGTTCGGGATTATATGCCGGCTCGGGATTGTAAAGCGGCTCTGGATTATACATCGGTCCGGGCTCGTTGGGCGGACCGACCGGGTGCCCCCGGTTCTGACTGTACTCCCCGCCTGCTGTTGCTGGCAGGTTGGCGGCCGGATGGAATGAAAGGGGGGCGGTGAAGGAGTCGCCCTCATGAGCAGGCGCATTCCTTGGCTCGGGCGCATGTCCGCCGTTGGTATACCCGCCCGCAGGACCCTGTGAATTTTTCTCGGGCGCAATGCCCATCTCGGCCCAGTCCAGTGCTTCTGTGCTTAGCATGGCGGTCTCGGGACTTTCAAAACCGATCGTCAGCGGCTCCAGCGCTTCCGTGACCTGAAATTGCTGCGGCTCGGTGTTGGCGTCCCCGGGCTCCCCGGCCGGCTCGGTGCCGTCGAGCGCCTCTTCCAGGCCTGGCTCATCCTCGCCATGCTCATCCTGGCCCGGCCCATCCTGGCCTTGCTCATCCTGGCCCGGCTCTTCCTGTATTTCCTCGCCATTTGTTGCCGCGACAACGCACGCCAAAACAGTTTCCAGCCGCTGCTCCAGATCGCCCAGCGAATCTTCACCGTCATCACTTGTGTCGGCATCCGTATCTATCGGCTGATTGAGCGGCTGGCGTGACAAGGTGCTTTCGCCCTGAACTTCATCGTCAGGCGCATCATTCATACCGTCCGCCGGTTTTCCGTCCATCGAACTGACGATGGACAATCCATTGGGTCGGCCGTTCTTATCGCACCGTTGATCTGAACCCGACATCTATAACTCCTGCACAATTCGTCATGAGCACATCAGACTTGCTGCCACTTATCTGAATTGCCATCCGTGCACTTTTACGTTGCTTGATCTCTCGACTATTGGTCCTGCTTGTTCATCCACCCGACAAATTGGTTAAACAGGCTCTCCTGCTCCTGCGGAGTCAGTTTTTTCTTTGTCACCCCTGCTGCTGCCTGTTGCTTGAGAAACTCCTGAAATGCCGTTTTCACATTTTTCTTGGGCTTGGCCGTGGCCGTGGCCAGCAGTTCAGGCTTGTTCTTCCTGATCCAGTTGCGTGCCGCCGAAAAGCGGGACCAGCCGGGGACGTCGTCGCCGAGATTGACTTCGCGCCATTTGGCGTGTCGCCCACGAACCTTGAATTTATCGAAATTCTTGAAAAATGAATCGACGAAGCGGGAAACTTTCCGATAGCGGTCCGTCGCCGGATTCCAGTTGTAGACCGCCATCACGGCGCTTACCGAAACCGTCTTGACCTTCTCGTTGCGCGAGACGAGATCCGGGTAATCGTCGAACGACATGACCGCGGGCACGTAAACGGACTTCAGCGCCTGTGCAAATCCGACATCGAGAAAATGCACGCGGTCGGTATATTTGATGCTGTTGAAAATGGGCGAGGGTTTGCCGGAGACGATGACCGCGGCGTCTATCTCTCCGTTTTTCAATTTTTGCAAAGCCACCGCCTGATCGTAATAAACGGGCTTCACTTTGATTTTATGGGCCTCAAATACCAGAGAGGCCGTAATGTTGCTGCCGCTGCCCTTGATGCCGAAATTCACGCGCTTGTCCTTGAGGTCGTCCAGACAAAGATATTTCATCCGTGACAGCACATGAACTTCTTCATTATGCAGTTTTGCGATGAAGTGAAGACGTTCGCCCAGGGATGTGGTGCCGCTTTGGTTTTTGAAATGGTTGAGAATGTCCGACCTTACGATCCCCAGATCCGTGCCGCGCAAATAGAGGATATCGCGAATGCTCTGTTCCGGTCCACGGCCGAGCATCGGCACGATGCGTACATGGCCGGGCCGGTCAAGAACCTGCGCGAGATCGTTTGTCATGGCCAGTGACGTGCTGCCCAATTCGCCCGACATGATGCCCACGACGCCTGAATTAGCGCGTAATGCGCCGGCACTGCGCGGCGCGACCTGTTGTGCGTCGGCTTCTTTCGACAGAATTTGAGAAAGCATAAACGGATTGGCGAGAACCGCGACAGCGGTAATACGCATAAGTCCCCATACCATAAGGCACACTCCCCTTTTTGGCGCGTCTGGTACCTGCATTACATTACTCCGACGTCTGACAGATGATCGGGGTAAAAAACCAGACTTGATAACTCGGCACGAACAATAAAACTATTGTATTTGAGCAAGCGGTTCTCCATCAACAACTAAACGCAAAATAAGCTTATATTGCGGCACCCGCCTCCGCCACGGTATATCCACCGCGAACAGGAACAGACGCCACAACCCGGTGGCAACCTCCGCCGCCCCTGTCCCGGGAGGCGCGATCCAAAAACAATATAAAGCGCGTTTCACCCGCTTTTATATGTTATTCAATGTATTAGGTAAATATTATAGACGGGGCGAAACACAAAATCACGTCTTTTTCGAACCCGATATGCGGTCGATCAGTCGTTTTCTCCCCGCATCGCGCCCTTTTGCCGCGACCGGAGATTGTGCCATGTCCTTGTCGCCGCTGCCGCTGGAAGTTCCAGTGCGGTCTTTTGCAGGGTCCTTCGGCGTCGCCCCCTGCTTATCGCCCTGGCCCGAACCGGCATTGTCGGGCTGATCGAAAACTTTGACGCGTGCGGGTCTTCTCCCGCCTCGGGGGGGAGCGTTGGATGTGCCGTTTCCATTTTCATTGTCTTTGGAGCCCGGACGGACTGTTTTCGGTGCGCCGACGGAATAAACGTCCTCTTTCGACTTCACTTCATATGGCTGCGATAGTGGACCGACGCCGAGCTGGCGCATTTCTTTCATATAATGGGCCGCCTGTCGCGCCGAGCGCTCATTGGCCGAGGCCAGCTCCGCGCGCAATCGAGCAACCGTTTCTGCTTGACGCTCGGTTCGCTTCTCAAGGGCGCTGATTTTGGAATCGAGAACCCGTTTCGTAATCCGGGGCAACGGCCGGCCGGCTTCTTCGCTCGAATCGTATACGGCCTTCAGTTCCGATGTGAGCCCGGCAATTTCCTCGGACTGCGCTTCGGTCTTCGCCCGCAGCTTCTTGATTTCGCTCTGCAGAAGTTGCGGATCGACCTTGGCTTCGGGCTGATCGCGGTCACCTGAACCACCAGCGCCCATTAGCGCCCCCTTCTCGCTACCCGACAATTTGAGTTTCAGGGCCTCGACCTCTTCGGAGAGTATTCTGTTGCGCTCGGCCAGCGCCGCCGCATTCAAATCCCCTTCCTTTTCTGTACTTTTCCCATTGGCCGGTTTTGCGCGTGAACCGCTGCTGTTCAGGCGGACGACCTCCAATTGCAGGCGTTCGATCACAGACGTCTGATCCCGGTTGCGTGACCGCAGGGCTTCGATTTCGGACTTGAGCGCCAATTCGCTGCCAAAGACCGGATCGCGTACCCGGCCCCGGTCGCGCGTCTGCTGCAATGTCAGTGCATTGCGCAAACGATCGATTTCACGCCGCTGTTGCTCGTGAAACGCCCGCGCCTCGGCAAGAACCTCGTCCTGCTTTCGCGCCGATTTGACAAAATTGACCATATCCCGGTCACGCGCCGACAACAGCCGTTTCGATTCAAGCAGCCGCGCCTCGATCTGCGGCAGCCGGTAATTGATGGTCTGTTCCATCACCCTGCGCGCATTTTGATTTTCGGTGAGATCCGATTTCAGCTTCTTCACATCCTGATCGAATTCGTTGATCCGCGCATCGCGGCGGTTCAGCTCGATCAATTGCCGCGCTTCATTGAGTTTCAGCTGCTCGGCTTTCTTCTGAAGGCGATGGATTCTGATAGCCGATTCGGCCCTGATCCGGTCCTTGTCGGCCCTGATCTCCGCCGTAGTCATCGGCATCGTGCGCTTCATGTGTTCGGTCGTGATGCGAACCGCGCGGCGCCAATAGGCGGGCGCCACCAGCAGCACCAGCAAGCCCGCGGCAAAAAAGCCCAGCAATACCAGCATGACAGACTGGATCATAAAAGGCGGGCTCCATCCAAAAAATATTCACATCAGTTTAGCGCAGCCCCTGGTGAGGCAACATCTATGATGAGGGTCTACCTCATTCCGGTTCCGGATTCCACCGCGCCGTTGTCAGAAGGGATTCCATGTCGGATAGCGGGTATATTTCAGATAACCGACATTGGCGCCCAGACGCAGGCCGACACCTGAGCGGATTGGAGCCAAAACGACATCGCCGCGCTTCTGGAACGTGATGCCGACGCCGCCGACCAGATATGCGGAACCGTCAATCCCGGAAAACCTTTGGTAAATCTGTTCCGGGTAATTCAGATTATATACCAGAATCATCGTCTTGGAACCTTCGGCGCCAAAATCATATCCAAGCGACGGTCCCTGCCAGTAGACTTTGTGCGGCCCCGCACTCCTGGTGTGCAGCGTCCCTTCGCCGTAGCGGAGCCCGGCGACGAACGCGCCGCCTGCCTCTTCGCCCAGAATGTAGCCGTTCGGCCGCCCCTGCTTCTGGAACGCATATTCGATAACGCTGGCAAGCCCGCTCGATACCGAGCCGAAAAAATTGCGCCCGGCCTCGGCGATTTCCTCGGAACTGAAATCGCCGTTTTGACCGTTCGCATAGGGTCCCGGAGCCTGCCCCGGCGGAGCGGGAGGATAGGGCCGCGCGTAAGGATCGGCGCCGCCGTTCCGGCCGCCATAACGCGGATCATATTGCCCGTTGCCGCGTGTGCCGTCGCCATAGCGTGGCGCCTGCCCGTTTCCCTGGCCATAATGATCTTGTGCGGGTTGACGCCCATAGGTTCCGTCATTGCCATAACTGCCCTGATTTCCCTGAGGCGAAACCACGATCGGTCCGCTGTCCGGCGTAATCACCCGGGGCGGTTGCGTCTGCCCCCAGGGCAGATCCTCGGCCGCGCGCGTGTCCGCCGGAGCCAGAACGCTCATGAAACCGATGCCTAATGTCGCAATGACTGCGTGCCAGAATTTCATCATCCGCATTTCCAAGTTAATTAGGTTAATTCACCCCCACCAAGACACCTCCGCCTCTGGCGCTTTGTGCCATCGGACAGAGGATCCTGTCAGGCGATTATCCTAGGAAAGTGTTACGAAACTATGGCCAATTTGAGCTATAGAGGCGATGTTCTTTCAATCATGTCAGGGTGGGCAGAGACGGTGCGGGATGATATTGTCCGGGCTTGATTTCAGTAACCTGCGGTTCGTTTTATGCGGATGGCCGCAACGGGCAATGCACACGCGGTCGGGGAGCGACAATGAACAATAGCGAAAACCTCACGATAATCAGTCAAAACACCCAGCTCAAGGGAGATATCAAATCGGGCCGCCACCTCGAGATCTACGGATACGTGGAGGGTGATATCAAGGTTGAAAAAATTATCGTTCACGAGGGCGGAAAGCTGTTCGGCACCCTGCATGCCGGCGAAGCCGATATCGGCGGCACAGTCCAGGGTGATATCACCATCAGGAACCTCATGAACATCGACCGTACGGGATCCGTGACGGGCAATGTCAAATACGGCCGCCTGGCGCTTGAAAGCGGCGGCGAACTGAGCGCCGAGTTACGAAACATCCCTCCCGAAATCGGCGGCGACCTCCATCTCAACGTTTCCAGGGGTAAGTCCGTCCCAATCACATTGTCGGATTTGTCCGCATTCGATCCCGACGACGGCGCTACCGCTCTGACCTTCACCGTCAGCAATGCCAAAGGCGGTATCGTCGCGTTTGCAAACGCCCCGGCCGCCCCCATCGGCAAATTCACCCAGGCCGATCTCGAATCCGGAAAGGTGATGTTCGTGCACAATGGCGGCCGCATCACTGATGCGAGTTTCGACGTTATTGTCGTCGACGGCTCCGGCGCCACCTCGGGTGACGCAAAAACCGTTGCGATCGATGTCAGGCAGTCCTGACGCATCGGCCCTTCAGGCGCTTCCGGCACCCCTGGCGATGAAACCGCCATTGACAAAGCCGCGGTCGCTCTTGCCGTAAACAAGCGGCGTGCCGTCCTCGGCTTCCACCCGCCCGCCGGCGGCCTCGAGCACCGCCTGCCCAGCAGCCGTATCCCATTCCATGGTTGGCGCAAGTCGCGGATATAAATCGGCCTTCCCCTCGGCAATAAGGCAGAATTTGAGCGAGGATCCGGCTTGGAGAAACTCCGCCACCTCGATGTCTTCGAGAAATGCCTCGGTCGCCGCGTTCATGTGCGACAGGCTGGCAAGGACACTGAGGCCCGACCCGGATGCCTCGCGGCAGCCGATCGCGACGGGATCGATACCGCCCGCGCCGACCGGTGCTGCCTCGGAATCGAGCGGCATCAAAGCCGCTTGTCCCGGGCGCGGTGTCAGGTAGAGCTTTTTCAGCATCGGTGCATAGACCATGCCGAGCACTGGCCGGGCATCCTCGATGAGTGCGATATTGACCGTGAACTCGCTTCGGCCGGCGATGAATTCCTTTGTGCCGTCGAGGGGATCGACCAGAAAGAACCGCTGCCCGATTTCGGGAACATGCCCCTCCGATGCCGCTTCCTCGCCGACCACCGGAATATCGGGCGCCAGTCGCGTCAGCGCGGCGAGGATGATCGCCTCCGCTTCCCGGTCGGCCTGCGTCACCGGGCTTTCGTCATCCTTGCGGTCGACCTCGTAACCGCCTTCGCGGACGGCCAATATAGCCTTCCCCGCCTCCTGCACAACCGGCACCAGCGCTCTGACAAGGCGTTCAAAAAACTGATCAGACAAGCCTGTTTCTCCGTGGAACACCTGACATGGCGTAAAAAATTCAGCCGCCTGTCTCTGCGGCCTCAAACGCTGAATGTCAACATGTCCATGCCGGGACATGATCGCGTGATTCGGCGCAGGCGCGGTCCGCTTCCCCCGCGTCGGTTCTGCCGATCAAGCGTGGTTATATTTATTCATTATTTTCAATAAGTTAAATAAATTGAATCTCTGCCATTTGGCCCGCGCCTGAAATCGGTGTATTGCTTGCAGCAACTCCTTTTACGTCATACATCGCATGTCCCGCGTAGATGTTTGCACAACAGACAGCCGACAATCACCGGGGGTACCGATATTATGGGCATGGATAAACTTGACGATCTTGAGATTGCGGCACTGCTCGCCAGTAAAATCTGCCATGACGTCATCGGCCCGGTTGGAGCGATTTATAATGGTCTTGAGGTCCTCGACGAGGAAGGCAATGACGAAAGCTCCAAGGCTTACGCGCTTGAGGTCATCAGGAATTTCACCGTTCAGGCATCGGCAAAGCTGCAATTCGCGCGTTTTGCCTTTGGCGCGGCCGGTTCCGCCGGCAGCCTGATCGACCTGACGACAGCCGAGCAGATCACGCGCGGCTTCGTCGAAACGGGCAAGCATACGCTCAATTGGAACGCCCCGGCCATGCAGATGGGCAAAGACCGGGTGAAGCTTCTGCTTAATCTCATACTCAGCGGTTTGTCGGCTCTGCCGCGCGGCGGGGAACTCACCGTCAGCATTAATGGCGAGGGAGAACAGGCCGCATTCGGCGTGCATTGCCGAGGGGCCGGCGCCCGCCCGCCGCAGCATCTTGAGGAATTCGTCTCTGGCGATTTCCGCGGCAATCTCGACGCCCTGACCATTCAGCCTTATTACACGTCGAGGCTGGCCGGCCTGGCCGGTATGCGTCTCAAGGTGCACCTGGACGGCAGCGACATTATCCTGACGGCGACACCCAACCAGTAAACGGCTTGATCGCGGGCAATACCCCGCCCTGACGATTGTTTCCACGGGTGGCGAATGCGCCGTTCCGGCAATGATGTTCAGCCAAAATTAACCAATATTATGCACACTGCCGAGGCGGCGGACACTCAAAGTCAATGATCATGAGGTCGCCTGGGCAGGCTATGTGTCCGGCCCTCATTCAAGAGTGATGCATCAATAAATATGAATTCGGTTGGGACATGAACATGGACAGGAAGCACTGCCTTATTATCGATAGCTCTGACATAATCCGCAAGGTTGCATGTCACCTCGTAGAAGGTCTGGATCTCAAGGCGAGTGAAGTAGATACGGGCGAAAATGCGCTTGAGCGCTGCCGGCTGCAAATGCCCGACGCCATCATGGTCGATTGGCGCATGCCCGACATGACGGGCACGGAATTCATCTCGTCCCTCGCCAGCGAAACCCAAGAACTGCCCTACATTATTTATTGCGCCACCGAAAACGATCCGAAAGACATCACAGCCGCATTTGATGCGGGTGCGGATAGCTATATGCTCAAGCCCCTCGATCGTGAATCCATCAAGACAAAACTGATGGAAGCCGGTCTGGTCTGAGCGGCCCTGGCCTCACCGCATCCAGGCGGTCGTACCGCTGGTGGCTGGTGGCTGGTGGCTGATGGCTGATGGCTGATGGTAGCCGGCCGCATCCCTGTGGATTCCCCGCCATATGAAATTGCATTGAGCGCGCCCACCGCTTCGTGACGGCATAAAAAAAGGGCCCGTATATTCAGGGCCCTTTATAACTTCTGTCTCGAAACCGTTTCCACCGCCAGCCGCTCCGGTAAGCCAAGTCTGGCTTAGTCAGTCTGACTAGTCAGCGGCGAAGGATCAGGCAGCGGCGGTTTCACCTTCCGGATCGCGCAGAACATATCCGCGCCCCCATACCGTCTCGATATAATTGGCGCCGCCCGTGGCAACCGCGAGCTTCTTGCGCAGTTTGCAGATAAAGACGTCGATAATCTTCAGTTCGGGCTCGTCCATGCCGCCATAAAGATGATTGAGGAACATTTCTTTGGTCAGCGTCGTTCCCTTGCGCAGGGAAAGCAGTTCCAGCATCTGATATTCCTTGCCGGTCAAATGCACCCGCTGGCCTGCGATCTCGACGGTTTTCGCATCGAGATTGACCTTGAGGTCTCCAGTCGAAATAATCGACTGCGCATGACCTTTGGAGCGCCGGACGATAGCATGAATGCGTGCGACAAGCTCGTCCTTGTGGAACGGCTTGGTCATATAGTCGTCGGCGCCAAAGCCGAGACCGCGCACCTTGTCGTCTATACCGGCAAGACCCGAAAGGATCAGTATCGGTGTCTGAACCTTGCTCACGCGGAGCATTTTCAGGACTTCATAGCCGCTCATGTCTGGTAAATTGAGATCCAGAAGAATAATGTCGTAATCGTAGAATTTGCCTAGATCGACACCCTCTTCGCCGAGATCTGTAGTGTAAACGTTAAATCCGTCCGACTGGAGCATCAATTCGATGCTTTGCGCAGTCGCACTGTCGTCTTCAATTAAAAGGACCCTCATCCTAACCCTCTTCTCATCTGTCCCGAAAACAGGACACTGCCCCGGTTCTTCAAAACGCATCGACAAATACGGTTAACTGATAAGCAACAATTTAGGCGCGAGAGGTTAACAAAACCTAATGATCGGTAAGAAAAAACTCATAATTTGAAGACTTGGAGCCTCATCGAGCGGATGAAAGCAATGCCCTATAAATTAACGACCCGAAAACTTAACGCTCTGTACAAGGATAAAACTGGACTTAAGATCACTTCATGCGGCTTTTCTATGAGCCCGGTTCCTCGATGCCGGATTGAAAAAAAAGGCAATCAAACCAGGCCGGACGAACCGTCGCCTGTTTAACTGATCTTTGTATGTCTGAAATCGGGGAGCCTGATGCGCAAAAGCCGTTGCGCCCGAAAGCGCAGAACAATGACGATATGCGAACGCGTTTGACCGCATCATTATATATTCCCCCTAAAGCCTGCGCATGAATACGACTTGAAATATGCGGAATTATCACCCCCCAGGGACACCTCCGCCTCGAAATCGAATCATTTTTAAGAAACGCGCGAATCACTTTTGTGTTTATTTAATACCAGATATCCACATGTTAAAAAACCTAGATCAGTCTGTGGTCGCAACATATTTCAATCCGAAATGAAATAAATTTACGCCAACTTAATCGCTTTATGTGAAAGTCGGTTGAACGCGGCAAAGAGACGATGGATCGGCCGGACGTCAGGCGACGTAAATCGAGAGATAAAAACTGGCGGCCCGTCGGCCGTTCTGTTTTTTTAAATGGCACGATCCTTGAATTTAGACTGGCGCGATCCACTTTTCACGATCCTCAAACATTGAGAAGCGTGAAAATACAGGAATATGTGAATCAAGACGGTCACCTGCATATCGGTAACGTTCGAATTAGTTTGGGGTATCGAACAATGAAGACAAACACGCACTTTCTTCAAACATATCGTTTTGAAGTTGAAAAGAGACAGCGCAAGGTCGAGTCCCTCGAAGCCATGATCAGCGATTTTCGCCAGATGGTGTCGAACCTCGACCATCAGATCCTTGCCGAGCAGGAAAAGGCCGGCATCTCCGATGTCAATCATTTTGCATATCCGACCTTTGCCAAGGCCGCGATCGAACGCCGTGACAATCTCATCACTTCTGTCGAAGACCTTGAAAGCAGGTTGGAAATGGCCCGGGTCGAGACGCAGCAGGCGATGGACGAGATGTCGAAAGCCGAACAGGTGAAGATGCGCGACAGCAAGGCCCCCAAGCCCCATCTAGAGGGCCATCAGTCTCCCCAGCGCAGCTGACTGCTGCAATTTCCCCTTGCCGCCGATGCCAATATAGAGAAATTGCCTCGGGACGGATAATTACTCTATTATGCCGGTATGCGTAGAGTACTCGTCGTCACAATATTAATGGCCCTGCCGTTCGCCGCATGCGGCGATACCGAAATCCTGTCCGTTGCAGCCACCGTGGGCGCCAATACGGCGCCCGGCGAGACATCCGATGTCTACGCCCGTATCGCCCGTCAGGCGAAGGCCTGCTGGTTCAGGCCGAACGGTCTCATTAAAAAAAACCATATGTTTTTCGCCAGTGCCGATCCGCAGGCCCAGGGCGGAAAAGTGGAAATCAGCATTCGCCGGCGCACGAAAAAAGGCAAGCCGGGCGCGAAGTCGTTCATTATCGGCCTTGTCCCGGCCGGCGCCAACACGCTTTACTCCACCCGCAATATTGATCTGGATAAAAAAACCTCGTCCAGGCTGTCCCGCGATGTCAGGCGATGGGCAAATCTGGAGCTGGGCTGCAACGCTGCCACGCAAAAGCGGTGGAAACCTGAGCTTCCTGCGGTCTCGGCGCGATAGTCGGGGTGCAATTGTCGAGGTGCGATTGTCAGAGCCTGATTGTCAGGATCTGATTGTCAATATGAAGCGCGCCGCCCGCGCTCCGGCGCAGCGGTCACATATATGCCTAGGTCACATATATGCAGATGTCACATATATAATGTACGCATGTATAATGAAGATCGCAGCTTGTGCGGCACGTTCCTGCTGATCCGGATATATCCGCTTAGTCGCGGTAATCCTGCAGACGCGTTGCCCGCAGTCCGGCCAGTCCATGCTGATCGATCGAACGCTGCCAGCTTAAAAACTCGTCCACTGTGAGCTTGTAGCGTTCACACGCCTCGTCGAGGCTCAGAAGTCCGCCACGTACTGCTGCCACCACTTCCGCCTTGCGGCGGATTACCCAGCGTTTCGTATCTGCTGCAGGAAGGTCTGCAATCGTCAACGGGCTCCCGTCGGGACCCATGACATACTTAACGCGCGCCCTGTATTGTTGATCGGCCATTATTACTCATTACTAGTTAAATGCCACTTGATCCGACGAGAATAGCGAAGTGACGTTAAAAACTGCCTAAAGCCCATGGTAAAAAATAACCGTCCCAACTGTCATGCTTTGGCACAAACGCATATTAATTTCCCGGCCATGGAAATTAAGCCCCTCGATCCTTATTTTAAATGAGCGCCAAATCATCGCTGCGCGGGTGAATGCCGTTGCGCATTGGTTTAAAAACATGGCCTTTGCCCCCGCATTTGGCTAAAAGCAAAAGCTGAATTAACCTTGGTGTGAATTATGCCAACTGACACGGACATCGAATCCCTGATCGGCGATCTTCATTTCGACCGCCCGCCCGAAGAGCTGTGCATTGTCGTGGCCATGTCGGGTGGCGTCGATTCGTCCCTTGTTGCAGCGCTGCTCAAGGACCGGGGTTACAATGTCATCGGCATCACCCTGCAGCTTTACGATCATGGCGAGGCCGTTCACCGCAAGGGCGCCTGTTGCGCCGGCCAGGATATCCATGACGCGCGCAACATTGCCCATCAGCTCGACATCCCCCATTACGTTCTCGATTACGAGAACCGCTTTCGCGACAGCGTTATGGATGAATTTGTCGCGAGCTATCTTGCCGGCGAAACGCCCATTCCCTGCGTTACCTGCAACCAGTCGGTAAAATTTCACGATCTGGTCGAAACGGCGAAAAAACTTGGCGCCGACGCCCTGGCGACGGGACATTATGTTCAGAACCGGCCCGGACCTTCGGGCTGGGAGCTCCTGAGCGCTGTCGATAGCGAGCGCGATCAGAGCTATTTTCTTTTTACGACACAGCGCGACCTTCTGCCATTTCTGCGCTTCCCCCTGGGCGGCATCACCAAATCGAGGGTGCGCGAGCTGGCCCGTCACTATGACCTGCCGGTGGCGGAAAAGTCCGACAGCCAGGACATCTGTTTCGTGCCCAACGGCCGCTATGCCGATGTCATCGAAAAGCTCCACCCTGGCGCCGCTTCGCCGGGAACGATCCTGCACGAGGACGGCCGGGTCATGGGTCGGCATGACGGCATCATCAATTTTACCGTCGGACAGAGGCGTGGCCTCGGCTTAGCTACCGGTGAGCGGCTTTTTGTTACACGCATCGATGCTGAAAAAAACCAGGTGATTGTTGGTCCGCGTGAATCCCTCCTGACCCATAAAATCAGCCTTCGCGATGTCAATTGGCTCGGCGAATTGCCGCTTTTTGGCAACGCTGCCGGCACTTCATATGATATTTATGCGAAAGTTCGCTCGACACAGAGTCCAATTTCGGCCAATTTGTGCTCTATTGAACATAAAGTACACGTCCTGTTAAATAACGGCGAATATGGTGTCTCGCCTGGCCAGGCCTGTGTTTTTTATGATAAGCCGGACAGCGGCGCACGTGTTTTGGGGGGTGGATGGATTGTCCGGCCGGAGTTAGAATACCCTTTCCCCTCCGCGTTGACCGAGAATGAGATCCCCGCAAACTGAGAAATCTTCTCAGCGGCGGGGCAGAAATGTGAAAACTGATTAATTCGTTGATGTCGATAATGTGTCGATTTTGATAAGGAGTGTTCTCCATCATGTCTGGACTGGCAAGAAGCAGGGCTGCACGTATACCCGCACCAATCAGAAAAATTCTTGTAAAATCCCGCCAGGTGCGCCGCGCCCGTATCGGCCGCATGGATGAAAACGCCGTCCTTTCGGCCTATCGCCGCTGGGCGCCGGTTTATGACCGCACCTTTGGCCGCGTCGCATCCGAGGGCCGGCATCATTCTGTTGAAATCATCAATCAGTCTCATGGCCATGTGCTTGAGGTCGGCGTCGGTACCGGACTGTCGCTGCCCGACTACAAGGCGCATTTGCGGGTCACGGGCATCGACCTGTCGCCCGAAATGCTTGATATCGCGCAAAAACGCGTCTCGGAAGAGGGCCTGACGAATATCGACGCGCTCCATGTCATGGATGCCGGCGAGCTTGATTTCGAAGACGGCTCGTTCGATACCGTGGTCGCCATGTATGTCATGACCGTGGTGCCGGACCCCGAAAAGGTCATGCGCGAACTGGTCCGTGTCTGTGCACCGGGCGGCCAGGTTCTTCTGGTCAACCATTTCAGCCAGGAAGAGGGTCCGCGCGCATGGGCGGAGCGCTGCATGGCCCCCTTCGCCGAACAGCTTGGCTGGCACCCTGTATTCGACGTCGAGCGTGTCATGATATCCGACGAGCTCGAGCTCAAGGAACGCAAGGCCCTGCGCCCGGCGGGCCTGTTCACCATGCTGCGCTTCGAAAAGCGCGCAACCGGCTCCGGGAGTTCTGACGGCGAAACCTGCAGCGATGAAGCGAAGAGGTTGATCGCGGCGGAATAGGTCGGGAGCGCCACGCCCGATTAACTAAGACCGGTCGGTATTGCCGGGCTTCGGCGGCGGCATTTCATGCAATATCTGCGACATGGCACGCGTCTTGACAAAATGCGCGCGCCCGTGGCTTATATCGCCCTCTTCATCAAATGGCGGAGTAGCTCAGGTGGTTAGAGCAGCGGAATCATAATCCGCGTGTCGGGGGTTCGAGTCCCTCCTCCGCTACCAATCTTTTCAAAGACTTGGGCTAGTTTTTTCACATCCTCCCTTTCCTCAAACGGCCCTTTGCGGGAATATTGCGTGAGTCAGGCCCACCCCCCATTGCAAGACGACAAATTCCGGCCGTTTTCCGCGCCTCTCACACACCTTATTCGAGGCTTTAATCGGCTCATTCGCTCAACCGCCGAATAATGTATCGTGATCCGTTTGCTAAAGTCGCCAGGAGCGACGAAGACTGATGTTTCGAGGATGGCTGTCTGGACGGCCCTGCCCAACCTGATCGCCTGCGCGGGGCTCGGCGATGGCGCCGTGATTATTTCACTGGGCGCTTCTTTCTTAATTGCACTGCTGAAATATCTCGGCTCATGAATAAAAAACCTTCCTGGCGGATATTGCCAGGAAGGCTTTTTGTGACCGGCACCGGATAAGCTCCTCAATTAAGGGCGGCTTGCAATCGGTCCCGGTTATTTCGACAGCGCGACATTGCTGGACAGACCCTTGATATTCTCCGGCACCGGAATATCGGTGGCGCCGTAATTGGTGTTCAAAACAAGGTTCGGTCCGGAATTGAGAAGAAGCCGGCGGACGACGACTGCCGTATAGGCCGACTGGTCGGCAACAGGATTGTCAGCATCCACGTTCAGATGTCCGCGCGAAAGATATATGGTTCCGAGAAGGTTTCGCGTGTAATTGCTGAAAATATTGAACGTCCTGTTCAGGGGGGCGGACCGGCTTTCAAACATCAGTATACCCGCCATGGCTCCGTCCCTCGGCGCTGAAAGGCTGACATTGGCATTGCTGTTGAAAGTGAAAGTCGAAGTGTCGCCGGTAAAAAATAAGCTGACATACGTCCCGTTTACGATCGAATTGGAATCGACGATAAACGGACCGTCTTTAATAATGTAAACACCGGGCTCAAGCGTCACAACAGCATTGCCGTCAATTCTAAGACCGCCGCAATACGTTCCCGGCAACAGGGTCCGGGTTTCGTCAATGACCTCAAGATCGGTATACGTACAGCCCCCGACAGAGGGTTCGGACCGGTTGCTGAGTGGATCGTCAATCGGAGGACAATCCGTCAGGACTTCCGGTTCGAAATTGGTTGCTCCGCCATAATTTCCACCTGCCGAACATATCAGACCGCGCGCATTGGAATCGAGCCCAATGGTATTTTCTGCGCTTTCATCGAGAGCGAGAACGCATGTCCGGAGCGTGCCGACAACCGATGCCTCGGCCGTGACAGAAACCTCGCTTATATTCAGGCCGGCAACGAGAAATTCATTAACATTGGGTTGTGTCAGCGAGACGAGAACCTTGTTGTTGTCGCGGTCCACAACGACCGACCTGGTCACAGCCTGCCCCTTGCTTCCGCTTTTATCGCTGATGGCCTCGTCTACGATCGCCTTCACCACGGCCATTACGGATGCATCGTTCTCCGGGGTCGACAGGCTCATCTGCTTGGCCCCCGCCACGGCCGAGATGTCGGCAACGTTTTGAAGGTGGGATCTCTGTACAACCGCACCGGCATATTCGAGTGAGAAACCGGAGACCACGACCAGTGCAGGAACAGTGATGCCGAAGGCAACGGCAGTCGCTCCTCTGGTGTCGCTTAACAGTTTTCCTAACCAAGATACGAACATAACAACAAATTCCCACTATTCCGGACTGCTGAACTTAACGATCCCACCCTACACATAACTAGTTAGAACTTGACGAAACAAACCGATAAAATTGTATCTATTATCTATCCTGGCGCAGTATTTCTCCCCTTTTTCCTCCGTTACAAGACGATCCGCGGCATTGCCACATTTCCTCCCTCATGCTTCAGCGCGTTTAAAGCGGTGGCGCGGTGACGTGAGAACGCAAATGCCCGTTGAGTATGGGGATAGTATCGAAAAGGATGGAATAGGTTGGAATGTAAAGGGATGGAATGGAATGGGATGAAATGGCATGGAATGGAGTTGACCGGATTTGGCAGCCGCCAGACGCCGTTCGCCTCTACCCCCGGGAAAATGGCCCTCGTTTCATATAACGTGATTGGGTAGCGTGATCCTGGCGAAAACGCCATCTTCCGCGCCATTGGGTATGGAGAGTTCGCCGCTATGAAGCTCGGCAATGGCTTTGGCGACCGGCATCCTTGAAGGAATATTCTTAGAACTGATCGCAATCGTACTTTCGACGAGTTTATTGGAGGTCAGCAATCTTGTGATTTCACCCTCTGTCAGGTCTCTCACCGGGCCTTTGACGACGACCGCCAGATACAGTTCAGACAGCTTTTCCGTCGTAACGGTAATTTCGTCATCCGGTTGCAATCCATCCGCGGTAAAGCAGAAAATATTCGAAAACATCTGATGGAGTCTGCCGCGGTCTCCAAGCAGATATAAATTCTCAAATCCTGGGTCGAATACGACCCGCGCGCCATTCTTCTGCGCTAGGACTTCGGCTTCCAGACACGCTGAACGGATAATATCGTTAAGATTGATTGCCTCATATGCGATGGATAAATTGCCGGCCTCCAAATGCGCGGCATCCTTGAGCTCCTGCAAAAATGACAGCATCGACTGCATCGTCTCCACAATCGTTTCCGAATCGTTCTGCTCGGCATTCAGCCTGAGAATTTTTTCGTTGTCGGCCTGAAAACGCTCTGCCCATTCGACTGTTTTAGTCAAGTCGGGCAGCAGCCTGTTTATCAAACCGGAGACGAGATAGGATTTTAGACTGATGAAGTTTTCGGAGCTGATATCCCTTTCGTTCACCGCTATATCCGCCCGGCTCCTGAGCTGGGACTTCACCACCATATTTGAGTACTCTTCAATAAGAGAGCGCTTCTTGTTTTCTTCAGAATATTTCAGCATGGCGGCCAACAATCGTTACAAAAACTCCATGAGTGGTCAGATTAACGATCAGGCAATAATCTTCAGTTAACCGGATGGAAAAAACCTCTCTTCCGGTTTCAGGCGGCCATTTGCATTTGTTCTATATGCCGCATCACAAGGTCCAGTTCCTCCTGGACCTTGGCGATTAATTCTCCTGGATCGCTATCGCTGTTCTCGCGCATGGTGTTCTCGAGAATGCCGCAAGTGTGATGGAGCCGTTCCGCCCCGATATTGCCGCACATCGATTTCAGGGCATGAGCGGCGCTTGCGATACTTTCTCCGTCCATCTCATCATCGTTGACCAGCTTTGCCATTGCATTCGGAGCATGCTCGACAAACATGGCAAGTATTCGCGCAATCATTTCCTGTCCCGCGGAACTTTCAAGCCCAAGAGAGGAGGTGAGTTGCGATGTATCGAGCACGGCGCCTGCCGGTTTCCCGGCCGGAGAAATATCCGAAACCTCGGCTTTTGTATTCTGCTGCTCCTTGTCCGCGTGAAGTCGGGCTAAGTTTGCCGTGCTCAGCTTGTCGGGGCAGAGCTCTTCGATACAGGCGGACAAATCGGAAATATTGAACGGTTTGGTGAGGTGACGGTCCATGCCGGCATGTTTCCATTCGTCGGCAACGCCGCCGGCCACATGGGCCGTCAGCGCCACGATCGGAACCCTGGCCTGCCCGTGCGCGCGCTCTTCCTTGCGAATTGCTCTTGTCGCATCGAAGCCGTTTAACTCCGGCATGGAACAATCCATTAATATTGCGTCGTATTTTTTATTAACCGCCGCCGCGACCGCCTCGATGCCGTCACGGGCGAAATCGGGCTCGATATTGAGTTGAGCCAGCGCCTCGCGGGCGACCTCCAGATTGATTTCGCTGTCATCGGCCACGAGGACACGCATATCCCTGAATTGCGGAAGATTGCGATCAGGTCCGCATTGCGTCTCGAATGACGCGGCCCCGAGCGGCTCACCTCGTTTCAGCCGGCCGATAAGCGACTGCATATCTGTTCTGTCGATCGGACACATGAGCAGATCCTGTGCTAATCCAAGCTCGAACACAGATGCGTCATCCAGATTTCCAGGTGAAGACACCACGACAAAGACCGGTTCTTCGTTGAGTTTTTCTCTTAAGTTTTCCTGAGCAATTTTTTGAAAGGTTTCCGCCTCCGCGAACATCATGTTCGCGCCGCTCAGATGTTCCTTCCCAAAGTCCTCAGGGGAGATGACGTCGGCATCGATATTATTATCCCGAAGATAGGTGCTGATCGCCTTCGAGGTCGCGGGCAGGGAATGCACAACCAGCGCGCTCATGCCGGTATCGCCCGGCAGTTTTTCCTCCCTGGTTGGCGATGCCGTCTCTGACAGAAATTTCGTCGGCATTGTGAATTTGAACGTCGAGCCTTTGCCCAATCTGCTCTCGACGGATATTTTTCCCTTCATGGCTTCGATCAGCTTTTTGCATATCGCCAGGCCGAGACCGGTCCCGCCAAACTGTCGTGTCGTCGATTGATCCGCCTGTGAAAAGGATTTGAAGATATCGTCCAGCTTGTCTTCTGCAATGCCGATCCCGGTATCGCTGACGCTGAATTCAAGTACGCATCGTCCCGATGAGGAAAGTTTTGATTTCCGCCGGACGGTCACGAAAACGGAACCCTGTTCGGTGAATTTAAGGGCATTGTTCATTAGATTCGAGACGATCTGATTGATGCGTACCGGATCGCCTTCGATGCTGTCCGGGATATCTGGCGCGATGTGAGCACCAATATCGAGCCCCGATGATTGCGCGCGCTCCCAGAAAAGATTGAGCACCTGGTTGATGGTCTGAGGCAGGTCGAGAGGAATATTTTCAAGTTCGAGCTTGCCCGATTCAATTTTTGAAAAATCGAGAATATCATTGATGATCGCCATCAGGCTCTCGCCTGACCGGACTATGACATCGGCATAGCGCCTGTGCTGGGGCTGCATTTTTGTCCGCGCCAGAAGTTCCGCCATAACCAGTATGCCGTTCATCGGCGTTCGGATCTCATGGCTCATTGTCGCCAGAAAACTCGACTTCGCGGCATTGGCGTTTTCCGCGACCGTTTTCGCTTCTTTCAACTCGACTGTCCGCCGTTCGACTTCGTCTTCGAGGTTCTCCCTGTGCTTTTCGAGTTTTGCGTCGCGCTTGCTTATCTGCGCCATCATGTCGTTGAAACTATCGACGAGCTGACCGGTTTCGTCGTCCGACCGGCGCGCCACCACATGCCGGAAATTCTGCGTTTCGCGGATCTCGAGCATCTTCCGTGTCAGCTCGCTCAATGGCGAGGTGATTTTCTCCTGCAGTCTCAGCGCGATGATAATTCCCGCCATGGCCGCCACGACCGTTATGAGAAGTCCGACCATGAGCTGTTCCAGAAGCCGCCCCATCAGGTCGCTCGTGTCGACAATCACGGTCAGCTTGCCGATTTTGCCTCCGTTTTTGACGACGGGCACCGACACGCTCAAATTGCGCCTGAAAAGAGCCGATTTATCCTCTCGCGTCTTGATCTGGATAGCGCTTCCGAGTTCCGCAATATTACGCCCCTGCTCGTCTTTCACCAGAACCATTTGAAAGGAAGGTATTTTCGCTATGGCCCGCAATGATTTGTACACACCCAAGCGGTCGCGCTCAAAAAGCGGATCGGAGACGGCCGCGGAAAATATATGAGCCGCGGCATAGGCGTCTTTTTCACGTCCTTCGTTGAAGCGGCTGATCTCGAACCACGAGTTGGCGGCCATCGTCAAGGCGCTCGTTGCGCCAATCGCAATGAGCACCATTGTGATCAAGCTTTGCCTGATCGGTTTTTTCACGCCTGCCCCTTGCGCGCCTATGCTCCGGAACATTCACATCTCCAATAACCCAATTGATCACATTGTGTTTCTCAGAGAATGATTAAAAAACTCAGCTACGAGATAGATCTAATTTGATTAACTATACTTGTTCACGAATTTTTATCGGCCCGCCTGTACATTCATAAAGGTAGGATTACCAATTGATTAAAGTGCAGGCAGGCTTAATGGAGAAAGCAAAAACCGAGAGCCACCGGCTACCTCGCATTCTGCTTGTTGATGACGATCCAATACAGAATGCCGTGGCCTCCATGGCTTTGCGGGCGGAAGCCTTTGATGTCGATGAAGCGGCGGACGGTGGCGAGGCCCTGTCCCTGATCGACAAGCAGGACTATGATCTGGTCATTCTCGACCTTGAAATGCCGGTAATGAACGGTTTCAAGGTTTTGGAGGAGTTGAACGCCCATCCACGTCACAGGCACCTGCCGGTAATCGTTGTTACCACGCGGGCCGATCCCGTAGCCGTTGAAAAATCCTATGATCTTGGCGCCACGTCCTTTGAGGTCAAGCCTATCAAATGGAATGTCATGGTTCATCATGTCCGCTTTGCCATCCGCGCAAGTCAATTGGCGAAGGAATTACGGATATCCAAGCAAGAGGCCGAGGAAGCAAGTCGGATGAAGGGAAACCTTCTATCGATTATTTCGCATGAATTCCGCACGCCCATTCATGCGATCAGCGGTTTTTCAAAACTGATCAAAAAGCAAGTCACCTCAGTGTCTCAAAGTGCCGAGCTGTCAGACAATCTTGACGAAATAACCGGTGCGGCTGCCCGGTTGAACAAGATCCTTGGCGACATTTTGCTTGTTTCTTCCAATTTCAACGGCACCGACAATTTATGCGAGGATGATTATCATGCCTCGGATCTTGTCGCGAAGACCGTTCAGTCGTTTAAGGAAAACCAGGCGCCGGATCGCGATATCACCATCGCAATCGATCCCTCACTGCCCGATGATGCCGAGATCCTTTGCGACCGGGACATGTTTCAAAGGGCCGCCATGCATATTCTCGACAATGCTGTAAGGTTCTCGCCGCCAGCGAGCCCGATCACTGTCACTGCGGGCCTCACCGAACAGGGCGACCTGTTCTTCAGCGTCAAGGATCAGGGGCCGGGCATGTCGCAAAACCAGATAAAAAAATCGCTCGAGATCTTTTCCCAGAACGATATGTCATCGAGCCGTTCGGCAAATGGCCTGGGACTTGGCCTCGCCATCAGCAACATGATTTGCACAGCCCATTGCGGCTATCTTTCCGTTCATTCCGCGCCGGAAGCGGGCTCAACCGTCTCGCTGGTATTTCCCGCCCATCGGGTGACAGTCACCGGGCAGATGCATGAAATTGCCGCGGTTGGCTCCTGAAGTTCGATATCGTTTCGCTTGATAGAGAGAGAAATAAAAAAAATCTCTCCAGCGGCAATGAATGTCAATCCCATTCGATCGTTTTCAGGACTCAACAAGAGTTCATGGTGAAGTTTCTATGAATCTTATTGGACAAATTGTAATGCAATTGTTCAGCCGAAATAGATCCCTGCATTTTATATTGTTCTATGATCTCCGATTAAGTTTTGGTGAAAATATTTTTCATGGTCAAGCAT
>CAMYJA010000011.1 GCA_947258705.1 uncultured Hyphomicrobiaceae bacterium | reverse complement strand
ACGGCCATATCCGCGCCTAAGGCGCGGGGCCTCCGCGGGGGCGGCACTATGTGCCGGGGACCCTTGGTCCCTTGTCGCAGAAAACAGCTATATTTTCTGCTCCCGTTTTCGCTCACGGCTATTCGATGGGTTTGGCCGGATTGCCCATGACGCGGTGACCGTGAGGGATGTCGGTGGCGACGAGCGATCCCGCGCCGATGACGGCGCCGCCGCCTATTTTGCGGCCGGGAATGACATTGGCGCCCGTGCCGACGAAGGCAAGCCGTCCGCAAATGACACTGCCGGCGAGATGGGCGCCGGGACAGATTTGCGTGCCGTCGTCGAGCACATTGTCATGATCGACCGTGCAGGCGGTGTTGAGAATGCAATAGGCGCCGATGCGGGAATTGGCGTTAACGACGACATTGGCAAGGGCGACCGAGCCGTCGCCGATGATCGCGGAGGGCGAAATCTGGGCGCTGGGATGTATGATGACCGGGAGTTCATAACCGAGGTCGCGGGCGTATTCGAACAATCCACGGCGGTCGTTATTGCTGCCGATGGCGATGAATACAGCATGGCTCCCGGGGGGGAATTCCGTGTGCAGTTCTTTCAGCTCGACGGTGGTGACGGGAATGTTGTTGATGGGCAGGCCACCTTTGATGGCCTCGTCGAAAAAAGCCGCAACGGTCCAGCCCGCCGCCTGCGCCGCTTCGGCGCAAACACGGCCGTGTCCGCCTGCGCCAATGATGAGCAATGACTTGTTCATGAGACTCCCTGCCGGTCGGTTTCCTTCTCACGGTGGAATGCGCCGGATCACTCATATCCAGTTTGCCCTGAAACATCCAGCCATGTAGTGCGGAAAAAAAGAGCCCGCCAGTGACAGGCGGGCTCTCGAAGGCATGAATGCATGGTGCGGCGAAATCAGCGCTTGGAGAACTGGAAGCTCTTGCGGGCTTTCTTCCTGCCGTATTTTTTCCGTTCGACGACGCGGGCGTCGCGGGTGAGGAAGCCGCCTTTTTTCAGAACCGGCCTCAATTCAGGTTCGTAATGGGTAAGGGCCTTGGATATGCCGTGACGGACGGCGCCGGCCTGGCCGGACAGTCCGCCGCCGCTGACCGTGCACATGATGTCATACTGGTCCGAGCGCTCCGCCGCCTCGATCGGTTGCTTGAGGATCATCTGTAAAACGGGGCGGGCGAAATATTTTTCGAATTCCCGCTTGTTGACGGTAATTTTTCCCGAGCCGGGTTTGATCCAGACCCGGGCGACGGCGTCTTTTCTCTTGCCGGTGGCGTAGGCGCGGCCATGGGCGTCGAGTTTCTGCTCATATACCGGCGCGGCGCTGACGGCAGCGGCATCGCCTTCGTTCAGCTTGTCGAGGTCTTCGAGCGATTTTACTTCATCAGACATCGTTTCATGCGCTCCGTTTGTTTTTCGAATTCATGGCGGCAATATCGATCTCGGTCGGCTTTTGCGCCTCGTGAGGATGATCGGCGCCGACGTAAACCTTGAGTTTCTTCATCTGGCGGCGCGACAAGGGGCCGCCCGGCATCATGCGCTGCACGGCCATTTCGAGCACGCGTTCGGGATGCTTGCCATCGAGGACCTGATGCGCCTCGCGGCTCTTGATACCGCCCGGATATCCGGTGTGACGGTAATAAGTCTTGTCCTCGCGCTTCTTGCCGGTGAGAACGACCTTTTCGGCATTGACGACGACGATGTGATCGCCGCAATCGACATTGGGGGTGTAGAGAGGTTTGTGCTTGCCGCGTAGCCGGTTGGCGATCAAGGAGGCGAGGCGGCCGACAACCAGCCCTTCCGCGTCGATGAGCAACCAGTTCTCTTCCATTTCGGCCTGTTTTGCGGAATATGTCTTCATCTGACCGCGGGCTCCATTTATCATTCGAGAGATTGCAAAAAAAAGCGGGCCGCGCTCGAATACAATGGGTTATAATATAGGTATTATTTTACCACACGAATTGCGGGCGGCTGCGCATGTGTATCAGGAAAACCATGATTTGTCCGAGGCGGTATTGTGCCCCGCCGCTCATGGCGGGTGATGCCGTGCAGGGCGGGTGATGCCGTGCAGGGCGGGTGCAAAAAATAATTCAGCCGTACTGGCCTCGCGGTTCCGGCTGGGATAGGGTCCGGGCGTCGCCGCGCCTGCCGGGAAAGGCACCTGCCGGGAAATGCGTCTGTCAGGAAAGACATTTGTCGGGAAGAGCGTCCGGCAATGGTGCGGGAATGTGAAAAAGGTCAATTGGTAAACGGAGCGGTCGGTCATGACACTTATGATTGGATTGATTGTCGGGGGGCTGTGGGGCCGGAGCTGGCTGGATGCGGCCGTCAAGGCTCTCGGCATCGGCGTTTTACTGGGCCTTGCGCTATATGCCTTGATGGGAGCGGACTTTCTCGCGCTTCTCCAGGGCGGCTATGCGAACCGGTTCGCCGGGGCAGGGCTTCATGCGGGATTCCTCCTGGCCGGCGCGCTCGCGGGCTTTGCTCTGCGCAAGGCAATGAAGGAGCGCAAATGACGGGGTCGGCTGGAGAACCATTAGCGTGGCGCGGCCACAGGGGGCAACGAAATGAATCATGATCAATATACCGATCAGTATATCGCCGGCATTTTGCGCGCGGCGCGGAATTTCGCAATTGTCGGCGCCAGCGCCAAGGAAAGCCGGCCGAGCCATGTCGTGTTCAAATATCTTCTGGACAAGGGTTACGAGGTGATCCCGGTCAATCCGGGGCTGGCGGGACAAACCCTCCTTGATCAGAAGGTTGTGGGAAGAGTTTGCGAGATTCCGGAGCCTATCGACGTGGTCGATATTTTCGTGAATTCCGATGCGGTGCTGTCGTTAACGCAGGATGCGATCGCGGCGGGCGCCAAGGTAGTGTGGATGCAACTCGGCGTACGCGACGACGCTGTGGCAAAGCTCGCGGAAGAGGCCGGGCTCAAGGTTGTCATGAACCGCTGTCCCAAGATCGAATTCGAACGGCTTGCGGTCATACCCGATTGGGCGGCCGGGGTGTGACATTCGTCACCGCCGCAGGCAGAAGTGCGGGCCCGGGCAGGTTCGGTCTCCGGGTGAAAAATTGATGTTCATCATATTGCAGATCGGGCATATTGGAGCGAGGGGACAGATTCATCGAGGGCATGGGTATGGGCGTGCATTCGTGAGGGCAACCGGTATGGCAAGGGAAGCGGGTTGAACATTTGAGCACAATAGACAGCACATCGCTGGATCCGATTGCGGAGATCATCCGCGCCGAGATGGAACGGCGCGACTGGTCGCAGCGCAATCTCGCCGACAGGGCGCTGCTCGGGGAAGCGACGGTGTTTCGCCTTTTAAAGGGGCAGTATTCGCGCAAAACGCTGCGCAAGGTGGAAACGGCGCTGGGGATCGATCTCATCGACCAGGCGGGCGGTTCCGACCACAGGCCGGCAGAGATGGAGCTGGCCGACGCGCCTTACGGCAGCTATCCCAGAAGCCTTTACGATCATTACGAAGCGGAATATTTCCTCTTCCGCCCGAGTTACCTCAATCCGGGAAAGATCTTCTTTTATCCCTTCGATATCGAATGGTCGGACCGTCCTTCGGGATTGATGTTTTTCGACCGCAATCCGGGTTTTGAGCAATCCGGTATGGTGTCGGTTGCGGTCGGTACGCGGTTTATACATTTTTCCACGCAGGATCAGGGGTCCGCGCGGCTGATTACCGCGCATCACATGCCGCCCAATCTCGATATCATCCGTGGGCTGATTCTTTCGCTCGGCTATCAGGGGCAATCCGATCTGAGGCCGGTGGCCTCGCCGGTCATTCTTCAGAAAATAGACGGCAAACTGGCAGATCTCAAAGATCATGCGGGCGTGATCGACCGGGACGATCCGAGGATCGCGCATATCGGGGCCGAGCTTTCGCACCTGTTCGAGCCGCAGTTCTTGTAGGCTGCAATGGCTGGGATATTCAAGGGTTGTGGAATTTTGGGGCGCAATGGTCCTGTCGGAACGCGATATTTGTACAGGAACAAGAGAATTGGTAGTATGCTGAGCATATACGCATGAAGACGCGCAGTTCGTTTCATAGCCATTACAAAAATAATTTTCAGGGAGAAGACGATGCTTGAACAACTTATTCCATTGATTGCGGGTGCTGCCGGCGGCCTGGGCGGCGGCGGCCTGGTTGGCGGGCTTTTCAAAAACGCCGGCGTCAGCCGCGGTTCAAGCTCAGTCGTCGGCATGGTGGCCGGCGCCATCGCCACTTATTTTTTCGGGCCGACGCTCGGACCGGTGATCGGTTCCATAGTCGGATCCGGCGCCCTTGAATCCATTTTGGGCGGGCTCGTGTCAGGTGCAGGGGGCGGCGGTCTGGCCACTCTGTTGTTCGGCCTCTTGCGGAAGATGGCGGGGTGAGGTTTTTCTTGTCTCACGTGCTATTCGCAGCCTCGCTGCGGCACTCCGACAGGCGGGCCTAAGGGCCGAGGAGCGCCACTAAGTGGCAGCGCCATTGTTGACTACGGCGGTTTTTACCCGGCCGGTCCGATATGTTTATGCGGTGATGGTGCGGTTAGCCGAGAGGCGAGATTGCCTCGCGTGCCAATTGCGTTTGATTTAGTGACGCCGAGCAGGAAGGCTCTTTTGCCTGCACGTCTTCGACATGACGCCTACCCTGACGGCGGGCGCTTCAAAGCCGGGCACGGGGGCTGGTTCAGGATTTGACCTTCACATAGGAGCCTGGCGCATCTTCGATGGTGCCCAGCAGGCGGCCCGGTTCGCGGGGGCGTACAAGTTCGCCTGAATGAGAGGTGAGCCATTCGATCCAGTCGGGCCACCAGGAGCCGGGATGTTCGGTGGCGCCCTCAATCCAGTCATCGAGATTGCCCGCGTCCTTGGTGTTGGTCCAGTACTGGTATTTCCGCTTGTCGGGGGGATTGACCACGCCGGCGATATGACCCGATCCGGACAGAACATAGCGCACGGGGCCGGCCAGGAGCTTCGATCCGTTATAGACGGAGCGGGCCGGCGCGATATGGTCTTCGAGCGTGGCCAGCTCATAGACCGGCAGCGTGACATCGCTGAGATGGAGACTTTCTCCGCCCAAGGTCATTTCGCCATGGGCCAGTCTGTTGTTGTGGTAAAACTCGCGCAGATAAAAACTGTGATTGGCCGCGGGCATGCGGGTCGAGTCCTGGTTCCAGAACAGAAGATCGAACGGAAACGGTTTTTTGCCGAGCATGTAATTGTTGATGATATAGGGCCAGATGAGATCGCGCGGACGCAGCATGTTGAAGACATTGGCCATGCGCGAGCCATCGAGATAGCCGCGCTCAGCCATCATCTCTTCGAGTTCGATCAGCTGCGGCTCGTCGATAAACACCATGAGATCGCCGGCATTGGTGAAATCGAGCTGGGTGGTGAGGAAAGTCGCGCTTTTGAACATTTCCTCATTGCGCGCCGCCAGCCAGGCGAGGGTGGCGCCGAGCAGCGTGCCGCCGACGCAATAGCCGAGCACATTTATGGTGTCCTGCTCCGTCTCCGCCTTGACTGCGTCGGCCGCTGTCAGGAGCCCCTCGAACATGTAGTCTTCAAAGGATTTATGCGCGAGGCTTTCGTCGGGATTGACCCAGGAAATCATGAAGACGGTAAAACCCTGGTCGACGATATATTTGATGAAGGATTTCACCGGGGTGAGATCGAGAATGTAGAATTTGTTGATCCAGGGCGGGGCGATCAGGAGCGGGCGCTCATAGACCCGATCGGTCGAGGGCGCGTATTGAATGAGCTGAATGATTTCGTTCTGAAAGACGACCTTGCCCTCGGTCGTGGCGATATTGACCCCTACCTCGAATGCGTCGATATCGGTCTGGCTGACCTTGAGAAGATCCTGCGACCTGTCGACATCCTTTGCCAGATTGGACATGCCCTGAACGAGATTGGCCGCATTGGTTTCGAATGTTTCGCGCAGGACCTCGGGATTGGTGGCGGGGAAATTCGACGGCGAGAGCGCCGAGGCGAGCTGTTTGATGTAGAACTCGGCGCGGTGCTTCGTGCGCGGATCAATGCCCTCGGTATTTTCAACGGCGTCTTCCGCCCAGCGGGAGGTGATGAGATAAGCCTGTTTCCAGAAATCGAAAAACTGGTTTTCAGACCATTCGGCATCGCGGAACCTGTTGTCGCCGGGTTCGGGCGCGGCGACGGGGGGAACCTCCTCGCCCATCATGCGTTTGAGCGAGGCATTCCAGAGTTCCGAATAGTTGCGTATGAGGTCGCCCTGTATATGGGCAAAGGCTTCGGGATCGCTGAGCCACTGCCTGGCGACTTCGGACAGAACCTCGGTGGCTTCGCCGATCTCGCTGCTGGTGCTCATGGCGCCGGACTGGTTGCCGCTTTTTGCCAATATGGCGGAGAGGGCGTGGGTGCCCTTCTCGATCACGAGCATGATGTTTCTGGCAAGCTCCTGCGGATCGTCAATCTGGTAGCCGGCCTGATCGCTCTGGCCGTTTTTGTCATCCGGGCTGTCCGACGTTTTCTTCTGCATCGTTATGTGGTTTCCGAAATGGTGCGGCCGGTTGGCGGCGGCCGTCATATTTTGAGTGCAATTTCCGCGCAATTTACCGGGCCGGTCGGCGCGGTTCACTGGCGCTTCACTTCGCCGGTAGTGTAGCAAACTATACGAAACGAGATGAATCTGTTATGTATCTTAAACGTATGAATCGCCAATACATATGTCATTTTGACATAGCAGCTGTGCATAATTCGCATCTAACTTTGAAACATATTGCCCGGTTATGAAATATTCAGGTCATGATAGAGTTAAGTTTTCAGCCGCTCTTCTGGGCCTGATGGCGCTTGGCGGGCTCGGGGCCTGTTCCGCCCTGCCACAATCATATCCCTCCGTGTCCGACATCAATCGCGTGACGGAAAAACTGTTGACGCCCAATGAGCGGAAAAAGGCCATCGAGGACATGTCGCTCGAAAACGCCAAACATCGCGATGCGGCGGTCGAGACAATAAAAAAGCAATAATTTCCGGTTTTAACGCAATGCGGGTTTTTCATCGGAAAAATGCCGTCTTCGGGCCTGATTTTCTCATCAGGACTGGTCACGCTCGGCATATGCGGTGTATAGGTGTGCTATCCTTTATGGGTTTTTTTAATTTACAGTTCCGATAACAAAAAGTGTTGACCGTGAAAGATGAATTTCACCGCATAAAAAGACTGCCGCCCTATGTGTTCGAGGAAGTGAACCGTCTCAAGGGAGCGGCCCGCGCCAAGGGCGCCGATATTATCGATTTCGGTATGGGCAATCCCGATATGCCGACGCCGCAGCATATTGTCGACAAGCTGATCGAAACGGTGCGGAAGCCGCGCACGAACCGGTATTCGGCCTCAAAGGGCATACCGGGATTGCGCAAGGCGCAGGCGCGTTATTACGAAAAGAGATTCGGGATAAAGCTCAATCCCGATACCCAGGTTGTCGCCACGATCGGGTCGAAGGAAGGTTTCGCCAATCTCGCCCAGGCGATTACGGCGCCGGGAGATGTCATTCTTGTGCCCAATCCGACATATCCCATTCACGAATTCGGCTTCATTATATCGGGCGGCTCGATCCGCCATCTGCCCGTCGGAACCGGCAGTGAATTCATGACGGCCCTCGATCATGAGGTCGTGAATTCCGTGCCCAAACCGATTGCACTGGTGCTGAATTTTCCGTCCAATCCAACGGCGCTTGTGGCGGATCTCGATTTTTACCGGGAAGTCGTGGCCTATGCGAAGAAAAACGACCTCTACATCATTTCCGACGTCGCTTATGCGGAAATCTATTTCGAGGGCGATCCGCCGCCGTCACTGCTGCAGGTGGAGGGGGCGATGGACATCGCCATCGAGTTTTCGTCATTGTCGAAAACATATGCCATGCCCGGCTGGCGCATGGGATTTGCCGTCGGCAATGAGCGTCTCATCGCGGCCCTGACACGGGTCAAGAGTTATCTCGATTACGGCGCTTTCACGCCCATTCAGGTGGCCGCGGCGACGGCGCTGAACGGTCCGCAGGATTGCGTCGACGAAATCAGGGGCATTTACCGTTCGCGCCGGGACTGCCTGGTGGATTCCATGGGACGGGCGGGTTGGGACATTCCGTCGCCGCCGGCGACCATGTTCGCCTGGGTGCCGATACCGGAGATGTTCGCTGATATGGGTTCGCTCGAATTTTCCAAACTGCTTCTCGAAAAAGCCGATGTGGCGGTTTCGCCCGGTATTGGTTTTGGCCAATATGGCGAGGGATATGTGCGGATCGCGCTGGTGGAGAACGAACACCGCATTCGCCAGGCGGCGCGCAACATCAAAAGATTTTTCAACGAGGCCCCCAATATGCATAACGTCATCCCCATGAAGCAGAACAGCAAGCGTTAGACTTAGACTAAAAGAATTCACGAGGATCATCGGATAGAGCAGGGTGCGGTATGGGGAATGCGGTACGACTTGGCGTGGCCGGACTGGGGACGGTCGGGACGGGTCTCATAAAAATAATCGAAAAGCATCAATCGAGGATTCGCTCGGCAGCGGGCGGTCCGGTCGAGGTCGTGGCGGTTTGCGCGCGCGACCGTTCGCGCGACCGCGGCATCGACATCAGCGGTTTCCGCTGGTTCGACGATCCGATTGAGCTGGCGCAGGACCCGGAGATCGATGTCTTTGTCGAATTGATCGGCGGCGAGGACGGCGTGACGCTCGATGCGGTGCGTCAGGCGCTCGCGGCCGGCAAACATGTCGTGACGGCGAACAAGGCGCTCCTGGCCCGTCATGGAACGGAGCTTGCCAAGCTGGCGGAAGAAAAGGCGGTGGGGCTGGGTTTCGAGGCGGCGGTGGCGGGCGGCATTCCGGTCATCAAGGCAATGCGCGAAAGCTTCGCCGGGAACGAGATCAAACGCGTTTACGGCATTCTCAACGGCACCTGCAATTACATTCTGACCAAGATGGAGGAGGAGGGGCGGACATTCGACGATGTGCTCAAGGAAGCGCAGTCGGCAGGCTATGCGGAAGCCGACCCCTCTTTCGATATCGGCGGCATCGATGCGGCGCACAAGGTGGCGCTTCTGGCAAGCCTGGCTTTTGGCACGGAAGTGTCGTTCGACGACGTTTATATCGAGGGTATCGAAAATATCGAACTTGCCGATCTCGAATCCGCCGCGGAGCTCGGATTCCGCATTAAATTACTCGGTGTCGCGATGAAAACGGATAGCGGTATCGAACAGAGGGTGCATCCGGCGATGGTACCGCTTCATTCGGCGATTGCCGAGGTGGGCGGCGTTACCAATTGCGTCACGGTCGAGGGGGATTTTGTCGGCGACGTCATGCTTGTGGGCCCGGGTGCAGGCGAAGGGCCGACCGCCTCGTCGGTCGTCGCGGACATTATTGACGTGGTGCGCGGAACGGTGTCGGCGCCGTTTATCAGGCCGGCATCGCAGTTGAAGCCTTACAAGCGGGCCCTGATGCGGGCTCATGAAGGCGGATATTATGTGCGGGTATCGCTTGAGGACGCACCGGGCGCATTTGCAGCCGTTGCCAAGATAATGGCCGATGAAGGGGTTTCGCTTGAAAGCATCGTGCAGAGGCGGCCGCAATCGGCGCTGCCCGGCATCGACGCCCGCGACGAAGCAGGAGGGGCGCGACAGGTGGTGATGATCACCCATCCGACCTATGAAAAGGCCATGCGCAGCGCCATCAAGGCGATAGAAAGCGATCCACATGTGGATAAGACGCCGCAAATGATCCGCATCGAAAAACTGTGATGACGCGGCGGGCCAAATAGACATAAATTCCTGACAGTGACATTGCGGGTCCGCGGGCGCGCCTGTGGCTGGCAGGCAATAAACAGAGCTCAGTCTAAACATCCGGGAGGATTGATTCTTGGCCGACAATGACAATGCGAGCGTGCTTGAGCGCCATTTGACATCAAGTCTTTTGCGCGTGGTCGAACTGACCGCGCTCACTGCAGCGAAGTACAAGGGTTTTGGCGACGAGGTGGATGCGGACGAGGCCGCGGTCCGGGCCATGCACAGCGCTTTGAGCGGGCTGCCCTTTTCGGGCCGGATCGTCATTGGCGAAGGCGTCGAAGGCGAAGCGCCCAGGCTTTTTGTGGGCGAGCATGTCGGCCAGGGCAACGGCCCTATATTCGATATCGCCGTTGATCCGCTCGAAGGCAAAACCCAGTGCGTCAAGGCACGCCCCGGCGCCCTGACAGCGATCGCCTTCGGGGGCGAGAATTCCATTCTCAAGGTTCCGGATGTCTATATGGACAAGATTGCGATCGGCGCGGGATATCCGGACGGCATTGTCGATCTCGACAAGGCGCCAGGCGACAATCTGCGCGCGCTGGCGGAAGCGAAGGGCTGCACGGTGGAAAAGCTGACGGTCTGCATACTCGACCGTCCGCGTCACGGCAGGCTGATCGAGGAGGTGCGCGATACGGGGGCGGCAATACACCTGATTGGCGACGGCGATATTGCCGGGGTGTTCAAGACTACGGATCCGGAGAGATCGGGCGTCGACATGTATCTCGGCATCGGCGGCGCGGCGGAGGGCGTGCTGGGTGCGGCGACGATCAAATGCCGCGGCGGACAAATGCAGGGCCGGCTGAAAATTCTCAAAGAGGAACATAAGGCGCGGATGCAAATTGCGGGCATCGAGGATGTGGACCGCAAATACGATCTCAACGATCTCGTCAATGGCGATGTCATATTCGCGGCGACCGGGGTGACGGAGAGCTGGATGCTCGGCGGCGCGCAAATCTCAGGCGATCAGGTGTCCGCCCATTCGGTGATCATGCGGTCCAACAATGGCAGCATCCGCTGGGTGAGGATGCAGGGGAAACAGGGGATGGAGAATTCATCATAAGGATCTCGAATAATCCCCGGGGGGTACACGGTCGCTTAAACTCCCTGCATCGCCGATCTTTTGATGTGGAGGCGGAGATATGACGCAAGCACCGCCATTTCTTGGTGTGGGCCGGTCCGCGCGGGACTTTGTCTGGCGCGAAAGACTGACGACGGCGCAGGCGCAGACCGCAAGCGCCATTGCGCAGAGGCATGGCCTGCCCGAATTGCTGGGGCGGGTGCTGGCGGCGCGCGGCACGACGCTCGAGACGGTCGAGGATGCGCTCGATCCGACGCTGAAAAACCTGATGCCCGATCCTGACACGATGCGCGATATGGACCGCGGCGCGAAAAGGCTTGCGGATGCGATCGAAAAGGGCGAGGCGATCGCGGTCTTCGGCGATTATGACGTCGATGGCGCAACTTCGTCGGCGCTGATGAGCCGGTTTATCGGCAGCCATGGGCTCGAAGCACGGATTTACATTCCCGACCGGATTTTCGAGGGATACGGCCCTAATGCGGCGGCCATTGAGAGCCTCGTCGTTGAGGGCGCTCAGCTGATTGTCACGGTCGATTGCGGCACGACGAGCCATGATGCGCTCAAGGTGGCGGTAGAGCGCGATGTCGACGTTATCATTGTCGATCATCACCTGGCCGGTGAAGACCTTCCCGGGGTGCATGCGGTGATCAATCCCAACCGGCAGGACGATGTCAGCGGCCTGGGGCATCTTTGCGCGGCGGGCGTCACCTATATGCTTCTCGTGGCGACGCAGCGCGAGCTCAGGGCGCGGGGCGCTTATGAAGGCGGCAAGACAGCACCGGACCTGCTTGAACTTCTCGATCTCGTGGCGCTTGGGACCGTGTGCGATGTGGTGCCGCTACAGGGGCTCAACCGGGCCTTCGTCAGCAAGGGCCTGAAGGTGATGCATCACCGGAAAAATACGGGATTGCGCACGCTTTCGGATGTGGCCGGCCTGAACGCCGCTCCCACCGCCTATCATCTCGGCTTTATTATCGGCCCACGGATCAATGCCGGCGGACGCATCGGCGATGCCGGTCTTGGCGCGAGGCTTCTCGCCGGAGACGACGAAATCGAGGCACGGCGGATTTCAGAGCTTCTCGAACGGCTCAACGGCGAACGCAAGGCGCTTGAAACGGAAATGCTCGAAGACGCGAATGTCAGGGCCGAGCTGATGATCGAGGAAGATCCCGATCTTCCCATTCTGATCGTCGGCGGCGAGAAATTTCACAAGGGCGTTGTGGGGCTGGTGGCATCGAGGCTGACGGACCGTTTCCGCCGACCCAGCTGTGTTATCGCGTGGGAGGACAATGACCAGGGGACGGGATCGCTGCGCTCGATCAACGGGGTCGACATCGGCTCGGCCGTGCAGAAGGCGGTGGCCGAGGGGCTTTTGATAAAGGGCGGCGGACATGCCATGGCGGCCGGTCTTACGGTTGCGCGCGACCGGCTGGACGATTTGACACGGTTCATGTCGGCGGAGCTCGACGACAGCGCCACGCGGATGCGGTCCGAGGCCGAACTGAAGCTCGACGGCGCACTGACGCCGGGGAGCGTGACGCCGGAGCTGATCGACCTCCTCGAGCGGGCCGGGCCTTATGGCAACAGCAATCCGCAGCCGCGTTTTGCCTTTCCGGCGCACCGGGTGCGCTTTGCCAAAGTCGTCGGTGAGGCTCATATCCGCTGTGTATTGGAGGCTTCGGACGGCAAGCGGCTCGACGCGATTGCGTTTCGGGCGGTGGGCACGCCGATGGGAGATCTGCTTCTGGGTTCGAGCGGCATGCCGCTGCATGTGGCGGGCAATGTACGGCGCGACAATTGGGGCGGGCGCTCGCGCATCGAGGTGCAAATCGCCGACGTTGCCGATCCGCGCCGCTGACTAAGTCAGTATTTTTTAATTTTCGTCATTTCGGTTATGATCGGTTTCGGCCCCCTTTTACAGAGTTGCACGCCGGGAAGTAATGGCTGAACCAAAAACAAAACCGACGGCTATGTCCGTCGATGAATATCTCAATACGATCGAGCCCGAGAAAATGCGGCTCGACTGCTTTGCGCTCAAGACATTGTTCGAACGCGCGAGCGGTCATCCGCCGGTGATGTGGGGCGGGAACATGGTCGGGTTCGGCACCTATCATTACAAATACAAGAGCGGCCGCGAGAGGGCATGGTTCGTCACCGGCTTTGCGCGGCGGAAGCATAGTCTGGTGGTCTATATCATGCCGGGATTTTCCCAATATGAAGATCTGATGGAGCGGCTGGGAACATACAAGACGGGCAAGTCCTGTCTGTATATCAGCCAACTCGACGATGTCGATCAGGGCGTGCTTGAAGAGCTGGTCCGTCTCTCCGTCGACTGGATGAAGGAGAAATACGATACCGCCTAGACGGCTGTCTAGACAGCCGGCTAACCGCCCGGCATCCAGACGGTCGCCAGCCGGGTCATGTAATCATGCCGGGAGGAAATGAAGGGAGGATATGTCGTATGTGGAAATATCTCGTTTTGTCGGTCCTTGCCGCCGGACTTTTTCTGGCTAGACCGGCTCCGGCTCTTGCCTGCGCCTGCTGCGGCACCTGGAAGGTTGTCAATGTTGCCGCGCATGATTCCCTTAACGTAAGGACCGGACCGGGCGTGGGCTATTCAAAGATCGGGGCGATCCCGAGCGGCTCCGCTTGTGTTCTCAAGAGCAGCGAGTGCAAGGGGAAATGGTGCCGGGTCGCCTATGGGGAACTGATAGGCTGGGTTAACACAGGTTATCTGCGCTTTTTCAATTCGCCGTAATCCCCAATAGCGATTTTTTATAGCCATGTTCGATAGCTAGGTCGCGAAGCGGAAATGCATGATGTCGCCGTCGCGGACAATGTAGTCCTTGCCTTCAAGGCGCATCTTGCCGGCCTCCTTGGCGCCCGCCTCGCCACCGAGGGTGACGAAATCGTCATAGGCGATGGTTTCGGCGCGGATAAAGCCTTTTTCGAAATCCGTATGAATGACGCCCGCGGCCTGGGGCGCATTGGTGCCGTCCTCGACCGTCCAGGCGCGGGCCTCCTTGGGGCCCGCGGTGAAATAGGTAATGAGGTCGAGGAGTTCGTAGCCGGCGCGGATCAGGCGGTTGAGCCCCGGCTCCTCGAGGCCGAGCTCGGAGAGATATTCCATGCGCTCGTCATGATCGAGCGAGGCCAGCTCGGATTCGATTTTTGCCGAAATGACGACGGCCACCGCGCCTTCCGCGGCGGCGTGCTCCTTGATGGCATGGGAATATTCATTGCCGTTTTTGGCTGACGCCTCGTCGACATTGGCGACATAGAGAACGGGCTTGGAGGTGAGAAGCTGGAGGTTCCGATAGGGGCTTACTTCTTCGGGAGAAAGCTCGGCTGCACGCGCCGGTTTGCCGTCGCGCAGGAGTGCGAGGGCCTTGTCGACCAGCTTGATGGTCGCGATGGCCTCCTTGTCATTGCCCTTGACCTTTTTTTCGAGGGTCAGGCGGCGCTTTTCCAGGCTTTCGAGATCGGCAAGCATGAGTTCCGTCTCGACCGTTTCGGCATCGGCCAGAGGATCGATGCGGCCCTCCACATGGGTGACGTCGTCATCGACAAAGGCGCGCAGCACATAAGCAATGGCGTCCACCTCGCGGATATTGGCGAGGAACTGATTGCCCAGTCCTTCGCCCTTGGAGGCGCCGCGCACGAGACCGGCGATATCGACGAAGCTCAACCGCGTGGGGATGATTTCTTTCGACTGCGCGATTTTCGCGATCGCATCGAGACGCGGATCGGGCACGGCGACCTCGCCGACATTGGGCTCGATGGTGCAAAAGGGATAATTGGCCGCTTCCGCCGCCACGGTCTGCGTGAGCGCGTTGAAAAGTGTGGATTTGCCGACATTGGGCAATCCGACGATACCGCATTTAAAGCCCATGGAAGTAAGATCCCCGCCTGAATTCAATCATTTTTGCCGCCGAGCCAGTCCCGCAGCTTGTCGGCGAGGGCGCCTTTGGCTTTACCTGCGCCGCCGTCCGCCGGGCTGCCAGCTGGGCTGGCAGCTGGGCTGGCAGCCGGATCCGTTGCCTGTGTTTTACCGCCCGCGGATCTCGGCTTCTTTTTGGGGCCGCTATCAGTATCAGCCGCATTGTCCTCATCCCCGCCGATTGCGCCGCGAACCGCGCGGGCGACATCGTTCATGACATCGGCGTAATTGCCGGCGACGATCCTGTCGACGGATGCAGCCAGCGTATCGATCAGGGGCGTGAGCCATTCGCCGTCCGATTTGGCGAAATCGTGGAGCACATAATTTGCCACGAGATCCTTGCTTCCGGGATGGCCGACGCCGATGCGAATGCGCACATAGTCATTGCCGATCTGAGAGGAAATCGAGCGCAGACCGTTATGTCCGGCCGTGCCGCCGCCGGTTTTGATGCGGAGCCTGCCCGGCGCGAGGTCGATCTCGTCATAGAAGACGATGACGTCTTCATGGGCGAGCTTGTAGAACTGCATGGCGGCGCCAACGGCGCGGCCGGATTCGTTCATGAATGTCTGGGGCTTGAGGAGAAGGCATTTTTCGCTGCCGAGGCGGATTTCCGCGCAATCGCCGTGAAAGCGGTTGCGCCAGGCATCACCGCCGGCGCGTTCCCATATGGCATCAATCGCCCGGAAGCCGACATTGTGACGGTTCCGGGCGTATTTGGCACCTGGATTGCCTAATCCAACAAGGAGTTTCATGGCGTAAACCGGGCTCAGGCCCCAAGGTTATTTGTCGTCGCTGCCTTCGGCTTTCTCTTCGCCTTCACCCTCGCCTTCAGCAGCTTCCTCGCCTTCGCCTTCAACTTCTTCACCCTCGACCTCTTCGGGCTCTTCTTCCTTGGCGCCGACGATGGTGACCAGCGTGAAGTCACGATCGCTGATGGTGGATGACACATTTTCAGGCAATGTGATGGATGAGAAATGGAGGCTGTCGCCGATGTCCAGTCCTTCGAGGCTGACCTCGATGGATTCCGGAATGGCGTCTGCCGGGCAGCTCAATTCGATTTCATGGCGGACGACATTAAGAATTCCGCCGCGCTTCAGTCCCGGCGAGAGGTCGTCATTGAGGTAATGGATTTGCACGGTCACATCGATCCTTGCGTCTTCCGCCAATCTCAGGAGATCGAAATGAATGGGGAAATCGCGTACCGGGTCGGTCTGCAGATCGCGGGGAATAACGCGCGTCTTCTTGCCGCCGATATCAACCATGTAGACGGTCGCGAGGAACGATCCGGTCTGCATGTGTTTGGTGATGACGCCGGTGTCGATGGCGATCGACTCGGGCGCTTCGCTGTTGCCGTAAATTACACCCGGCACCTTGCCTTCGCGGCGCATGCGGTTCGCGGCGCCCTTGCCTATGAGCTCGCGCGCCTCGGCCTTGAGTTCGATGATGTCAGCCATGGTCTTTGCTTCTCCTAAAAGACGAAAAAGGGCCCGTTTGAGCCCTGTTTTTTATCCACGATTCCTCCAGGGGTGCGGGCGCGGATGAAAAAAATGAATGAATGAGCGGCGTTATAACGTCATCGCCGTGATTTGGCAATCATTTGTAACAGGCTAATGAAAGAGGCTGGAGACCGATTCTTCCGCGGTCGTGCGCTTGATCGCTTCGCCGATCAGGGGGGCGATGGACAGGATGTTGATATTGGGCGCGGCGATGACGGCTTCGGTCGGCCTGATGGAATCGGTGATGAACATGGTGTTGATCCTGGACGCGCTGATGCGGGATACAGCACCGCCCGACAGCACGCCATGGGTGATATAGGCGGACACATCGATGGCGCCATGATCCATCAGGGCTTCGGCCGCATTGCACAGCGTGCCGCCGGAATCCGCGATGTCATCGACCAGAATACAGCGCCGGTCCTTCACATCGCCGATGACATTCATGACGACGGACTTGCCGGGCGCGTCACGGCGCTTGTCGACAATGGCGAGTTCGGCGCCGATGCGCTTGGCGAGGCCGCGGGCGCGCACCACGCCGCCGACGTCCGGCGATACAACCATCAAGTTGTTTTTCTCGAAGCGTTGCTTGATATCGCGCATCATGACGGGCGCGGCAAAGAGATTGTCGGTTGGAATGTCGAAAAAGCCCTGGATCTGTCCGGCATGCAAATCAAGGGTCATGACGCGGTCGGCGCCCGCATGGGTGATCATGTCGGCAACCAGCTTGGCCGAGATCGGCGTGCGGGGTCCGGGCTTGCGGTCCTGCCGGGCGTAACCGAAATAAGGGATGACGGCGGTTATCCGGCCGGCGGAGGAGCGCTTTAACGCGTCGATCAGTATCAGGAGTTCCATCAAATGGTCGTTGGCGGGATAGGATGTGGACTGAACGGCGAAGACATCCTCGCCGCGCACATTTTCCTGAATTTCGACGAATATCTCCATGTCGGCGAAACGACGGACAACGCATTTCGTCAGTTCGACATCGCAATATGCGCCTATCTCCCTGGTCAGCGGTGGATTGCTGTTTCCAGCGATCAACTTCATCTCATCGTCCTTCAATTCAGTCCAAAAGAAATTGCAACACGGATTATCGGCTGGTTGCTGTGTCGATTGTCGATGCCGAGCGGCGTTTTACACTTTAACGTTTCTGCGTGTCGGCATGAAAATGAGCAGGCTCCCGGTTCAAACATGCGATGGAATTGCGTTGATACAATTTGGCCCGAACCTTGTAAACAGGTCCGGGCCGGGATTTGGATTAAAGCATGACACTCAACAATCAGTTGATGCGTGCCTGAGACGGCAGGAGCTTGACGATGCCCTGCGCCGCCGCGGATGCGGCTGCCTTGGCGGTTCCGCCCCAGGCGCCATCAAGCGTTCCCTGCGGGATGACGTTTTTCTGAGACACGACCCCGAGGCGCTTGCCATTGGGATCGAGCACGTGCCACTCGATTTTGATTTTCTGGCTGCCGTTCGAAGGGCTGCTCACGGAAACATCGCCCTTGACCAGATAATGCGGCTTCGCCGAGGCGCTGGCTATACGGATGCCCTTGGCCCTCAATTGCTGGGAAATCGCCTTGGTCAGCGATGCCTTGCCGTCGCCGGGCGCACCGGCCACGGGGGCTATATAGGTGGCCATGGGACCGGCGCTCGCGCCGACACTGCCGGTATAGGCAGGCGATGAGGGCTGTTGCGGTTTTTTTGCAGCCGTTGACGGTTTTACGCCGGCAGCGGGATTTCTTGCGGCAAGCCAGGTGGAGAATTTCGAAACGGTTCTATCGGCGATGCCAGAAATTGCGGCGTCGTTCAAATTTTTCCAGGGATCCTTGGCATTCTTGCCGGCCAGGATTTCCTCGCCCCGGATGCGGTGGGTGCGCTTGCCGCTCTGGTCGGCCACGTCCCAGATATGGGTGAGCTTGGTGCCGTTATTCTGGCTGGCCGCAACCACATATCCGCGAATGGTATAATCGGGTTTTTCGGTGCCATTGGTAATGATCGCCAGATTGCGTCTGGCCGCCGCCTGGGTCAGGCTGGTGGTCAGTTTCTGCGATATTGCGGTTGGCGCGCCGATGACCGGTGCAAATGCAACCTTGGAGGTCGCGGCACGCTTGGCGGCCGTGTTTGTCGGAATTTCGGAAGTGATGTCTCCGGTGGTACCGAATATATCGCTTGTTCCGCAGCCAGCCAGCATCATGCTTGCAAGGCCGACAGCCATTGACAGCTTCATAATCCTCATAAGGCGAGGTGCTGCAGCAGTTTTTGTGTGCGTCACTGGCGACGACTCCCTCTGTGCTTATCCAAATTTGACAAAATGTCCGGCAATTCGGGAACGCTACACAAATAGAAACTCTAACGAATGCAAAAACGCAATCACAGCAAGGTGATATAGTTTATGCCGGTACCCCGTCGATATTCGTTTACTAAACGTTAAGTTTTGCTTCGTCCAGTCGCGGGTACCGAAAATTCCCGGCTGAATCGCGGAAATGCCAAAAATAGCGGCCCGTAAATGTGGAAAAACATTACGTCAGTACGATGGCGGTGATTTGCCGACCGTAATCGGGTGCGTTTTGGCGAAAATTTCGGCGATAACTGAAGAATTGTGATTCGTTTTCACAGGTGCAAAGCCCGGTGCAGGCAATATCTTCAAGACCGGCGCCCCGCAGACGGTTCATGATGAAGGCCGGCAAATCGAAATGGGGACGCTTAGTATCTGAATTTTCGACGAAAAATGCGGCGTAGGCCGGGTCGCGGGCAATAAATGCCTCCATGAATTCGGGGCCGACTTCATAGGATTGCTGGTGCAGGCAGGGGCCGATGGCGGCGCTGATGCGCGATCGTTCCGCACCCTCCAGAACCAGCCGGTCGACGGTTGCCTCAAGCACGCCATCGATCGAGCCGCGCCAGCCTGCATGCGCGGCCGCGATGAGGCCGGCTTTTTCGTCGGCGAAAAGCACGGCGCCGCAATCGGCCGAGAGAATGCCGATGGCGAGTCCCCTGGCTCCTGTTATGACGGCGTCGGCGCGCGGAGCCCGGTCTCTTTCCCAGGCCCGGTCGGCTACGGCGACATCGGCGCTGTGCGTCTGGTAGGGGGTGATGACGGAGCTGCCGTTTTTCAGGCCGAGCGCCCCGATTACCCGGCTGCGGTTGGCGCTGACATTGGCGGGATCGTCGCCTGAGCCATAACCGCAGTTCAGGCTGGTATAGAGACCGCTCGAAATGCCGCCATTACGGGTGAAGAATCCGTGCCTTATGCCGCTCAGGCCTTTCAGGTTTTCGCTTTCGAGAAATTCTGCCATGTCTCTTTTTGTTGGTGGAATTGAAAAAATATCGCTCTGGAAAGCGCGCCTTCGCACGCATGCCCATTTGTGCTCCTTCCTTATATAATGCGGCGCGTGCCGGATGTCATGGGCGGTGTCGCTGCCGGCTGTGGGGCCGGTGCCGGATGCTCAAGATGTTGCGGGCTGGAAAACCGGCAGGGGCGGGCAATCGTGGCTGCGCAAACCCATTGCCTTGAATTTCACGCCCATGCCATCTGGCGAAATCAGGCGGGCGAGGGCCGTTTCGAACTCGTTGCGCTGGGTGACGGTCGCGGTTTCCATCAGCCGGCGGGCACGTTCGACGATGCCCATGGCCGTTAAAAATTCGCCCTGGGTCAGCGGCAGCGAGGGCCGGTAGCCGCGCGCGCGCATGTTGTCGGCGAAGGCCATGAAATCGACATGGGCGGTCAGGTCCGCCGTTCCCGGCTGCTGGAGCGGATCCGCATATTGATGGTTTTTGACGGCCTGGAAGCTGTCGCCCGGAGCCGTTTGGACATGTCCGTAATCGATGAAGAGGGCCGCGAGGGGGGCATGAGCGCCTGCATCCGGGTTGGGCAGAAGATCCGCCGGAATGTCGCGGGTCTCGACGATGTCGCCGTCCCCTGCATCCGCGGGAAGCGCCGCCGGGACCGGTTCCGGGACCGGTTTGTCCGCTAAAACGAATTGCAGATTTTCTTCCCCGTCCATGCCGATCAGCCGCTCGCACCAGCCATTGCCGGTTTTTACGAACTGGCGGATGGGAATGGCATCGAGGAATTCGTTGGCAAGCACGATGGTCGGGCCTGCGGGGAGGGTGGATGTGTCGTCATGCCAGTCCGCAAGGGCGCCACAACCGGCCAGCGTTGCGCGCTGGATGTCGCGAAGCGGCGCACTGACCTCAATGAGATGGACGCTTGCCGCGTGCCCGGCACCGGGCACGATTTTAAGCGCGCGCAGGGCATCGGCTATCATGGTGCCGCGGCCGGGACCGAGCTCGACCAGATTAAACTTTTCGGGCGCCCCCATGGATTGCCAGACCAGTCCCGCCCAAAGCCCCAGGAGCTCGCCGAAGATTTGCGAAATTTCGGGCGCGGTGATGAAGTCGCCATCACGGCCGAATACGGGCGCGGTCCTGTAATAGCCAAACTCGGGATCGAGGAGGCAGATGGACATGTAGCGGGCGATGGACATGGGGCCACTTTTGCGGATTTGGCCGATGACTTTCGCCTTCAGGCCTGTACCGCTCTGCCCGCGCATCAGCCGGCTGCGGTTTTACGGCGCCGGGCAATGATCCAGAAGATGGCGCCGGCGACGATCATGGGAATGGAATAGATCTGACCGACGGTGACCGGTCCTAAATTGAAGATATGGGAGGCTTCGGGCAGGCGGAAAAACTCGACGAGAATGCGTGCGCAGCCATAGCCGATAAAAAATGCGCCCGTGACGAGACCCGGATTTTTCAGGGCCAGCCGGTTGTGACTGAGAAAGCGCAGGACGATAAACAGAAGTATGCCCTCAAGGGCCGCCTCGTAAAGCTGGCTCGGGTGGCGGGGCAGGGGACCGCCATTGGGGAAGATAACGCCCCAGGAGACCGAGGTCGGGCGGCCGAAATGCTCGCTATTGATGAAATTGGCTATGCGCCCCAGGCAAATCCCGATCGGGGCTGCGGCGCAGAGAACATCGGACAGGCTGAAAAACGGAATGCGATGGCGTCGGGCAAAGAGATAGCAGGCAAAGCAGACGCCGAGAAGCGCGCCGTGAAACGACATGCCGCCCTGCCATACTGCGAGTATTTTCGCCGGGTTGGCGAGGAAATAGCCCGGCTGGTACAGGAACACAAACCCCAGCCTGCCGCCGACGACGACACCGAGGGTGACCCAGAGAAGAAGGTCGTCGATTTGATCGGCCGTTACGGGTGCTTTCGATCCGCGCCAGAGCCGGTCGTTCTGGATGAGAAGGCGGATATAGTACCAGCCGAGAAGGAGCCCCGCCATATAGGCAAGCCCGTACCAGCGGACGCTCACGGGTCCGATTTCAAACGCGATCGGGTCGATCATCGGGAAGGGAATGGCGATAAGGCTCATGTCATGCTCCGGTTGCGGGATGCGCGATGAGCATCCATTGCGGCGTTGGCGTTATCTTGTCAAGTTTTGCCTCGCGGGTGTTTGTTTTGCCTCACGTGCTGCTCGCCGTTTCACGGCGGCACTCCGGCGGGGTTCTTTTGCCTCACGGCCATAGCCGCGCCTAAGGCGCGGGGCCTCCGGCGGGTTTCACTGATGAGCGCTGTTATTATGGATATGAGTTGGGCTATATAGAGGGTGAAAATATTTTTGCGCGGTGCCACGGCACCTCAGTTTCAACGACAGGCCAGACATGACCCAGAGCTCAAACAAACTATTCGATGAACTTGCAAAATTGATGACGGATGCCGCTGGGGCGGCGCAGGGAGCCCGCGCCGAGGTCGAGGCGATGATGCGCTCCCAGGGCGAGCGGGTGCTCAGGGAAATGGATATGGTTCAGCGCGAGGAATTCGAAGCGGTGAAGGCGATGGCGAGCAAGGCGCGCGAGGAAAACGAGCGGCTTGAAGCGCGTGTCAAAGAACTTGAAGCGGCGCTTGAGAAGAGATGATGGCGAAACCTTCCTGCCCTTCGGGCGAACTGACGACCCGGACGCTGGCGATGCCCGCGGACACCAATCCGGCCGGCGATATCTTTGGCGGATGGGTGGTGGCCGAAATGGACAAAGCCGGCGCGATCTGTGCCGGGCAGAGCGCCAAGTGCCGCGTGGTGACCGTGGCAATCGATGCGATGAGTTTCATCGAGCCGGTCTTTGTCGGCGATGTTCTGTCTATCCATGCGCACATCGTCCGCACCGGGCGGACGTCGATCACGGTACAGCTCGAGGCGTGGGCGATACGCAATCGCGTCGGCGAGGAAGTGAAGGTGACGGAGGGCACGTTCACATTCGTCGCGGTGAACGCCAAGCGCAAACCGGTACCGCTGAAGGGCTGAAAAGCTTTAGGGGCGAGGGTGGGCGCCGCCCGTCAGGCGCAAGAACCGCAACCGATAATGCAGGGACACGCCATACCGGCGCGCACCGGTCCGCCCTTGGGCAGTCTAGACCGGTCCGGCGCAATCAAAGCCTACAGAACAGGGGACTATGCTGTATGATCGAGCCGTCATGACGCCCAACCGGACCCAGGAGAATGCCCAGAAGGGCAAGCGCCGATGGCCACGCATCGTTCTGCTGCTGGCGGTATACGGCGTGCTGCTGGCCGGCGGTCACTGGGGCGGCAGATGGCTGATCGAATATATCGGCATGGATCCCGGCGCCGAAACCGGTGGCTACGCCCGCCATATAGTTATGGCGGCCATCGTCCTTTATACGGCGTTGATGGCGGTACCGTTCGTGCCCGGCATAGAAATCAGCCTGGCATTGCTGGCGGCGTTCGGGCACAAGGTTGCCATCTATATCTATTGCGCCACGATTGTGGCCCTGGTGATCGCCTATCTGATTGGACGGCTGGTACCGCTGCGCGTTATCGCGGCGCTTTTCAGGTCGCTCGGCCAGCAACGCGCCGACGCGCTTGTGCGCCGCCTTGAGGTCCTGAGCGCCCCGGAACGTCTCGAAACCCTGACTGCGCTCGCCCCGAGCCGGATCGTGCCGATGCTTTTGAAGTATCGTTATATCGCGATCGCCGTCGCTCTGAACCTGCCGGGCAACGCCGTCATCGGCGGCGGCGGCGGCATTGCGCTCCTGGCCGGGATCAGCGGTCTGTTCAGGTTTCCCTTCTTTCTGGCCGTGGTGTGTCTGGCGGTTCTGCCGATCCCGCTCGCCGTATTTCTTATGGGAAGTTAGGCAATCCGCCCTGGAATCCGGCAGCTGCGGCATGGCGCGATCCGGCGCGCAATCGCCGGAACCGTGTCCTGGACAACACAGTGAGCGGAAATCACCTGTCGTAAGCGCAATTTGCCTGTGAAGAACATTTGATAACTCGAAAATACGGTCAAGGCGATTGCCGAAATGCTTTAAAACAGAAGGTGAGGTGACTATCCATTGGCTGTGCCTTGTTCGTCAGAATGAAAGACGCGGGGGGAAGGCTTTGGCGAAAATCTCGATTGAAGATGTGTTTGTATTTCGGCCGGAAACACCTGCGGCGAGGCGTTGCCGGCAAACGGAGTACGAGTTTTTAACATGAGTAAAGTCAAAGGAATGTAGTGATGTTTCGAGTTGGATTAAGAGTAGCAGCGGGACTCGCAGTTGCGGGTATTTTAACATTCGGGGCCTCATCGCCCGGAAACGCGAACAATTGGGACGGTCCTTATCTTGGCATAACGATGGGTGGCGCGTATGGCGATTATACGCTCTTTTCCCCGAGCGGCCTTGGACCTGATGTCGATGTCGACGATATCGTCGGCGGCGCTACCATCGGAATCAACCTGTCGGCCGGCTCGGGATTCCTGCTGGGTATCGAAGCAGATATCTCCTCAGGTCCGGATGGGGTCACAAGCCAGGGTACGGCGGGGCCGTTTTGGTCTTGTAACTCGGGCGCCTGCAACGCAGATATCGAATATTTCGGAACCGTTCGCGCGCGTCTCGGATTCACTTCCGGCAACATGCTGATTTTCGCGACCGGCGGATATGCATATGGGGATGTCGAAGGCGGCATACTCAATTCCGCGCAACAGGGCAGCGGATCGGCCAGCGGCTGGGCGGCCGGTCTCGGGATCGAGGGGGCGTGGTCGCAATTGTCCCTCAAGCTCGAATATCTTCATGTTGATCTCGGCGACATTCCCTTTGGAAGGGGAATTGGCACGGAGCCGTTCGAGGGTGACGGTGATTTCGATGTCATCCGCATCGGCATCAATGTGCATCCGACATGGCCCTAATAGCCGGACTTTCCGCTTCGGCGGACTTCCGATTGACCGCTTCGGAGGAAGAATAACAAAGAAAACCCCGGCCTGGTCCGGGGTTTTTTTTGTCCAGAGAAACAGCGCCGGATCAAAGAAGCGGCGCATGAGACCGGGCGGTGCCGGTTGGCGGTTTTCTCAATGTCCTGTTTTCTCTTCGCGGCCGGTATGGCTCAGACACGGAGTTGCTTCGGGATCGTCTGCTCGTCGAATTCCGCCGGCTCGCCCACTTGTTCCAGGCGATAGCCTATCGAACGAAATGTCAGCGAACCGCCGGCGCGATCGTTCAAATGAATGGTCCACAAAAACTCATGATAATTGTCTCCGCGTGTTACAACCGGCTCATCGCTGCGTTCGATCCGGTCAATGGGCAGCGGGATGATATTGAATTCGGGAAATGAAAAGGATACGCGCAGATCGGAGACGTTTTCGAAGCACAGATTGGCCTGCACCAGCAGAAACCGAAACCGCCCGCCGTCCAGTTTAACCCCACCCAATATGTGGTCGATGTCGAGTATCAGTTCGCTGTCCCAGTCATCCAGATCGGGCTCGGGCGAAACCAGCCGCAGGCCATAGATGCAGTCATCATGAAATGTGAGATCGTCCGCTTCGAGGCGTGAGACATCGCGCGTCATGGTTTACTCCTCTTCATCCAGCCAGTAATTGACCAGGGCATGGGTGGCGAATTCGCCCAGATATGGGTGTTCCGAGAGGGCCTGCAAAAAATTCTGCACACATGCGGTCTGGGCCTTGTCGAAAAGCGCAAATTTCGATTTGCGGAATTCATGCAGTATTTCCCTGTCCGTTCCGGGATCAAGCGCCAGCAATATGCTTTCGCCGACAATTTCGGGGCTGTCCGGTTTGTGCAGCACCCATTTCAGATAGACCGGCAGATAATATCGAAAGGCTTCGGGACTGAAGGCGGTCGGCGCGGCATAGCTGTTGACAATAATTGCATCGGTCATGTCCTCGCGCCTCACCGGCCCATAAAATTCCAGCACGTCGACATCGTCCATACAGTCGGGATGCAGGAGTTTGTCATCGCCCGGCGGCTCCATACGGGCAAATGCCCGATCGATCCCGGCGATGAGCGAATGGATGGTGGAGGCGTCCAGCGACATAACCCGGCCTATTTCAACAATGCCAGCCAAATTCCGATTAAAACAACTGCAACGCCCAGTAGCGCCAATGCAACGACGGCGCAGGCGAAAAGGCGCGGCTGATCCGCACGGCTGATGAGCGCATGTTGCAGCTTAAGCACGCCATTACGCCAAGCGTCGGCCGCCATGGACAGGACAAAGGCGCCAAGCGACATGCTTGCAAGGCCACCAAGCGCATGACGCCAGACTATGTCGTCCACGGCAAACAATGGCAGGCCGAACAACAAAAACAACCCTGCGCATAACCATGTTATCCAGCTTGCGTTCATGTGGCAAAACCTGTGCCCGGCATTTATACGAGATGGAAAATTTTCCGGCGGCAAAGCCGACAGCGCATCAGACTACTCCTATAATTTCGCCTGGAGAAGTCAATTGACGCCCGCAGCGGTTGTCCCCAGCTCTTGTCATCTCCTTCTCCAGCCGCTCTTGCCACGCTCTAAATGTTCTTGTAATGTTCTCTTTTTTCAGAACGCTTCATTATGAGGAAAGACAGGTGCGCAAACCGGAGGCCATAGAGCGGCTCTATCTCGATTTCGACGGCTTTTTCGCCTCGGTCGAGCAACAGGCCAAGCCTGCCTTGCGCGGCAGGCCGGTGGGTGTCGTGCCCTTCGACTCGACAGTGCATACCTGCGTCATTGCCTGCTCGAAGGAGGCCAAGCGGCTGGGCGTCAAAAATGTCATGCCCGTCCTGGAGGCCAAGCAGATCTGTCCCGATCTGGTTCTGGTGCCGCAAAGCCCCGACCTCTACCGGCGCGCGCATAACGCGCTGTTGAGCGAAATCGCTTCCGTCATTCCTGTCGACGCGATCAAATCCATCGACGAGTTGACCTGCAGGCTTGAAGCTTCCGACCGCGCGTGCCCGTACAACCTGGCAGGCCTCATCAAGGAGCGGCTGCGTCGCAATATCGGGTCCTATATAACCTGTTCCATCGGTTTTGCCGCCAACCGGCAACTGGCCAAGATCGCCTGCAAAATGGACAAGCCGGACGGCGTTACCGTCTGGCATCCGCGGGTCATGCCGGGACCGTTGCTGGCGCTGCCTTTCGACGATGTTCCCGGCATCGGCAAGCGCATGAAAAAGCGGCTTCTCCGGGCGGGCATTGCCGACATGCGCGCCCTGCTCGATACGCAGCCGGGGCAGTTGCGCAAGCTGTGGGGCAATGTGACCGGCGAACGGCTCTGGTATGCCCTGCACGGCTATGATGTCCAGGCGCAACCGGGACAGCGGAGGATGTTCGGGCATGGCCGCGTTCTGCCACCCGATTACCGGTCGGTCGATCACGCGCGGACCTATTCGCGCCTTTTGCTCGTCAAGGCGGCGCGGCGGCTGCGGCGGTCCGGCTTTTACGCCAGCCGCTTGTGGCTGTGGCTGAGCATGCGAAACAGCCGGTGGCATGGCGACATGCCCCTGCCCGTCATACATGACGATCAGGCCTGCCTGACGGGGCTTGAACGTCTTTGGGAGAAGGCGCGGCAGGAACTGCCGCCCCGAAGCCGGATCATCCGCATGGGGGTGACATTGCTCGATCTGTCGCCGGCAAGCGCGCGCCAGCTCGATCTCTTTCTAAACGACAATGCGGCGCGCAAGAAGTGGGAAACGCTGACGGCCATCAGCGACCGCCTGAACGCCAAATACGGCAAGACAATAATCTCTCTCGGACCATGGGTGCCTCCGCCCGGCGGCTATGCCGGCGGCAAGATCTCCTACACGCGCATTCCCAGAGCGGAGGATTTCTGGTGAGCTGGAAAACCAATCTGCAACTTCTCGATCTCGACGGCGCTCAAGCGCTCGAAGTCACCTGCCGGGAATGCGGTTACAGCAGGTATGAGGCGGCGGCGGCGCTGCTGGAGCATGACGAATTGAAATTCGCCTATCTGAACGAGGTTGAAGCGGCCTTGAGCTGCACGCAGCGCGGCTGTCATGGCGCGGTGCGGATCGCTCTTTCCGCCGATGCCGAGACCGAAGGTTTCATGGGCGGCCTGGCCTGAACGTTCCAGGTAAAGGAGCGATGTGAACAAGTTGCGGGCGAATCTCCATCCGCCAACCGCTTTCTTTGCGAAATCAAGAGCCGGGTGGGGTTATTCACCCTTCGCCCACCGTTAATCGGGGGTTCTCCACATGTTGTACCCAAATAAAGCCTTCATTTGACACTTAATGGGCATGTATCGGCCCTGTGACGCGTTCGTGTCACTTTTGACGTGGACAATGCAAGCTGACGGTTGCGACTCATCTGCGCCTTGGATTAGCTCGTATGGTTGATTGCAGAAAGTTGAGCAGGCGTAGGGATTGCAGCAAATGCGTATGCGGGCCGGCCGGGATCCTTAAAGGAGCCGTCCGAAGCCAAATTGCAAAGAACAGAACAAAGGAATTTCCATGGGCGTGGCTGAACTTAAAACGGATTACATGAGCAATCCGGTGGACCTGATCGAACAGGTTTCGAACAATCACGACTGGGCCTTTGAGCGCAGCGCTGAAGACGAGCTGACGATGAATGTCGCCGGCAGCTGGTCGGATTATCATATTTCGCTGAACTGGCGCTCGGATATCGAGGCGCTGCACATGGCGTGCGCCTTCGACCTCAAGGTGCCGGAGGCGCGCCTGCCGGAAGTGTACAAGCTGATCGCGCAGATCAACGAACAGCTCTGGATGGGGCATTTCGATCTCTGGACCCAGGACGGAATCCTGATGTTCCGGCACGCGCTGATGCTGAACGGAACGGTGGCGACGCCGGGTCAGTGCGAGGCCCTGATCGGCGCCGCTCTTGACGCCTGCGAGCGCTATTATCAGGCGTTTCAATATGTCGTGTGGGCGGGACGGGATGCCCGCGAGGCGCTCACGGGGACAATGTTCGAGACCGAAGGCCGGGCATGACACTCGCCCCCGCCGCGCCGATATGGTTGATCGGCGCCGGTAAAATGGGGAGTGCGATGGCGTCGGGCTGGCTCGAGGAGGGGCTCGATCCGGGGCTTCTCGAAGTGCAAGACCCCCATGCATCGGACGACGCACGGGCATTATTCGAAAAATTCGGCGTTCATATCACCGCCCGGATCGAAGGGGACCGCGGGGCGCCTTCCATGGCCGTCATCGCGGTCAAACCGCAGATGATGGATGAGGTGCTGCCCGGGCTGGCGCCAATGATGGGCGCGGACACCGTGCTGCTTTCGATCGCGGCGGGGCGGCCGATCGCCAGCATGGCAAAATTTTTCGCTGCGAATGCCGCGATTGTACGGTCGATGCCGAACACCCCTGCCTCGATCGGGCGCGGCATGACGGTTGCCGTCGCGGGCAGTCATGTGTCGGAGGCGCAAAGGGCTTTTTGCGCCCAGGTCCTGGGCGCCGTGGGCGATGTGGCCTGGATCGACGACGAAGGGCAACTCGACGCGGTTACGGCGGTTTCGGGCAGCGGTCCGGCCTATGTTTTCCACCTCGCCGAATGTCTCGCCAAGGCAGGCGTAGAGGCGGGGCTGGACAAGGCGCTTGCCGAACGTTTGGCGCGGGCGACGGTTTCGGGGGCGGGCGAGATGTTGCATCTCTCTGATCTCGGTGCAGACAGGCTCAGGGAAAACGTCACTTCTCCGGGCGGCACGACGGCGGCGGCGCTGGAGGTGCTGATGGGCGATCCGGGCCTGGCCGATCTTCTCGTCAAAGCGGTCGCGGCGGCGGCGGCACGGTCGAAACAGCTCTCGGAATAGAGCGCGATCCGCTATTATACGGCCCTTGAATATTCTGCCCTCTAATATTCCGCGCCGGTCTGTTTCCGCTGATCCGCTATTGTTTTCAAAGCGCTTTCAAATTCGCCGAAATGATCGATCAAGGCGTCGGGTTTCATGACCGCCATGGGTATGTCGGAATAGCCGAAACTGACGCCGATAAAGGGCATGCCCGCCGCCCGGGCCGTGTCGAGATCGGTCTTGCTGTCGCCGATCATGACGGTGCGGTCGAGATTGCCCTTGGCGATAATGACGGTGCCGAGCAGATGGGCGGGATCGGGCTTGTGCACGGGCAGGGTGTCGCGGCCGGTAACGGCATGGAAATAGCCGTCCAGCGCCAGGGCTTTCAGGAGACGGCGCGACAGGTTTTCGCGCTTGTTCGTGCAGACGGCCAGGCGGGCGCCGCTTTTTTGAAATTTTTCCAGCATGTCGACGACGCCGGGATAGGGACGGCTTTCATTGGCGATGTTATCGCCGTAAAAGGCGAGAAAATCGCGCAGCATCGTCTCTTGCAGTGTTTCATCGGCGTCATGGTCCGACAGATCGAGAGCATGGGCGATGATGGCGCTGGCGCCGAAGCTGACATTCTTGCGCACGCTTTCGGGATCGACGGCGGACAGGCCCTGCTCGGCGAGGGCGTGATTGGTGGCACCGGCCAGATCGGGCGCCGTATCCACGAGCGTGCCATCCAGGTCAAATACAAGTGTTGGTTGTTTCAATCTTCTTACCTCTGGCGGCTTCCGGCCGGGACGGCTATGTATGGGATAATGAACAATGGAATATGAACATTGATTATGGACCTTCAACCTGGGGTTTTAAAGCAATGTCCGGGGTGAAGATATCAAAAACAGGCAACCGCAAGGTTTTCCGAAGCAGGCCGAGGAGGATCAAGTCATGGATCAGAAGGTTCCTGATCTGCAAAAAGATCAATGCTATATCGACGGGACATGGGTCGGCACGCCGTCCAGGGCGGTCGTCGATCCGGCGACGGGCGAGCAGGTCGGCGAAGTGCCCAATCTCGGCGCCGATGAGACGCGGGCGGCGATTGCGGCCGCGGAGACGGCGCTCAAGGGATGGCGCGCACTTCTCGCCAGCGAACGGGCGGCCCTGTTGCATCGCTGGTATGCGTTGCAGACGGAGCATGTCGACGAACTGGCGCGATTGATGACGCTCGAGCAGGGCAAGCCGCTTGACGAGGCCAGGGGCGAGGTGCTCTACGGCGCGGGATTTACGCGGCTTGCGGCGGAGCAGGCGGGGAAGATCCTCGGTGAAACCATACCGACGCACAAGGCGGACGCGCGGATTGTCGTCATTAAACAGCCCATCGGCGTCGTCGGCGCGATCACGCCATGGAATTTTCCCAACGCGATGATTACACGCAAGGCGGGACCGGCACTGGCCGCGGGCTGCACGATGGTGCTGAAGCCGGCGGGAGTGACGCCGCTTTCGGCCCTGGCGCTGGCGGAGCTTGCGGACCGGGCCGGCATTCCCAAAGGGGTGTTCAATGTGGTTACGGGCGATGCCGCGCCCATTGGCGGCGAGTTGACGGGAAATCCGAGCGTCCGGATGATCAGCTTCACCGGATCGACGCAGGTCGGAAAACTGCTGGCCCGCCAGTCGGCGGACACGGTCAAGCGGATGGCGCTCGAGCTTGGCGGAAATGCGCCGTTTATCGTCTTCGACGACGCCGATCTGGATGCGGCGCTCGACGGTCTGATGGCATCGAAGTTCCGCAATACCGGGCAGACCTGCGTATGCGCCAACAGGATCTTCGTGCAAAGCGGCGTGTTCGACCGGTTCAGCGAAATGCTGGTCGAACGGGTGGCCACCATGCCGGTGGGACCGGGTATCGAGGAGGGGGTGGCGATGGGCCCACTGATCAACGATGCGGCTGTCGAGAAGGTTGAGACGCATGTGCGCGACGCGGTCGAGAAAGGTGCGCGCGTGCTTGCCGGGGGCGAGCGACATGAACGGGGCGGGCGGTTTTATCAGCCGACGGTCCTCACAGGCGCGGGACCTGAAATGCTGTTGTGGAACGACGAGACCTTCGGTCCGGTCGCGCCCCTGATAAAATTCGAGGACGAGGCGGAGGTCATCGACATGGCCAACGACACCGAATCGGGACTGGCGGCCTATTTTTACGCGCGGGATCTGGGCCGGGTGTGGCGCGTGGCGGAGGCGCTCGAGACCGGCATTGTGGGCGTCAACGAAGGGATCATTTCGACACCGAACGCGCCATTCGGCGGGATCAAGGAATCCGGCCTGGGCCGTGAAGGATCGCATCACGGCATCGAGGAATATATCGAGATGAAATATATACTCATGGGCGGGCTCGACGGTTAGCAATTCGATCCCTTGCATGGACAGTCTACGATAAAGCCACTAAAGGATGGATTGAACGTGTGTTGAGGCCAATAATTTTCACGGGTGATGAAATTGGAAATTGAACAGCTTAAGGAACTCGCGGCAGAGCGGGCGATGGATTATGTAAAACCGGGCCAGAAACTGGGGCTGGGAACCGGATCGACGGCGGAAAAGTTTGTCGCTCTTTTGGGTGCCCGTGTGAAAGAGGGGCTTGACGTTCTTTGCGTGCCGACCTCGGAGGCGACCCGGATACAGGCCGAGAGCCTGGGCATTCCGCTGACGACGCTCGACGCGGAGCCTTTTTTAGACCTCACTGTCGATGGCGCGGACGAAATCGACAACGAGCTCCGGCTTATCAAGGGCGGCGGCGGGGCGTTGTTGCGCGAGAAAATCGTTGCGACGGCGTCCGAGAGCATGATTGTCATCGCTGACTTTTCGAAAAAATCGGCGACGCTCGGCGGATTTCCCCTGCCTGTCGAGGTGGTCGAGTTCGGCCTCAAGACAACACAGGCCATGATCGAACTGATTGCCAACGAGACGGGATGCAACGGCAAGGTCATATTAAGGGTAAAGCCGGACGGAACGCCGTTCCGAACCGATGGCGGCAATCTTATTCTCGATTGCGCCTTTCACCGCATACCCGAACCGGAAATGCTGGCGGAAGCGTTGCAGTTCATTCCCGGTGTCGTCGAGACGGGACTGTTTCTCGGCATTGCGGATATAGCGATCATCGCGTCGCCTGAAGGCGTTTCGGTGATCGAGGCGCCCGAGGACGCTGACATATGAGCGAGAGCTTCGATTACGATCTGTTCGTCATAGGCGCCGGTTCCGGCGGCGTCCGCTGCGCGCGCATGAGCGCCAATTACGGCGCCCGCGTCGGGATCGCGGAAGAATACCGCGTCGGCGGCACCTGCGTCATTCGCGGCTGCGTGCCGAAAAAGCTGTTCGCCTATGCCAGCCGTTTTGAACATGCGTTCGAGGATGCGGCGGGATTTGGCTGGAGCATGGGGCGGGCCGAATTCGACTGGCAAAAGCTGGTGGCGAACAAGGATGATGAAATCGCGCGGCTGAGCGCAATCTACGACCGCAATCTGGCGGGCGCCGGCGTAACGAGTTTTGCCTCCCGGGCGGAGTTGACCGGCCCGCACGAAATTCAGCTCGTTGCCGAAGACCGCATGGTCAGCGCACGCAATATTCTGATCGCGACGGGGAGCACGCCCTTTAAACCGGACATTCCCGGCATCGAACATGCGATCACCTCGAATGAGGCGTTTCATCTCGAGACATTGCCCAAGAAAATAGCGATCGTCGGTGGCGGTTATATCGCCGTGGAGTTCGCCTGCATATTCCAGGGGCTTGGCGTCGATGTCTCGCTGATCTACCGGGGGCCGCAGATTTTACGCGGTTTCGATGACGATATGCGTGACGGGCTGCACGAGGAAATGCTGAAAAACGATATCGACGTGCGTCTGAGCACGGATGTGTCGGGCATCGAAAAAACGGCCGACGGCGTCACCCTGGCCTTTGCCGATGGCGGCTCGATCAACAGCAATGCGGTGATGTACGCCACCGGCCGGCGCCCGAATGTGGAGGGGCTGGGGCTCTCCAAACTCGGGATAGAATGCGGCTGGAACGGGCATGTCGTCGTCGATGACATGTTCCGCTCGTCGGTCGAGCATATTTATGCGGTGGGCGATGTGACGGACCGCTTCCAGCTCACACCGGTTGCGATCCGCGAAGGCGCTGCGGTGGCGGAAGCGCTTTTCAACGACAATCCGGTCGAGGTCGATCACGACAACATCCCAACGGCGGTTTTTTCGACGCCGGAAATCGGCACGGTCGGTATGACGGAGACGGATGCCAGGGAAAAGCACAAATCGGTCGATATTTACAAAAGCCGGTTCAGGCCGATGAAACATACGCTGTCGGGGCGCGATGAGTTGATGATCATGAAGCTTGTCGTCGACGGCGCTTCCGGACGTGTTCTGGGATGCCATGTCATGGGGACGGATGCCGCTGAAATGGTGCAAATGGCGGCGATCGCCATCAGGATGGGTGCGAAAAAAGACGATTTCGATGCGACCATGGCGCTGCATCCGAGTGCTGCGGAGGAACTGGTGACCATGCGCGAGAAATGGACGCCGTCCAAGGCAGAGGCGGCGGAATAGGCCGGGTTGCATCATCCTGTGTTTCTAGCAATGGTTGCAGTGGCGCGAATGACACATGCCCGAGGTTTTGCGCATGAGCTCTATTCAGGCACCTCAGAGGGTGCTGAATCATGCTAGGCAATGGTTTAGCCAAGGGGCGGAATTCCCAGCTTTTTTTCGCACCGGCAGGAAAATATACAGGAGTGCAGGGCAATGAGACGATTTTTTATTGGCCGTATCCTGAGCGTTATCTTGTTCAGCGTTGTCGTTCTGGGTGCGCCGCCGACAAAAGCGCAAACACCAACCGGTTTGAACATCGGAATTCTATTATCCCATAACTGGGTGGACATGGATGTCCGCGAGTTCGATACCACCGTCATGCCGCCGGATTATGAAGTGGGCCAGGTCGAGTTCAACGAATTCGGCGCGACGGTCCTGGTGGGGTACGATCTTCGTGTTCTGAATTTCATTGTCGGTGTCATCGCGGACCTGACACTGGCGGATTTTTCCGACAATTACGATGGGCATCGTTACAGTGCGGACTGGCTCGCCACATTACGTGCCCGCGCCGGCATGGAGTTGATGCCCGGCGTCATGGGTTACGTCACCGGGGGGCTGGCGTGGATGGATGCATCTTATGTCGGTGAAGTCATGATGGGGCCCGTTGCGCTTGCCAGGGATTCGACTACGCTCACAGGCTGGGTCGTCGGTCTTGGCGCCGACATCGATACGGGTTTCAATTTCGGCATTGGGCCGGTGATTATACGTGGCGAATATCTTTACGGCGAATTCGGCAAATGGCGCTTTTGGGCGGGGCCGGAGCTGTATGTTCAGGATACATCGGTCAATATCCTGCGCATCGGCGCCGTCATACCGCTCGGCATCGGGGCAGGAAACTAGCCCAAGGCTTCGACGGTAAAAAAAGTCAGACAGACGAACGCTGGTTTCGATTTTCTTCGTGCCAGCGTTTTTCTTTGCTATGAGGTCTCATGCAAATACGGAATGCGGGAGTGATGCGATGTCGCGGCTTGAGGGAAAAATTGCGCTGGTGACGGGCGCGGCCAGGGGGATCGGTTTTGAGATCGCCCGGTGCTTCGCGCAGGAGGGCGCCGAGGTCTATCTCAACGATGTGGACGAGAGCGCCGCGATCGAGGCCGCAGAGGCGCTCGAAGCGAGCGGTTTCAAGGTCCATGGCGACCGGCTCGACGTGACGGACAAAGCCGAAATCGAGCGGGTATTGGAGGCGGTCGAAGCGGCGCATGGCCGGCTCGACATTCTCGTCAATAATGCAGGACTGAATGTGCGGGAGGATTTCCGCCATCTTACCGACGAGGGATGGGAGAAGGTCCGTGCGACCAATCTCGACAGCGTGGTGGCGCTTTCGCGCCTTGCCTTTCCACTGCTGAAAGCCTCGGGCTCGGCCTCAGGCTCAGCCTCAGGCTTAGCCTCAGGCTTAGCCTGTGTTCTCAATCTTTCTTCGATCACGGCCACGCGGCACTTACGGCAACTGGCGGCCTATTCGGCGACCAAGGGCGCGGTTTCGGCGCTTTCGCGCGCCATGGCGGTGGAATTCGCCGCCTTCGGCATCCGCGTGAACTATCTTTGTCCGGGCTTTATCGACACGGCGCTGACAAGCCGGTACATCAAGAATCCCGCCATCGCAAAAGCGCTGCTCGACCAGACACCGCTCAAACGTTTCGGCACGCCCGAAGACGTGGCCAAGGCGGCGCTCTTTCTGGTCTCGGATGACGCGGCGTTCATAACGGGTGCTGGACTTTCGGTCGATGGCGGCATGGCGGTCGGTCTATGACGCGCCGTCGCGTACCGGCCCGGGAGCGGTTTTGATGTCTGGCAAAAGACTTTTCGATCTGGTTCTGCTGTTTCTAAGCCTGCCTTTGTTGCTGCCGCTGTTCCTGGTGGTGGCGGCTCTGGTGCGGTTGAAACTCGGGCGCCCCATTTTTTTCCGCCAGACCCGTCCCGGATTGCTGGGCGAGCCTTTTGAAATGATCAAATTCCGGACCATGGGGGACGGTCGTGACGAAAGGGGCGAATTGCTGCCCGATGCGGACCGGTTGACGCCGTTCGGACGCGCGCTGCGCGCGTCCAGCCTGGATGAAATGCCCGAGCTCTGGAATATTCTCAAAGGCGACATGTCCTTTGTCGGGCCACGGCCGCTGCTGATGTCCTATCTGGAGCTCTATTCGCCGGAGCAGGCACGGCGGCACGACGTGCTGCCCGGGATTACCGGATGGGCCCAGGTGAAGGGGCGCAATGCGCTCAGCTGGGAGGAGAAGTTCGAATATGACGTCTGGTATGTGGACAATCAAAGCCTGACGCTCGATGTGAAGATACTTCTGATGTCGGTCAGAATGGTGTTCAGCGGCAAGGGCGTCTCGGCGGAAGGGCACGCGACCATGCCGCCTTTCGAGGGGTGATGGAGCTTGTGAGAGCAGCGGGTATTCGAGGCGTGGCGGGGTTCATTCGGTGCCGACGCGAAATTCCTCGATGAGACTGTCGACAATTTCTTTCAGGCAATCGTCGGTGCCGGTTCCGGTTTCCAAAAGGGCGTGGAAGCGCGCAAGCTGACGGTCGGCGCTGGTGCCGCGCTCGACGATGTTGAGGATATGCCGGACTTCTTTTTCGCAGCCCAGGGCGCGGGCATCCTCGTCGACCAGTTCGATAACCTCGTGCATAAGGTCTTCGAAGGGGACTATTTCACCGCGACCGAAATCGATCAGGCCCTGTTCGATGCCGTGGCGCTGAGCGCGCCAGCGATTTTCCGCCAGTAAAAAAACGGGATAGCTGCGCCAGCGCTGATTGGCCCGCCGCAAGCGATAGAGCATACGGCAGATGCATTGATAGAGGGCCGCGATCGCCAGGGTGTCTTCGAGCAGGGGGCAGACATCGCAAATGCGCATTTCCAGGGTCGGAAAACGGGCGGAGGGGCGCAGATCCCACCAGACTTTCGACGCATCTTCGATAATGCCGGCGTGGATCAGGACATTGACCGTGCGCTCATATTCGCTCCAGCTTTCGAACCTTGCGGGAAATCCGGTACGGGGCATTTCCTGGAAAACGGACAGGCGATAGGATTTGAGACCGGTATTCTCGCCCTGCCAGAAGGGAGAGGATGTGGAGAGCGCCAGCAGATGGGGCAGGAAATAGCGGGCCTGGTTGAATATGTCGATGCGCTGGTCGATGTCTTCGATGCCGACATGGACATGCATGCCGCAAATCATCAGGCGGCGGCCGACAACCTGAAGATCCTGGGCCAGCTCGTTATAACGATCCTTGTCGGTATGGGAGAGTTCGGACCAGTGGGCGAAGGGATGTATGGAGGCGGCGATGGGCGCAAGGCCGTGGCGGTCCGATACGTCGGCGACGCCGCGCCTGAGCATTTTCAGTTCGCTCCGGGCCTCCTTGATGTCGCTGCAAACCTTGGTGCCGATTTCAATCTGGGAACGGAGAAACTCCGGGCTTACCTGACCCGTTCTGTCGGGATCGATGGCATCGTCGCATTCCTGGACGAGGCCATCGGGCGGCTCCTTCACGAGGGCGCGCGTGGTCTGATCGACGAGAAGATATTCCTCCTCTATGCCAAGTGTGAAGCTGGGTTCTTTATTGCTCATGCGCGGAACTTGGCACAGATTAGGTGCGAGGGGTAGGGGGCTTTCTACAGCTCCTGAAAAAGCCATTCGGCCGCGTCGGGCCAGAGCGTGTCGCGAAAACGTTCGCGGAAAAATCCCATATGGCCGATATTGACGGTGCCGATATCCGCCGGTGAAATGGATCTGATATGGCGGTTTTTGGCCCGGACATAGCGCTCGGTAATATGCCCGACCGCGCGTTTCGTGCCCCAGACATCGTCGGAAAACTGATAGGCGCGCAGGGGTGCCTCGAATTGCTCGAAGTATTTTTTCGACGACAGGGACGGATCGTCGAAGAGAAAATTTCCGGAGCGGCACCAGCGTGCCCATTCGAGCATGACCCCGCGGGGCATGTCCTCCGCGTTGCCCATAACCCAGCCGGGAAAATATCCCCAGACCCTGGTGATCAGCGGCATGAGGGTGAACATGAAAAACGCCACCTTGTATCTCTCCCGGTCTTTCATGAAGCGCCAATGGCCGCTGAGGGTGGCGATGTTTACCTGCTTTGCTATCAAATGATTGTTGTGGGCGAGGCCGGGCGCGAAGCCGCCGATGCTGTGGCCGATATTGTAGATCGGCCGGCCGGGCCAGGTTTTTTCCGCCCAGTCAAGAACACCCGCCAGATCCAACTCGCCCCAGTCACGCATGCGCGCCTCGAAACTTCTGAGGGAATGGGGCCGGGAACGGCCGATGCCGCGATAGTCATAGGTTATGGCTTGATATCCGCTCTCGGAAAGCCAGGTCGCGAATTTTGTGTAATATGACTGGGGGACGGCAGCGGCTGCGCTGATGAGAATGAGTGGGCGGTCGAGATGCCGCGTGCCAGGGGGCGCATATTCTGTCGCCGCGAGAAAAAACCCGTCAAGGGCGGCTATGCTTTGCGGCGTTACATTGACCGGATCGTCGATCGCAGTGTATTGAGCCATTTCATCGCGCCTCGTGGTACAATGCCAAGGGTGATTTTATCGTACCGGATTGTGGCAATGTCCGCTTTATGATGTCTGAATAACGGTATAGTAAAGCAATTTACGTTAACGTCAACTTACGGGGCGCGGTCAGGTACGATCTCAAGGGGTTGCGCAGGCTCTTCACAGCGCAAAAGGGTCACTGCACAACAGCATCACGGCGCGACAGGGTCACAGCGTATCGGCCTAATGGCGAACGGCCGGACTTTCAGCGACGGCCCGGAAGGCCGGAACCACCACGCAAACCGGTTCATTCCAGCGGCATTGCGCTCTAGGCTGGTCATGACGCCCCGGTTCGCCTATATAGCCGGGAACAAGAAACAGCTATAAGAAGATCGCAGAGGCCATAAGGTTTTTGCGATTGCAGGAGTTTAGAGAACATGGGTGCGAAATGGTCACCTCAGAGCTGGCGTTCGAAGCCGGTTCTGCAAATGCCAGACTATAAGGACAAGGCGGCCCTGAGCGCGGTTGAAGAGCAGCTTGGGACATTTCCGCCGCTGGTCTTTGCGGGCGAAGCGCGGGCCTTGAAGAGGCAATTGGCCGATGTTGCCAAGGGGCGGAGTTTCCTGCTTCATGGCGGCGACTGCGCGGAGAGTTTCGCCGAACATGGCGCGGACAATATTCGCGACTTCTTCCGCGTGTTTTTGCAAATGGCGGTCGTGCTGACATTCGCCGGAGGCTGTCCGGTGGTTAAACTCGGCCGGATCGCGGGGCAGTTCGCCAAGCCGCGCTCGGACCCGAACGAGCGGCAGGGCGATGTCGAGCTGCCGAGCTATCGCGGCGACATCGTCAACGCCATTGGGTTTACCGAAGAAGAGCGGATGCCCGATCCGCGGCGCCAGATCAATGCCTACAGGCAGTCGGCGGCCACGCTCAACCTGTTGCGCGCCTTTGCCCAGGGCGGATACGCCAATCTCGAGCATGTGCATCAATGGACGCTCGGTTTTCTCAAGGACAGTCCGATCAGCGAACGCTATCAGGAGCTGGCCGATCAGATTTCAGGCGCCTTGAATTTCATGCGGTCCTGCGGCATCACGTCCGAGAATACGGGGCAGTTGAGATCGACGCGGTTTTACACGAGCCATGAAACGCTGCTTTTGGGCTATGAGGAAGCGCTGACGCGGATCGATTCCACCAGTGGCGAATGGTATGCGACCTCGGGGCATTTTCTCTGGGTCGGCGACCGCACGCGGCAGCTCGATCACGGGCATATCGAGTTCTGCCGGGGTATCCGCAATCCGATCGGCGTCAAATGCGGTCCATCGCTCGATGAAGACGAACTCATCCGCCTGCTCGATGTGCTCAATCCCGAAGACGAGCCGGGCCGAATGACGCTGATTACGCGCTATGGGGCGGATCAGATCGAGGAGCATCTGCCGAAGCATATCCGCGCCGTGGAACGCGAAGGGCGCACGGTCGTATGGTCGTGCGATCCGATGCACGGCAATACGGTCAAGGCCGCGACGGGCTTCAAGACACGTCCCTTCGACCGGGTGCTGCGCGAGGTCGAAGCTTTCTTCGATGTGCATGAAGCCGAGGGCACCTATGCCGGCGGCGTGCATGTGGAGATGACCGGCCAGAACGTGACGGAATGCATCGGCGGCGCGCGGCCGATCAGCGAAACGGACCTTTCCGACCGTTATCACACCCATTGCGACCCGCGTCTCAATGCGGATCAGGCGCTTGAGCTGGCCTTTATGATCGCGGAGCGCCTCAAGCGCTCGCGCAACGGAAAAGGTATGGACGCCGTGCCGATCTCGGCATAGCGGCCGTTCGGCCGAAAGGCTCAGGAATTTTTTCGATAGACGTATTCGTCGCAGCCCGATCCCAGAAGTCCAAAGGTTTTCGGCCGGGCGATGCTGCGGGATTTTTCGAAGTCCATGCGCGTGAGAAAATCGTCGACTTCCGGTTCGAGGATCGCCTCGTAAGGGTATCCGCCGAGCCAGTCATGGATGTCGTGGTCGAGATCCATGCCGCGCCTTGAGCGGTAGTTCTCGACATATTCGGAAAAATTGCGGCCACTCATGGCCATGCCCAGGCGAAGCGCTGCACGATAGGCGGTCTGCGCCCGCTTCTGCGCGTTTGGCGAGGCGCGCATATACCATTTCTTTTCGGCTATCCAGAAAGGATCAAGGGTTGTCCGGCGGTAAAGGGCGATCACGAACAGTCCGTTGTTGCCGACGAGGGCGGTGGCATTTCTCAAAGCCTTGTCGAGATTGCCGGTATGGTGGAGGACGCCCCAGGAATAGACGATGTCGTAAGGGCCGTGTTCCGCCGGATCGAGCTCGAAAACGCTTTTCTCGGTGACCGACCAGGAAGCGCCGGCGGCGTGGCGGGTGAGGAGCGCGCGGGCCGTGGCGACGGAGTTTTTGTCGATATCGAAGGCATTGATGCTGCGCGCACCGAGCCTGAGGGCGGCGAGCGCATGGAGGCCGGACCCGCAGCCGATATCGGCGAAGCTGCGGCCTTCTATTTCATCCCGGTCAAGAAGCTTCAGGAGCCCCCGTTCGGCTTCGCCGATCTCCTCCTCGCCAATGCTTTCCGCATAGGCCGCCCAGTTCTCGCCAAATGCGAAATGGCTCTCGACATCTTCAAGATCGGTCATCATGCAATTTCATTTATTTGAGGTCGCGGGACTATATCCCCGGTCTTGAAGTTGGGCAAATCATTTGGCCCAACAATACATGACATATGCGACGCGGGAGAATTTACCGCCGCCCGGTGCGCTTGAAACGGGTGGAATTCATTTCGTCCGGGACATCTCAACCTTGCATTCCGCACGCTTGCGGTCTATGCGATCGGCTGATGAATGACAAACAAACAGACAGGCTTTCGATCGCCGTCGCGCAGCTCAATCCCGTTGTCGGCGATCTTTCGGGCAATCTGGCGAAGGCGGAAGAGGCGCTTGAAAGCGCGCGCGCGCTAAAGGCCGATCTTCTTGTGTTCCCGGAGCTTTTTATTACCGGATATCCGCCCGAGGACCTGGTTCTGAAACCGGCCTTCCAGACAGCCACGATGGAAGCGGTCAGGGAACTCGCGCAAAAAACCGGCGATGGCGGCACGGCCATATTGATGGGGACCTTGTGGGCTGAAGGGGGCAAGCTCTACAACAGCACGGCCTTGCTCGAGGGGGGCGAAATTTCGGCCCTTCGCCACAAGGTCAAGCTGCCGAATTACGGTGTTTTCGACGAGCAGAGGATATTCGACGAAGGCCCGATGCCGGGACCGATCAGCTTTCGCGGCGTCCGGATCGGCGTTCCCATCTGCGAGGACATCTGGGTCGAGGACGTGATCGAATGTCTGGTGGAAACCGGCGCCGAATGCCTGATCGTGCCCAATGGCTCGCCTTTCACCAGGAAAAAGGCCGAAGAGCGCATGAACGCGGTGACGGAGCGGATTTCGGAATCCGGGCTGCCGCTTCTTTATGTCAATCAGATCGGCGGGCAGGACGAGCTCGTCTTCGATGGCGGTTCATTCGCACACAACCGGGATCACGCAACTGCCTATCAAGCTCCCCGCTTTCGTGAGGATATCGGGATTTGCAGCCTCATCAGGGACCAGGATCACTGGCGGTTCGAGGGGCCCGTTGCACGGCATGAGGACAATATAAATGCCGATATTTATGCGGCCCTGGTTCTGGGCCTCAAGGATTATGTGCACAAGAACGGTTTTCCCGGCGTCGTGCTCGGGCTCTCGGGAGGGATCGATTCGGCGCTCACCGCGGCCATCGCCGTCGATGCGCTCGGGGCGGAGCAGGTTCACTGCCTGATGCTGCCATACCGCTATACAAGTGAGGAAAGCCTCGAAGATGCCGCAGCCTGCGCGTGGGCGCTCGGGGTGCGCTATGACATATGCGAAATCGAACAGCCGGTCGAGGGTTTTGCAGACACGCTGAAGGACCTCTTTGCCGGGCGGAAGGCCGATATCACGGAAGAGAATATTCAATCGCGAACACGCGGGGTCGTATTGATGGCTGTGTCGAACAAGTTTGGCGACATGCTGGTGACGACGGGGAACAAATCCGAAGTGTCGGTCGGCTATGCAACCCTTTACGGCGACATGAATGGCGGCTTTAATCCGATCAAGGATATTTACAAGACGCAGGTCTATGCGCTGGCGGAGTACCGCAACGGGAACAGGCCGGAGGGGGCGCGCGGCCCGGAGGGGGTGGTCATCCCGGAGAACATCATCACAAAGGCGCCGTCGGCGGAGCTCAGGGAAAACCAAAGCGATCAGGACAGTTTGCCGCCTTACGATGTCCTTGACGACATTCTCGAATGCCTGGTCGAGCATGAAACACCTCTTGACGATATTGTCGAGAGGGGGCATGACCGAGAACTGGTCAACCATGTGCAGCATCTTCTCTATCTGGCCGAGTACAAGCGCCGTCAGGCCGCACCCGGGGTTAAGATTTCTCTCAAGAATTTTGGCCGCGACCGTCGTTATCCGATCACAAACAAATTTCGGGAATAGGTATTTTGGACACTATTGTGCGGTTTGCGCCGAGCCCCACGGGGCGGTTGCATGTGGGCAATATTCGGACGGCTCTGATTAACTGGCTCTTTGCGCACAAGTCGGGCGGAAAGTTCATGCTCAGGCTTGACGATACGGATCAGGCGCGTTCGACGGAGGAATTTGCCGACGGGATCCGCGAAGACCTGCGCTGGCTCGGACTTGACTGGGATCTTGAAGCCAGGCAGTCGGACCGGTTCGACCGCTATGACGCGATGGTGGCGAAACTGAAAGCGGACGGGCGGCTCTACCCCTGTTACGAGACGATGGAGGAGCTCGACCGACGGCGCAAACGCAAGCTGGCGCGCGGGCTTCCGCCGATTTACGACCGCAGCGGGCTCAGGGAAGACGACAAGGAACGAGCGGCGCATGAGGCGGAGGGGCGCAAACCGCACTGGCGCTTTCTCATGCATAATTTCGATGGCGAACCGGACAATATCGTCGAGACTAAAATCGGCTGGGACGATCTCGTCAGGGGCACGCAGCAGGTGGACCTCGGCTCCCTGTCGGATCCCATACTCGTTCGCGCTGACGGAAGCTATCTCTATACGCTGCCGAGCGTGGTGGACGATATCGATTTCGCCATCTCGGACGTCATTCGCGGCGAGGATCATGTGGCCAATACGGCGGCGCAGATACAACTTTTCGAAGCGCTTGGCGGCGATATCCCGAAATTCGGGCATCATAATTTACTGATCGGCGCGGACGGACAGGCGCTTTCAAAACGGTTGGGCGATCTTTCCATCAGCTCTTTTCGCGAAGACGGGCTGGAGTCCCTTGCGGTGGTAAGTCATGCGGCGACCATCGGCACGTCCGATCCGGTGCGGCCGTTCCACAGTCTTATCGACATCGAGGATCAGTTCTCGTTTTCGAAACTTTCACGCTCACCGGCGCGTTTCGATCCGCAGGAGCTTCGCGCGCTTAACGGCAAGCTTCTGCATGAGACGGTCTATGCGGAGGTCGAGGCGCGTCTGGATGCCCGGCTTGAGGGCCGCAGCAAACCGGAGGTGGAAGCGTTCTGGCTGGCGGTGCGTGGGAATATCGAGCGCTTTGGCGATGTGGACATGTGGAACGGCATCGTCTGGGGCGCGATCGAGCCGGTGATCGAGGACGGTGAGTTCATTGCGCGCGCGGCGGAACTCCTGCCGGACGAGCCTTATGACGAGATGAGCTGGGGCGTCTGGACGGCGGCCGTTAAAAAAGAGACGGGAGCCAAGGGCAAGGCGCTTTTTCGTCCGCTGCGGCTGGCCCTGACGGGGATGGAGTTCGGGCCGGAGCTCAAGCTGTTATTGCCGCTGATCGGCCGCGAGAAAGCCCATGCGCGTCTGTCGGGGGAAAAGGCCTGAGGCTATTTTTTCTCGCCGGTCCCGGCGCGTTGCGCCAATTTCGGCTTGGCGCCTGAGGGCGCGGTTCCCTTTTTCGCCTGTCCGCCGGGTTTCGCCGCCGGCTTTTTCGGAGCCGGGGCCGGTTCGGTCCCAGGGGATTGCGGACGGGCATTATTGCCGATATTCGGAGCGCCCAATCCGCTGTCGGGCTGTTTCTTGCCGGCAGCGGTATCGTTTTCATAGCTGGCGATGGCGGCCGGATTGTAGTCCGCCATCTTGCACGAGCAGCCCTTGATAAATTCCTTCCGGTAGCGCCAGGCATTGGGTAATTCGCTATAGGCCAGGCCATCGGTCGAGGTCATGGTTTCGACGCTGCCGCCCGGGTTTTCATGGACGAAGAGCTTGGCGGGGGCGGCGCATTTCGTCTGGCATGCATCGGCATCCTGGGGAAATTTGCTCGACATGGCGGAAAAACTGACCGGGAAGTAATAGCCGTCGCAGAGGCGCACGCACATGGTGCGGTAGGTTGCGAAAGGCAGGTGGTGGCGTTCCAGACGGCCGCGCGGATCGACGCGCGTATTGTCCTGCTGCAGAAAATCAAAAATTCCCCAGCTGTTTTTGCGGGCCTCGCGACGATATTGCTGCCCGCAGCCGTTGCGGGCAAGGGCAGAAATCAACTCGTTGCGCTGATAGGTGCCGCCCTGCCGGGAACGGGAGATCCTTTGATGCTGCCCCTCGAGAGACGACAGTTTTCGCTGGGCGGCCTGGATCTTTTTATGTATGGCGAAGCAGCGCCGCGTGCGCCGGACCGTCTTCGAGAAGAGAAAATACTCATAGCAATTGGAGCGTTCCGCCCTGAGCTCCAATCTCCGGTAGCTCTGCCGCGCCTTGCGCATTTCCGCCTCGATGCGCGGCAGCTCTTCGGTGCCGCGGTTCTTTTCGATCCAGTCCTTCGCGAGCCTCTGCTCAAGCTGACGGCAATATCTCTGGCGCGGATTCATCCGGGCCTGCGGGGCGAGATATGGATCGTTTTCGGGAACGATGTAGTCGCGTTCCGCCCGGCGCGGGTCGAGGTTCTGCGGCGGCCGGCTGCCGGGCTGGGGGGGCGAATAGTCCCGGTTATAATCCGGATATTGGGGAGACTGGCTCAGGCTGTCGCCAGACATCAAGGACAGGCAGGCGAACGCCAGGACGGCGAAGGTGATCGAAACTCTGTCGTAGTTTATACTATGACGGGACTACGCACCAAATAGGGCGGTAAAAGGTTCAGTTTTGCGGATATTTTCACCGGTTCGGCGCGAATTATCGAATCAATATTAAAATATGCGCCTATTCGCGGCCGGCGGCATATGGGCAAAGTCTCCGATCTCCCCAGAGCCTGGCGCACCGGCCGGGTGCACCTCCGGCCACTCTTCCGGCCACTTCTCCGGACACTCTTCCGGCCACTCCTCTGACCTGGGCCACCGTGCGCCCGGGGCCGAAAGTGCTTGACGATCAGGCGCAAACTGACCACATTCGCGGCCATGGAACGTATCGCGTGCATATTTCCCGGCAAATTCTGCCGCAATCAATGCGGCATTAATTGTCCGAGTGTAATTATTATCGCCTGACACAGGATGTTGGCGCGCGGCCGGTACTTCATTTTCATCACCACGATTGAGACCGAAACGCTCGCCTGTCCCGGCGAGTGAAATGGTGGCCATGACCTTGAAGCTTTACAATACGCTGACGCGCAAAAAGGAAGAGTTCGCGCCGATCGATCCCGAAAACGTGCGCATGTATGTGTGCGGGCCGACGGTTTACGATTTTGCCCATATCGGCAATGCGCGGCCGATCATCGTGTTCGACGTGCTCTTCCGGCTGCTCAGGCAGATTTATGGCGCCGATCATGTCACCTATGTGCGCAATATCACGGATGTGGACGACAAGATTAACGCCCGCGCCGCCGAGGAGGGCGTCAGTATCAATGCGGTGACGGACCGCACCATCAAGCAGTTTCATGCGGACATCAAGGCGCTCGGCGTTCTCGAACCGAGCGTCGAGCCAAGGGCGACGGAACATATCGGCGAGATGAAGGCCATGATCGAGGATCTGGTCGAGCGCGGTCACGCTTATGTGGCCGAGGATCACGTGCTCTTTTCGGTATCCTCCATGGATGATTACGGGCTGCTCTCGAACCGCACGGTCGAGGAGATGGAGGCGGGCGCGCGGGTCGAGGTGGCGGCCTATAAGCGCGATGCGATGGATTTCGTCCTATGGAAGCCTTCAGGCGAGGGCGAGCCCGCGTGGGATTCTCCATGTAAAATTCCCACGCGTGGGCGGCCCGGCTGGCATATCGAATGCTCGGCCATGGCGGACAAACATCTGGGCGAGGTGTTCGATATTCACGGCGGCGGAGTCGATCTCGTCTTTCCGCATCATGAGAACGAAATCGCTCAGTCGCGCTGCGCCCACGGCACGAAAGCGATGGCCAATGTGTGGATGCACAACGGCTTTCTCCAGGTCGAGGGCGAGAAGATGTCCAAGAGCTTGGGGAATTTTATAACGGTGAATGAGTTGCTTAAGGACTGGCCGGGCGAAGTGTTGCGCTTCAATATGCTCAAAACACATTATAGGCAGCCGATCGACTGGACGGTGAAGGGTTTGGAAGAGGCCCACAAGGTATTAAGGGATTTCTATACGATCGCTCAAGAATTCCGCGAGGAGCCGGCCCCGCACTGGGAAGTAGTTGAAGCCCTCAGCGATGATTTAAACACGCCATGGGTGAGGGCGATTTTAAGCAAATTGAAAAAAGAGAATGATTTTAAATCTATAGCTGGTTCTCTTAGTTTTATGGGCTTCTCTGTCGATCTTGCCAAGCTGAACGGACAGGATATTTCGGACGCTGAAACGACTGTGAAAATTGATGCGCTCATCCATGCCCGTCTCGCGGCCCGGGCAGAAAACAACTGGGCGGAAGCTGATCGGATTCGTGATGAGCTGGTTGAGATGGGAATACAACTCAAAGACGGTAAAAACCCCGAGACCGGTATGATGGAGACAATTTGGGAGATCAAGAGATGAGCGAGAAACCGACCGAACCGACGGAAAAACAATCATGGCATGACGATCTGCCCTTTCCAAAGCGCTGGCTCGGATATGTGACGCTGAAATTCAT
>CAMYJA010000010.1:9488-66970 GCA_947258705.1 uncultured Hyphomicrobiaceae bacterium | reverse complement strand
GAAAGTCGACCTTTGTCAGCTTTCGAGACTATAGCGAACCTCTGGCACGGGTCATAATCGCAAATTTGCCCACCTTCCTCCATGTCAGAGTTCTCTGCATTGCCGACATTCGGGCCCTGATCGAACGAATGAGCGGCACCGGCCGAATCCGGCCCTCACCCGCCTTTGCGGGCGTGGCGAACGTTTGTCAGGCATGATGGGCAGGCGGACCGGCCTAGGGTCGCCGACGGCACCAGCCCCCCCCAATGCCTAGGCATTAATGCCTGAAATGCCGCATGCCGGTCAGGACCATTGCGAGGCCCATCTCATTGGCCGCGTCGATCACCTCACTGTCGCGCATGGAGCCGCCGGGCTGGATGACGGCCTTCACGCCCGACTCCGCCGCCGCGATGAGGCCGTCGGCAAAGGGGAAGAAGGCGTCCGAGGCGACGACCGAGCCCTTGATGTCGAGGCCCGCCTGCTCCGCCTTGATGGCGGCGATGCGGACCGAGTTCACCCGGCTCATCTGCCCGGCGCCGACGCCGATGGTCATGCGGTCCCTGCCGTAAACCACGGCGTTGGATTTGACGAATTTCGCAACCTTCCAGGTGAAGACGAGGTCTTCCAATTCCTTGTCGGTCGGCGCGCGGGCGGTGACCGTCTCGAGCTTGTCGTGCAGCGCCAGATCCGCGTCCTGAACGAGGAGCCCGCCGTTCACGCGTTTATAATCGAGCCTTTGGGCCGGTTCCGCGCTCCATTGGCCGCACTTGAGAACGCGGACGTTTTTCTTCTTTTGGCAGGCCTCAAGCGCCGCATCGGAAATCTCGGGCGCGATGATGACTTCGACGAACTGGCGGGCGATGATTTCCCCGGCCGTTTCGCCGTCGAGCGGGCCGTTGAAGGCGATGATGCCGCCGAATGCGCTTTCGGGATCGGTGGCGAAGGCGCGGTCATAGGCGGTCTTCAGGTCATCCGCCTCGGCGACGCCACAGGGATTGGCGTGCTTGACGATGACGCAGGCCGGGCCGTCCGCGAATTGCTTGACGCATTCGAGGGCCGCGTCGGTGTCGGCGATATTATTATAGGAAAGCTCCTTGCCCGCCAGCTGCTTCGCCGTCGATATGGATGCCTCGTTGCCGCCGCCCGTATAAAATGCCGCGCTTTGGTGCGGGTTTTCGCCATAGCGCATGGTCTGGCTTTTTTCGAACTGCATGGTGAAGCTGCGCGGCAGGCCTGAAGGTTTGCCCTCGGGGTGGTCGAGAACGGCGCCGAGATAGTTCGAGATCGCGCCGTCATAGGCCGCCGTGCGGGCGAAGGCCGCATGGGCCAGGGATTTTCGAAACTCATGCGACGTGCCGCCGTCATGGGCGTTCATTTCTTCGAGCAGGGCGTCATATTGCCCGGCATCCGTGACGACCGCCACGCCCGCGAAATTTTTCGCCGCCGCGCGGATCATGGCCGGGCCGCCGATGTCGATATTCTCGACGCAGTCGTCGAATTCCGCACCCTTCGCCACCGTCGCCTCGAAGGGATAGAGATTGACCACCAGTAGGTCGATGGGGGCGATGTTGTGGTCGCGCGCCGCCTGTTCGTGTTCTTCATTGCCGCGAATGGCGAGAAGGCCGCCATGGACATTGGGGTGGAGGGTTTTGACGCGGCCGTCCATCATTTCGGGAAAGCCGGTGATCTCGGACACGTCCTTGACGTCGAGCCCCGCCTCGCGGAGCATGGCCGCCGTGCCGCCGGTCGAGATCAGCTCGACATTGCGCCCGTCCAGGGCGCGGGCGAATTCGACCAGTCCCGTCTTGTCCGAGACCGAAAGGAGCGCGCGTTTTATGCCGATATTTTCCTCTGCCATCACATCCCGCCCGTTTTTGATTTTGTCTTGGTGATTGCCCGATCGAAACCGTTCATTGTTTTGAGGTTCTTTTGACCCGAATTTGAGTCCGCCTTTACTATAAAAAGGCGGGTAGCACGGATTCGTGGCCGGGCAAAATCCGGAGCAGTTTCAGGGTGGGGGGGGTGTTGACAAAAGAATGGCCCGATCCAGTAATTGCAGACTCGGGGGGGACTGGGGGGCTGAGATTCCGAAGTCTTGCAGTGGATCGGGCCAAGTGCCGATGACTCAGATATGGGTGCCCTTTGGGGCTCATACAAGGTCAAAACATGACATTTCTGTGATATTTGTTACACTATATTACATATTGCCATTCTTTGGCAAGCACCTTGATATTTAAAGCTTAACAGGTGATCATGCGCAGGTAAATTCAGCTATGGAGGCGTGATTTGAACGAAATCGAACCCATATCCTTTCGCCCTTATTCCAAGGGCCGGAAACCGAAGAATAAAAACCAGGCCGTGCCTGCGCCAGATCAGGCCCGGTCGTCAATTCTGGACCGGACACGGTTCGATCGCCGAGAACTCAATGAAATTCTAAACGTCTATGGGCGCATGGTCGCGGCCGGCGAGTGGCGCGATTATGCGATCGACATGTTGCGCGAACAGGCCGTGTTTTCCATTTTCCGCAACTCCAGCGAATTCCCGCTTTACCGGATTATCAAAAATCCGAAACTCGCCCGCAAGCAGGGCATTTACAGCGTGGTTACGCCGACCGGGCTTATTCTCAAGCGCGGGCATGAGCTCCGGCGCGTGTTGGCCGTGCTCGATAAAAAGCTCAGGCTCGTCGAGGTTTGAGGGGCCGATTAATTGCTTGTTTGGGCCTTTTTCTTCGGTTTGTTCAAAAGCATTGGCAATTGAAGAATGGGGTAGCGGTATTCGTCTTCACCGCTGTCGGAAAGGCCGTTAACGGCCGCGACGACGAGTACGCCCGCCAATCCGCCATTCGCACCGACCGCCAGACGGTCTGAATGGGTCTTGTTATAGAAGGGGAAAACCTTGTTGCGCGTGCGGTGGTCCGGATGCTGACAGGTCAGGTCGAGCGGACTCGATTTTGCGCCGTAAAGGGGCACGCGCACTTTCGCCGGTGTTTGGAACTTGGCGTTGTAATTGCTTGCCTTCAACGTGCATTGGGCGCCGGCAAATTCCTCGCCGACCGATTCGCCATAGTCCTCTGCCGTGGCGTGGTACGTCCTTACCTCTACGACCTGGTCGCCGCGGTAACGGGGTACGTCGGTTCTACCGCGCTCGCGCTGGGCGGCGTATACGTCAACGCCCTGCCTTCCGGCCAGTGAAGATATTTCCGTAACATGCGATACTTCCATGGGTGTAGCGCAGGCGCCAAGTGCTGCCACGAGTGGAAAAATGAGGAAAAATCTGAACAACTTCATTTGGAAATACGCCCCGTATTCTATTACGCATGTTACTTTGTATAAGTCCTATGAATTAGAGAAACTCTGGTGGCTAGTCAATTGGAGCCAGTCGGTTTTCGATTGTTTCGTTGCTTTTGGGTTCTCAACCGCGCGAATCCCATGAAAAAAGCCCCGTCGCATTGACGGGGCTTTTCCGTGGTCTCGACTGTTCAGTCAATGCTATTCGCGCGAACCGAAGAGCGATAGGAGCATGATGAACATGTTGATGAAATCGAGGTAGAGGCTCAAGGCGCCCATGATAGCCTTGCGCGCCATGACCGATCCGTCATCACCGACGAAATACATTTCCTTGATGCGCTGGGTGTCATAGGCCGTCAAACCGGCAAAGACCAGAACGCCGATAACCGAAAATGCGAACTGGAGTGCGGGCGATTGAAGCCAGATATTGACCAGCGACGCCAGGATGATGCCGACAAGTCCCATAATGAGGAAGGAGCCCCATCCGGAGATGTCTTTCTTCGTCGTGTAGCCCCAAAGACTCAACGAGCCGAATGCGGCTGCTGTGATGAAGAAGATATTGGCGATCGATCCGTGGGTATAGACCAGAAAGATCGAAGAGAGCGATGCGCCCATCAGTGCCGCGAACACCCAGAACGATATCTGCGCTGCCGAAACGCTCATGCTGCTAACACGCGCGGAGATAAGGAACACCATGCCGAGCGGTGCGAGCATGACGACCCATTTCAGCGGGCTGACAAAGAGGAGACGGCCGAATTCCGTCAGAAAAGCGCCATTTGGCAATTGAGCGACCGCGCCGTCCGCCGAGCCCGTTATGGCCAGGGTATAAAACACGTATGCGACAATACCCGTGATGCCTATGCCAGCGGCCATATAGTTATAGACACTGATCATGTAGGAGCGGAGGCCTTCATCAACCATATGCGCTTCGCGTTGCGTGGTTGTGTGACCATATTGTCTTTCGAGTTCAGCCATAGTGTTTGAGACCTCTTGATTGGTTGAAATTAAGGGGTTTACATCCTTGGCCCATAATATGGCCATTTCAGGCATTTCTTCAAGTAAAGAACGAGCCAATCATGAACCTGTGCAGGGCTTGTGGGAATATATCGGTAAACTGGTTATTTTACTCTTACCGCGGGCGGCGAGCGGGAACCACTGGAATGTGAAAGAATGGGGAGGCTGGAGATGGCCGCTAATCTTTTCGCCTGAATATCGGGACATCGTCAAATTGCGCTTCTAGGAAACGGAGGGGAGCCAAATGTTCGCCGAAGGGATTTAGCTCGGCCTCCGGATTAGCCTCTGGCACGGGCCATCAACCAGTCCTGGACGCTGCCCGGCAGGGTTCGTTTACCGATTGCAGCGAGATGGGTGGCGACCGTCACATAATATCTCGCCTTTGGCTTGGGTGCCTCCAGTGCGTGGACGAGTTTTTTATAAACGGCCTCGGGCGGAAGTTTGAATCTCGAATTCTGTCCCTCCTCCATTTTAGCAACGAGCCTCTCATAGGTTTCGGCGTGCGGGGAGGATGCGCGTTCGATATTTGTTATAAATGCGTTTAAGGCATTTTCTGAAAAACGCGTCCAGATGGGCCCGGGCTCGATGATCGAAACATCGATGCCGGTATCCTTTAATTCCATCCGCATGCTGTCGGACAGGGCTTCGAGTGCATATTTCGTAGCGTTATAGGCGCCGGTATAAGGTGTCGAGACAAGCCCCAAAACGGACGAGCACTGAACGATACGACCGCGGTTGTTTTTCCGCATGGCGGGGATCAGGCGGCGCGTCAGCTCATGCCAACCGAAGAAATTCGCTTCAAATTGCTGGCGGAGTATATTTGTTTCGAGATCCTCGACCGCACCGGGCTGGCCGTAAGCTCCATTATTGAACAGCGCGTAGAGCTTGCCATCGGTTTGATCCAGCACCTCATCCGCCACATTGGCGATTGAGGCTTCATCCCTATAATCGAGATGGAGCGCGTGCAGCCCTTCGTTTTCGAGCCGGGTGAGATCGTCAGGTTGCCGCGCCGTTGCAAAAACCTGCCAGCCACGTTCCAGCAAGCCTTTGGCGCAGACGTAGCCGATACCGCTCGACGAGCCGGTGATGAGAATTGATTTGCCGTTTGCCATGTTCAGATTCGACTATCCCTGGAGTAATCGCCGGGCGATGACCTGAGCCTGAATTTCAGCCGCACCCTCGAAAATGTTGAGGATGCGGGCGTCGCACAGGACCCGGCTCACGGGATATTCAAGGGCGAAGCCGTTGCCACCGTGGATCTGCAGTGCATTGTCGGCCGCGGCCCAGGCCACGCGAGCCCCCAGCAGCTTGGCCATGCCCGCCTCCAGGTCGCATCTGATATCCTGGTCTTTCTCCCGCGCCGCGAAATAGGTTAGCTGCCGTGCAATCATGATTTCAACAGCCATCATGGCGATCTTGTCGGCAACACGGGGAAATTCGATGATCGGCCTGCCGAACTGAATGCGTTCCTGACCATAACGCAGCGCGAGATCCAAAGCCGCCTGCGCAACGCCTATGGAACGGGCCGCCGTCTGGATACGGGCGGATTCAAATGTCTGCATGAGCTGTTTGAAACCCTGCCCCTCTTTACCGCCCAAGAGATTATCCGCCGGCACCTCGAAGCCGTCGAAGGATATGTCGTATTCCTTCATGCCGCGATAACCGAGCACCTCGATTTCGCCGCCGGTCATGCCGTTCGCCGGAAACGGATTTTCGTCAGTGCCGCGAGGTTTTTCGGCAAGCAGCATGGAGAGGCCGCGATAGCCGGATTCCTCCGCATTGGTGCGGACGAGCAAGGTCATCAAGTCGGCGCGGACAGGATGGGTGATCCAGGTTTTCTGGCCGGTAACCTTGTACGTACCGTCATGTTTTACTGCGCGGGTTTTCAAGGATGCGAGATCGGAGCCGATGTTGGGCTCTGTAAATACCGCCGTGGGCAGAATTTCGCCGCTCGCGATTTTGGGAAGCCAATGGGCTTTCTGCTCATCCGTGCCGCCGACCAATATCAATTCCGCGGCAATTTCCGAACGGGTGCCGAGCGAGCCGACACCGATATAACCGCGGGAAAGTTCCTCGGACACGACGCACATGGATTCCTTGCCGAGCCCAAGACCTCCGAATTCTTCCGGAACCGTCAGGCCGAAAACGCCGAGCTCGTTCATCTTAGAGATGATTTCGAGCGGAATATATTCATTGGCCAGATGCCATTCATGGGCGTGGGGTGCGACTTCGGCGTCGGAGAACCGGCGCATTTCGTCGCGCATGGCGTCATATGTCTCTTCAAGGCCTGTGTCGCCATAGGTCGCCGAGCCCTGCTGTTTTTGGATGAGATCGACCAGGCGTGCCCTGACTGCCGGTGTGTTACCGCCCGTCACCAGAGCGGAAACCGCCGGTAGTTTTTGAAATTCGTCAATATCCTCTCGCTGGAGACCGAGTTCATGGGGCCTCACCATTTCGCCCTGGCTCATGGGAATGCCGCCTGTGAGCTGGCAGAGATACTCCGTAAATCCCATTTGCGAAATGAGGGCCTCGAGTTCGCCATAACGGCCTTCACCGGTGATGCGAGCGGCATAATCGGAGATCTGGCGCAAGGCTTCGTTATAAGTCGCGAACCAGGCCAGTCCGTGTACGGCATGTTGGTCGGCATCGAGACTCGATGACGAAACCTTGCCGCCGGCCAGGTGTTTTGCGCGCATATGATCAAGCGCTTTTTGATAGAGCGTCCCGGTGGCGGCAGCTGCCTGTTCGAAAAGCTGCAGCTGATCAGGTAGCGCGACGGTCTCATCATCCAGCGTATTTTCTGCAACTGACATCGGGGCTCCAGTGGCTTGACTGCAATTTCAGTACGATTTGAGCAATATCCGAGAACTATTATTTTTCGATGCTAAACTCAAAGGATTCATTTCGTTCATGTGCAGTCATCTTAGTTGACAAGTGCAGAAACTGTAGCCCAGACCGGGAGAGTTTCCATTGAATCCCTCGGCTCCGGACGTTTTAATTCTCCGAGGCTTCGATTGCATCCTCAAAGGTCCGCAAGCCCGTTGTCGGCGCCGTCACCAGTACCGCCATATTGCCCGGCATATGTTCGTTCTTCCACATGCGGGTATGTGCTTTCGGAATCTCGGCCCAGGGGAATACTTCAGACATGACCGGATCGATCCTACGCTCAATAACAAGCTTGTTTGCCTGGCTGGCCTGTTTCAGATGCGCGAAATGAGACCCCTGAATGCGTTTTTGATGCATCCAGACATAACGCGCGTCCATGGTCAGATTGTACCCCGTCGTGCCTGCGCATATCACGACCATGCCGCCGCGTTTGACGACAAATGTCGATGCGGGGAAAGTTGCCTGGCCGGGATGCTCGAACACGCAATCGACGTTCACGCCCTTGCCGGTAATGTTCCAGATGGCTTTACCGAATTTTCGAACTTCCTTGAACCAGGTGCCATACTCCTTGGAATTGACTTCAGGAAGCGCGCCCCAGCAGTCGAAATCCTTTCGGTTTATGACGCCCTTGGCGCCGAGAGACATGACAAAATCACGCTTGCTTTCGTCTGAAATAACGCCGATGGCATTGGCCCCGGCAGTTGCGCAGAGCTGAACGGCGAAGGAGCCCAGACCGCCGGATGCGCCCCAAACAAGTACATTGTGTCCCGGACGCAATATGTGGGGGCGATGACCGAACAGCATGCGGTAGGCGGTGGCCAGTGTCAGGGTGTAACAGGCGGACTCTTCCCAGGTCAGATGTTTCGGCCGTGGCATGAGCTGTTGCGCCTGTACGCGGGCGAACTGAGCGAAAGAGCCGTCCGGGGTCTCGTAACCCCAGATTCTCTGGGTCGGCGAGAACATCGGGTCGCCGCCATTACATTCTTCGTCGTCGCCATCGTCCTGATTGCAGTGAACGACGACTTCGTCACCCACTTTCCAGTTCTTGACCTTGGATCCGACAGCCCAGACAATGCCCGAGGCGTCAGAGCCGGCGATGTGATAGGGATTCTTGTGGCCGTCAAGGGTAGAAATCGGTTCTCCCAGTGCCGCCCAAACGCCATTATAATTGACACCGGCAGCCATTACGAGAATGAGAACGTCATGGGAATCAAGCTCCCAAGTCGGTAAAACTTCTACCTGCATCGCCTCTTCCGGAGGGCCATGGCGGTCTTTACGGATGGACCAGGCATACATGTTCTTCGGAACATGTCCCAGTGGCGGTATTTCTCCGACCTCGTAGAGATCTTTCTTTTTACCGGAGGCGGCTGGTGCCTGTGCCGTTGCGGTTTCTGCCATGTCTACCCCTTTGAAGCTGTAGCTGGATTTCCTAGGAATAAAGGCCTTCAATGAACGTCCGGATCAGACGTCTGTGAAGTTTACGTAACAGTGATATTATAAAAATTTTTGCATTGCGGCAAAATAAATCTCATTTTTTTGGCAGTGCAGCATTTCCTGCTCGCAATCGGAATGGAAAATCATGGGCGAGGCTTGCCAACACGCTCATAGAGACCGTCGGCAAACGGCTGAAATATGGCTGAAGTCAACGATTTAAGGCAGATATACCGCGATAAAACAAAGATCCAAACGCCCGGAATCATGCCCGTTAATCATAAGTCCTAATATAAAATTAATTGATAAAACTTATTATATTCGCCTGAACCTCAAATCCTGACAGGACAATTCACCGTGATTGCTCAATATTTGACACTTGAATATTATGGTCTGGACTTCGTGTTCATCGACTATCTGGGGACTTTGTTGGGTGGTTTCTCCTCTTCCACCGTATATATCATCATCGGCTTTTCCCTGATCAGCGCCTATTATATGAAAACCCGCCTCGGACTGGTGGCGTCTTTGATGTATATGCCGGCGATGGCAGCGTGCTCGTTCGCGGCTTATTACTTTTTCTGGGAGCATGAAATTTTCAATGCTCGCCACGATGTGGAACGCGTCTTTTCCTCTATGATACTTGGCATGGTGATTGCTCTCATTGTGGTTATCATTATCAATAATGTGAAAGAGCATTTACACCAGCGTTCGATCAGGCACATCGGAAAGCGCCAAGCCAGTAATTCCTGAAAATCAACTGTCAACAACAGGTCGGCCAAATCAGGGGTGAATTGTCTTTCCCCTCATGCCAATTTTTCATATCCGGTTTGCGTTACCCGCGCATTGCGCTAATGATCAGGAGCGACATGTGTTCGTCCTGGGTTATAAACGGGTGACACATTCTCCCGGATACTCCGGCCCCAGGGGGATGAGAACCGATATCGCATGAGCATGGAGACAAGACATGGATCGTGATCGCCCCTGGCTTATTCGAACCTATTCGGGTCATTCCACTGCCAAGGCGTCGAATGAGCTTTACCGGTCAAATCTGGAGAAGGGCCAGACCGGATTGTCGGTCGCGTTCGATCTACCGACGCAGACAGGATATGATTCCGATGATGCGCTGGCCCATGGCGAGGTTGGAAAGGTGGGCGTGCCTGTCGCCCATCTCGGCGACATGCGCGCGCTGTTCGATCAAATTCCTCTCGAGCAGATGAATACGTCCATGACGATCAATGCGACCGCCGCTTGGCTTCTCGCACTCTATGTGGCTGTTGCCGATGAACAGGGCGCCGACCGCAAGGCGCTAACAGGTACGGTTCAGAACGACATTATCAAGGAATATCTCTCGCGCGGGACTTATGTTTTTCCGCCCGAGCCATCGATGCGGCTCATCAATGACGTGATCTGCTATACATGGCGGGAAATGCCGAAATGGAACCCGACAAATGTGTGCTCATATCATTTGCAGGAAGCGGGCGCCACGCCGATGCAGGAACTTGCTTTCGCCCTGGCGACGGCCACCGACGTACTTGATCGGGTGCGGGTGTCAGGCGAAATCGAGGAGGAGGATTTTCCACGTGTGGTCGGAAGGATCTCATTTTTCGTGAACGCCGGCCTCCGGTTCATAACCGAGACGTGCAAAATGCGCGCCTTCGCAGAATTGTGGGACGAGATCACGGCTCAGCGCTATGGCGTAGAGAACGATAAATACCGCCGGTTTCGATATGGCGTGCAGGTGAACAGTCTGGGGCTGACGGAACAGCAGCCGGAAAACAATGTCTACCGCATTCTTCTGGAAATGCTGGCGGTAGTCCTTTCCAAGAATGCGCGCGCGCGCGCCGTACAGCTGCCGGCATGGAACGAGGCGCTCGGCCTGCCGAGGCCATGGGATCAGCAATGGTCGATCCGAATGCAGCAGATCGTAGCCTATGAGACCGACCTTCTGGAATATGGCGATATTTTTGACGGATCGAAAGAGATCGAGGCCAGGGTGGAGGCGCTCAAGGAAGAAGCGCGCGCCGAACTCGCGGTCATCCATGACATGGGCGGGGCCGTCGCGGCCATCGAGTATATGAAACGACGCCTGGTTGAATCGAATTCAGTACGTCTCAAGGCCATCGAGAACGGTGAGCAGATTGTGGTCGGTGTCAATAAATGGACCGAGAGCGAGCCCTCTCCCCTGGCGATGGACGGCGGCGGTATTCTAAAAATAGCCGATGCCGTCGAGGCCGATCAGATTGCCAACCTGAATGCATGGCGCGAAAGCCGCGAGCAAAAGGCCGTCGAGACAGCTCTCGACGATCTTCGTTCGGCGGCTCAGGAGGGCCGGAATATCATGGCGGCCTCCGTGACCTGCGCCAAGGCCGGAGTGACAACCGGCGAGTGGGGGGGCGTGCTTCGCGATGTGTTTGGAGAGTATCGCGCGCCGACCGGCGTCGGCCAGGCGGCGCAACCGGCAACGGAAGGGCTTGAGCAAGTGCAGAAAGCAGTTCGCGACACTGGCAAGAAAGCCGGCGGCAGGATTAAAATTCTGGTGGGAAAACCCGGTCTGGACGGCCACTCAAACGGTGCGGAACAGATCGCGGTGCGGGCACGCGATGCCGGCATGGAGGTGGTCTATGAAGGCATTCGCCTGACACCGGTGCAAATTGTGAACGCAGCGCTTGAGGAAGGCGTTCACGTTGTCGGTCTGTCCATTCTTTCGGGAAGCCATATAGCGCTTGTTCGCGAGATCATGGCCGGAATGAAAAAAGCGGGGCTTCAGGATTTACCGGTCGTTGTCGGCGGCATTATTCCGCCGGATGACGCGGCGCTGCTCCGGTCCTTCGGTGTCGCGGCGGTGTACACGCCTAAGGATTTTCAAATCAACGACATCATTTTGGATATTGTCCGGCTGGTCGATGACGGTGCGGAAGCTGCGTGAGCGGGCGGCGTTTATGATGGATCACGCTACCGCGTTGTTTCGAGGCTGATCTTCACTGTCGTCAGGGACGGGCAGGGGTTTCAGGGCAGGGAATTCGACATAGGTGACGGGATTCAACTGCACCCTCGCATTCGGGTATTCTCTAAACAGCTCGCTCATGGAGAATTCGGCCGCATCGAGCTGGGTGGTTGCCGTGGTATGATGACGATAGGCACGATGGCTGGCCGCGCTTGTCTCGGCGATATTGCCAATAAAGCGATCCCATTGTGCATTGAGATCGAGGCGGTCCGAGTTTTCCTCATCATGGCATCCAGACACTGAATGTTCCCGGAGCGGACCGGTGTTTGGCGCGGGGGCGAAACCGCGGCGGGGCTGCTCGCCGCTCACAATCTTTTTAAACCACTCATTGCGGATCGATGGCCTGTAGACGTTTGCGGCAGCAGCCGGGGTGTCACCGGTTTTCACATGTGGTGATTTCTCAGGCATGCGCAGGATGAGTTTGACCGCAATGACGCCGAATGCCGCCAGGACGAGCAAGATCAATACACCCATCTGAGCCGGGTCGATCATGCCAAACAAGTTCATCTTTTGATGCTCATTGGATCAAATGCCGTGACTGGAGTATTGGGGGCGCAATGGGTCCGCTGCCAATGCTCCAAAGGTTGCGCGGCTTCCTATTGGAGCCGGTCGCCATATAGAGTGCAAAGAAAGTGTTAACAGTTGGTTAATGGGGGCATCCCGGGCCGGTTTTGGTTAAAAACCGAGGACCTTTCTGATTTCGTCAGGCGTGACGCCTTCCTCCCTCAGTGCACGGAGGCTTTTTGATCCGGTGGATTTCGAAAGTTTTTTACCGTCCAGACCCGATATCAGCCGGTGATGGTGGTAGATGGGCACCGGCAGATCGAGGAAAACCTGCAGCAGTCGGTGAATTTCGGTAGATGCCATGAGATCACGGCCGCGGGTGACGTGGGTGATTTTCTGAATGGCGTCATCGACAACGACCGAAAGATGATAGCTTGTCGGCGTGTCTTTTCTGGCGATCACGACATCGCCCCAGCGTTCGGGATTAGCTTCGATACATTCACGCCTGCCATCGGTGGAAATCTCCGAAAAAACGATGGGCCATTTTCCGTTTTCCTTGAGAAGGTTCATGGCCTTTTCCATGTCCAGTCTCAGTGCGAATTGTTCTCCGCCGGCGCGCCGGGCATTGATTTCCTCATCGGGTGCGTTTTTATAGATGCCGGGATACACGGGTGCGCCGTCCGGGTCATGACGAGGTGTATCATGGCCTTCAATGGCTTTTGATATTTCCTTGCGGGTTGCAAAGCAGGGATAGAGGAGGCCCAGTTTCTCGAGCTTGGCAAGGGCCGCGCGATAGGTTCCAAAATGTTCGGACTGGCGTCTGACCGGCTCCTGCCATTTCAGGCCGAGCCAGGCGAGGTCGTGCTTGATGGCATCGATGAATTCTGCCGATGCTCTTTGCGCATCGATATCCTCGATACGCAGGAGAAATCTGCCACCGCTGCGGCAGGCCAGTTCATGCGTCAAAATTGCCGAAAAGGCATGTCCCAGATGAAGTTCGCCATTGGGGCTCGGCGCAAAGCGGTAAATCGGTGTCTGGCTTGCGGGCGCGGTGGCCATGAATGATAGATATCCTGTATGCTGTGCCGGTCGTCCGCAGTTTATGTCTGAACGAGAGGCACGATCGTGGCTAAACGCTTAACCCGCCAGCGAATTATCCGCAACAAAAGCGATATTGCCGAAGGCATGACGGCCCTTTCCCGGCAGTGCGAATATATGGCGCGGGCATTCGATGTCACCGGAATGCCGCCCTTGCGAAGGGGGCGTGCGGGCTTTGTGGGGCTGGGGCGAATAATCGTGGCGCAACAGCTTTCGGTCGCCAGCGCACAATCGATATGGAAACGGCTTGAAGAGGCTCTCTCCCCTTTTAATGCCGGGACACTGGCCTCGGTCAGCGACGAGATCCTGCAGGATTGCGGGCTTTCGCGGCCGAAAATTCGGACTTTTAGAGCGCTCGGGCAGGCCCTTGATGACGGGGCGTTCAGCTTTGCCGCGCTTGGCCGTCTTGAGGCCGGGGAGGTTCATGACCGGCTGACAACGGTCAAGGGTATCGGGCCCTGGACGGCGGATATCTATCTCATGTTTTGTCTTGGGCAGGCGGATGCTTTCGCGCCGGGTGATCTGGCGCTGCAAAAGGCCGCCGCCGAGTTGATGGGGCTTGCGGAACGCCCCGGAGCGGAAGCGTTTGAAGAGATTGCCGAGAGATGGCGGCCCTGGCGCGGTGTGGCCGCGCGCGCGCTCTGGGCCTATTATGCGCATCAGCGGTCGGGCAGGTCGGCTCTGCCGACGTGAGCTGATTTGCTTTGACGATGGCGCCGGGCAGCCTTAAAACATGCGCCAATCAAGGATAAAGATGAAAGAGCGCATATGACTGAACTCGACGGGCCGCGTCTTGCGCCCTCATCCGGGACCGCGGCCAGGCATCTGGTTGTGTTTCTCCATGGTTATGGTGCGAATGGCCAGGATCTTATCGGCCTCGGCTCCCAGTGGCGGCAATTATTGCCCGATACCGCATTCGTATCCCCCGATGCGCCGGAAAGCCTGCCGATGTCGGCCTTTGGCGGATATCAGTGGTTCGATCTCACCATGCGCGATCCGACGGAATACTGGCGTGGGGTAAACAAAGCCGCTCCCCTGCTTAACGCGTTTCTCGACCGCGAGCTTGAAACGCTCGGTCTTGACGATAGCGCGCTTTCGCTTGTCGGATTTTCGCAAGGGACAATGATGGCCCTTCATGTCGGATTGCGGCGGTCGAAACCTCTCCAGGCTATCGTCGGCTATTCGGGCATGCTGGCCGGGCCGGAACATCTCGACGCCGGGCCCTATAACAAGGTACCGGTATTCTTGGCCCACGGCACGGCGGACGATGTCATTCCCATAGAGGCCATGCACATGACGCGCGATGTTCTTGGAAGACATTCATTTTGTGTCGAGTGGCATGAGAGTCCCGGTGTCGGTCATGGCATTGACGGGGATGGGCTCAGGCTTGGCGGGCAGTTTTTGCGGTCGGCGTTAGACGGCAAGCTGAAATGCAATGATTAGTGTTTTTGCGATTTGCGCGGACCGCCGCCTTGTGCCCCCGGCCATCCGTCCCCGCTTCCGCTCCGGCTCTCGCGGCCAAACAGACCAATACGGTTCTCGAAGGCGTAATTCAGGGCGGGAATTGACCATAATCGCGGGATAAAAGCTCTATTCCGTGGGTTTTCCTGGGGTTTTCAAAGCCTCTTCACAGAACTGTCACGGCACTCTAGTATGCAGCGGCGCAGAAAGTACTATGTTTTCTCAAACGTGTATCTGCGCTGAAGGAGAACACGAGTTGTGATTGCTGGAAGGACATCGCCCGAGAATTACCCGGCACTGGTACTGAATGCCGATTTCAGACCGCTTAGCTATTATCCGCTATCGCTCTGGAACTGGCAGGATGCCGTCAAGGCAGTGTTTCTCGACCGGGTCAATATCGTTGCCGAATACAGCCACGCGGTGCACAGCCCGAGTTTCGAAATGAGCCTGCCAAGCGTGGTTTCGCTGAAAACCTATGTTCGGCCAGCGCTTTATCCGGCATTTACAAGGTTTAATGTGTTTCTCAGAGACCGCTTTTCCTGCCAGTATTGTTCATCGCCGGACGATCTGACGTTCGATCATCTGGTTCCCCGTTCCAAGGGCGGGCAGACGACATGGCAGAATGTGGTGACGGCGTGCGCGCCGTGCAATCTCAAAAAGGGCGGCAAGATGCCGAAGGCGGCGGGCATGATCCCGGCGCAATCGCCCTTCAAGCCAACTGTGTTCGATTTGCACAAGAACGGCCGGCTTTTTCCACCCAATTACCTTCACGAAAGTTGGGTGGATTATCTTTATTGGGATAGCGAGCTTGAACCATAGCCGTTCGGTCTCACCGTCATTTGCGCATCAGACCAGATCCAACCGTTCAACGGTCCAGTAAAGGCCGATGGCCGCGATGACGAGCGAACCCGGGATGATGACAGCATTGCGGTAGCCCGGCTTTGAGCCGAACCATAGTCCGACGGCCAGAAATGCAATGGCTATGACGGCGAGCTGGCCCAGCTCGACGCCAATATTGAAGCTGATCAAAGCGGTCATAAATGCGTTTTCAGGCATGCCGAAATCGGCAAGCACGCTGGCGAAGCCGAGCCCGTGAAGAAGACCAAACCCGAATACCAGGGCCAGGCGATGGGGCCGCAACTGCGAGGTATAAACATTCTCGAACCCGATATAGGCGATCGATAGAGCTATCAATGGCTCGACAATGCGGGCGGGCAAATCGATAATGCCCGCCATGGACATTCCCAGAGTCAGCGTGTGGGCGATGGTGAACATCGTCACCTGCCAAAGAAGCGGGCGCATTTTGGTGTTGAAGAGAAACAACCCCAGGACAAACAGGACATGGTCGAGCCCTTTGGGAAGAATGTGACTGAAGCCGATGGCGATATATTCGGCGACAGTATTGTAGACGGGTCTCCTGTGAAAAAGATTGTCGAGCGCGAACGCCTTGCTGGCTTCGTCTTTTCTTATCCATTGCCATTCCGACCAGTGCCATTTTTCACGCGCCTCATCGACCTGGCGGACGCGGATGGCGGAGTCTCCAAATTTGGCCGGGTAATAGAATTTGAGCGACTTCACTTCACGTTTCAGGCTTCCGGTGAGCACAAGGACGCTAATTCGCGGCACCTTGGTATAACCGGGATCGGGGATTTTTACCGAAGCAAGCTTGAGCTCAACCGGGGCGCCGTCTGCGCTTAAAAGAACCGATTTGAGAAGCTCGGGAATAAAAGGGCGGAATTTTGCGTCTAACGCCTCAGACGACAGGATTCGTAGCGCATCATAGGCGTCGGCATTGGGAGCTTGCTTGGTATTTTTATATTGCGCGTTGATGCCGGTGAGAAGGGCCTCGATGCTGGCACGGATTTCAACGGTCACGCGGGCCGATGTGCTGGCGGTGATTTCGATGAGGGCGGGCTTGACCACATCTGCTCGGGCACTCTTGAGAAGCACGATGTGAAACAGACCGGACAGCGTTAACAGGATGAGGCATCTCAGTGCCAGATATCTCGAAAGCAAAATTTGATCCTTCAACGCAACTTGTGTAGTTTGCCAACATCGAATTATTGGTTGGATTTGCCAGACGGGCCCTATCTTAGTAATATTGCGCCAAAGCATAAACAGTAAAAAAAAGAGATCGGGCTTAAGCGCTGATTTCCCAGGGAAGGAAGAGAAGAATGCCAAATTTGGATCGTCGGACATTTGTAAAGGCTCTAGGACTTGCCGGTATTGGTGCAGGCGCCGGCGCTCTCGGCTGGATGTCGCCACGGAACGCTTATGCCCAGCTAGGCGTCGACGAGAATTTTTATAAATTGCCGATGAAGGGCAATGCGCGCATCCTGCATTTGACCGACGTGCATGGTCAGCTCAAGCCGGTTTATTTCCGCGAGCCAAATGTCAATCTCGGAATGGGGAGCGCCTTTGGCCGTCCGCCGCATATGGTCGGCAAGAAGCTGCTAGAGAAAGTCGGATTGCCGGTCGATCCATCGAGTATCGAAGCCTATGCCTATACCTATTTGAACTTTGACGAGAATGCCCGGAAATACGGCCGTATGGGCGGCTTTGCCCATATCAAGACGCTGCTTGACATGTTGCGGAAATCAGCTGGCGGTGCGGAGAACACACTGACCGTCGATGGCGGCGATACCTGGCAGGGATCGGGGACATCGCTTTGGACTCGCGGCATCGATATGGTCGAGGCGTCAAATATACTGGGCGTCAACGTCATGGTCGGGCACTGGGAATTCACCTACCGGGAAAATGAAGTGCTCAATAATGTCTCGCTCTTTAAGGGCGACTTTATCGGCCAGAATGTGCGGGTGAAGGAAGAGTCCATGATGGGCGAAACCTACACGGCAATGGTCGAAAAATATGACGGCCGCGGCATGTTCGACGAAGACAGCGGCCATGCGTTTCAGCCATATGTGATCAAGAAAGTGGGCGGCCGGCGCATCGCGGTCGTCGGGCAGGCTTTTCCGCGCACGGCAAACGCCAATCCGCCCGAATTCTTCCCCGACTGGTCGTTCGGCCTGCGCGAGGAAGATATGCGCGGCTTGATCAAGAAAATCAGAACGGACGAAAAACCCGATGCGGTTGTGCTCGTTTCGCATAACGGCATGGATGTGGACGTCAAGATGGGCGAGATGTGCCCCGGTATCGATGCCGTGTTTGGCGGGCATACTCACGATGGCGTGCCCACTCCGATCAAGGTCAAGGACACCGAGGGTGGCACATGCCATGTCACAAATGCCGGTTCAAACGGTAAATTCGTCGGTGTGATGGATTTCGAGTTCGAGGGAGAAAAACTCAAGGACCTGCATTATAAAATGATGCCGGTCTTCGAAAAACTTCTGCCCGCCGACAAGGAAATGAGCGCTTATATCGAGCAGATGCGCTCGAAGGTTTATGACGACAAAATTGTCGAGAGCCGTGATCCGATACAATTCTACAGCCCCGCACGGATCGGCAAAAGCTATAAGGATATTCTTGGCGAGAAACTGGCGATTGCCGACCGAACGCTTTATCGCCGGGGTAATTTCATGGGAACATGGGATCAGGTCATCTGCAATGCGCTCAGGGAACAATATAATGCGGATGTCGCCATGTCGGCCGGTGTGCGCTGGGGAACGACGACGCTGAAGGGTGAGTGGATCACCATGGAAGACGTGATGACCCAATGCGCGCTCACCTATGGCGAGACCTATGCGACCGACATGACCGGCAAGCAGCTTCTCGAAGTGCTTGAAGCGGTCGCGGATAATCTTTTCGATCCCGACCCCTACCTCCAATCGGGTGGCGACATGGTCCGCGTTGGCGGTCTCGATTACACAATCGATCCGACCAAAACTCTTTACAAGCGGATCACCAATGCGCGACTCGATGATGGAACCGTGATCGAGCCCGACAAAACCTACTCCGTAGCAGGTTGGGCGGTCGTCAACCGTACGCCGAAAGGATCTCTGATCTGGGATGTGGTCCGCGATTACATCGTCAAGAACCGTGACGGGGATAATGTTCTCAGGCTGCCCAAGATCAATCACCCGAAATTGCTCAATGTGATGAATGATCCGGGCATTGCCGATTATCCGGGCGCCGCGACCTGAGCCGAAGAGGCGCTTTTCTGAATCAATCAACTTCATGGTGATGGGGGGGCAACCGCTCCGCGGTAGACCCCCTCGAACTATGGATGGCTTGTTGAGCGATTGAGGTCTGCTGGCTCGTCCTTCATGATGCCGGTCGAAATGGCGCGCCCTCGGGATGAGAAATTCTATTTTTGGTATTTATTCCATGAAAAACCCGCACACTCTTCAGTGTACGGGTTTCATTCGTTTAGCGATCATCGCAGATGGGATTTTCTTTTCACCGCGCCGGATTGCAGAATCCTTGCGCGATGGTGGTGACGGTGGCGCCCCAGTCATTGTCGTTTGAAGCCTGCTGGTTCAGGCCGAAATTGCGCAAGGCATCATCGGGGGTGCCGCCATCACGGAAAATCCGTGCGCAGCTTTGACGGGCGAGACCAAGGGCCTGCTGCCATTGAACCGGATTGATATGCTGTGGTTTCATCTTGAGGGCCTCCTCGTATAACTAAACTTGTGGACTTAACAATCTTGAGAAGTGTGGGGTGGCAAGCGCAACCTGATTTCGGTACCACTACGCAATACCGTGTCATGTAGTACCTGGAGGGGACTGTAACTCACCAGGCGCGCTTGCCGAACTCACAATTGGAGGCATTACTCCAATAATCACTAATGTTTCTGCTCGGGGGCGGTCTGAGGGCAGGGCAATCCTGAATAGTGGGGGATTGCGAATATCGGGGGGGAATTATCCGCTTGATCTCGGTGTATTCCGGGCCGCCCTGCCATCATTCCAAACTTATTCTTTGTTGCCGCTCTCGTTATTCGGTTCGAGATTTTCCGGCATCTGGCCGCATGGTTCATACGCTTGCGATTTGCGGCAAACCTGACCAACAACTCATACAGGGACTGGACTAAAGGGGACTGATTTACGCGGGGATAATGGCGCTGCGAGCAGACCTCGAATGAAGTCCCTCTCGCAGCGCTATACTCATGCTTGACGCGATACGAACACTCGGCACTACGCATTACAGGATGACGCGATACAGACTTACTCGTTACTAAACCCGACTTACTCGTTACTAAACCCGATTGTCTTAACGTGGTGACCGGTAACTCTGACGTCAAGCCCCCGGGGATAGCGGGGGGTTCGGTGGAGGCTTTGACGCTCGACTTGCCTTTACATAAAATCCTGGAAAGAAGTCCGGGGCGAATCAATTGGCACGGTGTCGATTTTGTTTTTATTTTCTGACCCGTAACCAAATCCGACGCTCCTCTGAACCACTTGCCCGGTACGCAACTCGATAACGAAAAAAGACGAAAGCCGGTCACTCAGCAACTTGTATAAAAATAATCCGTGAACTTGCTATGTCACGGATATAGCCGTGGCAATATGGCTACATTGTGAAATAAAAAGCATGAACACAAGATTGGCGCTTGACAGTGTGGATAAAGTCGCAGGGCGGGGCTTCAGGACCGGCGCACAAGCCTGAAAATATGGGCTGAAAGGATGCCAAGGAAAAATGACACGACCATGCTCCAGCCAGCGAAGGACAGCCCGAACATGCGCCAGGGGGCCTCATCGCAGCGAATCACTTTGATGGTTCCAAGGCTTTCAATCAGACTGCCGGCATCGCTTGCCAGGTTTGCCTCACCGGAGCAGGTCGAGGGTCCGGGCCACCAGTGCCATTCAATGCCTGAATGGTAGAAACCAAGGCCTGAATTGATCAGATAGGCAATTCCAGCCGCGGCAATCAGCGTTGCGGCGATATAATTCTTGCCTGCCTTAAGCGCCCCTATAGTGCCGAGGCCAAGGGGTATTGCCAGATAATAGGCATAACGTTCCTGAAGGCAAAGCGGGCAGGGCTTGTAGCCGCCAATATGCTCGAAGGCGAGTGCCGTTAAAATTGCCGCCAGACCGAGGCCCAGAAACAGAACGGTGCTTTTCAGCGGGGTCGAGACGAGCTGCATTTTTATGGGCTTCTTCCTGAGCTTCAATCCGGTTCAATGGCCAATCGTATATATGGCGTCTATATTTCCCGACAAGCCGGCCGCTTACGTTTGGTATTGCCGGGGCCGGGATATCAGACGAGATATTTGACGAGTATAAAGCCACCAAAAAGAAAGACAAAAAAGATCGTCAGGACCAGGCCGAAACGCTTTTCAATAAATTCCCGTATGGGTGGGCCGAACCAGTAAAGAAGACCGCTCACGGCAAAAAAACGTATGCTGCGCGCGGCGATGCTGGCTGCCGTGAACGCCAGTATATTCATTTTCGTTACGCCGCTGGCGATGGTGAATATCTTATAGGGCAGCGGCGTCAGGCCCGCGGCAAGCACGATCCATATGCCCTGTTCATTATATGTGGCGGCGAAATTGCTGAATTTCTCCATATAGCCATAAAAACCCAAAACAGCTTTTCCAACCGTCTCGAACAAATAGTAACCGATGGCGTATCCGGCCACTCCGCCCAACACGGACCCTATGGTCGAAATCAATGCATAGGACCAGGCCTTGGCGCGTTCGGCCAGCACCATGGGTATGAGCATGACGTCGGGCGGGATCGGGAATATTGAGCTTTCCGCAAAGGAAACGCCGAATAGTGCGAGGCCCGCTTTGGGATGAGCGGCGAGTTCCAGGGTCTTGTCGTAGAGGCGTCTGAACATGGCCGTTCCTTACGCAGTCTTTAGGGCTTTGTCCAGTTTGGATACGGACACCCGACCGGTCGAGCCGAACCTTCTTCAGCACTCGTACATAACAAGCGCGTCGAGACTACTTTTTAACGTGTCGGGACTTATCGGGTCAGATCCGTCTACTGTCTTGTTGTATCGGGACGCCGGAACACTGCGCTCAACCGGTTTTGCGATAGAGCGATCGTTCAGGTGGGATCGGCATAGCAAGTAAATGCCCCGGGGCTGTGTCCGGGTGGTTGACCTGCCCATGGTTCCGGATATGATCGCGCTTGGATCCGGCCCCTGTGGTGGAATTGGTAGACACGACAGATTCAAAATCTGTTGCTCTTATGGGCGTGCCTGTTCGAGTCAGGCCAGGGGCACCAATCCTTGTGAAGTACGTCTTATCTATTGGTGTGGTGACAGACTCAGTAGATTATATTATTCGTTTCAAAACAGCCGCTCTGAAATATTGGGAAGTTTGAGGATGCGATCGCTTTATCTGCTCATCGTTATTTCCGCGGTTCTCATGCCGCACGCGGTATTCGCCGGGCCGGCGGTTGTATTCGATCCCAAGGACGGCCAGGTGATTTATGCCGAGGACCCGCATCGTCTATGGCATCCCGCTTCCCTGACAAAATTGATGACGGCCTATCTGGTTTTCGAGGAGCTCAAAAAGGGGACCTTGAAACCGTCTACCAAAATCCGTTGCTCGAAAAACGCCAATGCGGAGCCGGCGAGCAAAATAGGTCTGGCGGTTGGCTCGAAAATGAGCGTCGACCTGGCGCTCAAGGCGCTGATTGTAAAATCCGCAAATGATGTTGCCGTGATGCTGGCCGAGGCCGTCGGCAAAGGCAGCGAGGGCAGATTCATCAGGCGCATGAACGCCACAGCCAAGCGGCTTGGCATGACACGCTCGCGATTCGTCAATCCCAACGGTCTTCCGGACAGGCGCCAGATTACGACGGCCCACGATATGGCATTGCTGGCAAGGGCGATCATCAGGGATTTTCCCGAACATGCGGATTTGTTTAAAATGTCCAGCGTCAGGGTGGGGCGACGCGTGTTGCGGTCACATAACGGACTATTGCGGTCGCTTGAAGGGGCGGACGGAATGAAAACCGGATTTGTCTGTGCGTCGGGTTACAACATCGTTGCCAGCGCGACAAGGTCGGGGAAAAGGCTCGTGTCGATCGTCATGGGATCGCGTTCATCCGGAAAGCGCAATTTGCGCGCCGCACAGCTTCTTGAGCATGGCTTCAACACCTATCTCTGGAAAGCGCTTTTCGCAAATCAAACGCTTTCATCACTGCAGGTTCCCGAGGGGAAACCGCGGCCGCCGGTCAACCTGCGCGGCAAAATCTGCAACCGGCGCGTCAAGTCCAGAAAGAAGCGCGCGAAACCCAAGCGCAGCTACAAGAACAAGAAGGTGGTCAAACCCAAAAAGTCGTAGGGCTTTGACTTCCTGTCAGCTCACCAGATCCAGATCTTCCTCGCTGTGGGGACAACCATGGCTGTATGGATCGGGTGAGGCCTCGTATTCTTCATCGGCAAAGTTATCCGATGTTGGAGCTTCGGTATCATTCGAGGCGCTATCGCCTCCGCCTCCTGCGGGATTGCCCGATGGTGGCGTTTCTGTCGCGGATGATGGTGGTGTCTGCTCTTGAGCGCTTGCGATTATGTTCGTCGCCAAAAGCATTGCACCGGCAATCGTCAGCATTTTCAGAAAATCAAAAGTTATCTCGTTTTTCATCTCAGTACATGCCTTGCATAAATGCAGCGTATCATTCTGACCCATTTTTACCGTTTCGCCAAGCCGGACATTCGGAACTTTCCGTTTTTTCACACGTCATGCGTCTCTCATAACTGGCTTTGTTCTTGCTATTCACGGAGGAAGACCAAGGACAATAGCGACAATTTTAAACGGGAAAAGAGACAGGGGACATGTCTGGATCCATGAGTACAGGTAGCAATTTCGAGGTAACGGTCGGTGAAATCCGCACCCTGGCCTCGACACTTGAGGCAATCCATGGCGTTCATGCCGCTGAAGTTGCGGAGTTTTACGCTGATGCGCATGGGCAGGAGGGCGACCGTGGGCGGTTGCGGGCCTGGTCCACGGTGGCCGGCTTAATCAGGCGCCGCGAGAGCGAGCGGCTTGAACAGTTTATTTAAGCCTACACTAACCGATTTAGGATAAGGCTGGGCATCAATGACGTAAATGCGGCGGAGGGTCGGTGTTTGAGAACTCGACCGATCGCCGCGAACTTTTTGCGCTGGAAATATCGTGAGCCAGGAATCGACATCACCCGACTACGAAAATCCGTCACCGAGACAACGGATTATGCGCGACCTCGATCGGGGCATGGCCCTGATACGCGAGCTTCTGAAAGGCGAGTGCACGACACGAAATACGCAGCGCACGGCGTTGATCGCTTTTGTCCTGCGTATTGCATCGGCGGCAATTGCCTATCTGGCCCAGGTGTTTCTCGCCAGGTGGATGGGTGGTTTCGAATATGGCGTATTTGTTTTTGTCTGGGTGTGGGTTCTTATCCTGGGTGGGCTTTCACCGCTCGGACTGAATACCTCGATTATCCGTTTTATCCCTGAATATACCGAGCGCGGTGAATATTCCCGATTGCGCGGCCTGCTGTTCGGCAGTCAACTCCTGGTGTTTCTCAGCAGCACAATCATTGCGCTTTTGGGATTGGCCGGGCTGTATTTCTTCGGCCACGTTCTTGGAGAATATTATATTCTGCCTGGCTATCTGGTGCTCATCTGCGTTCCGCTATATGCACTGACAGATATGGGCGATGCTATTTGCAGGGCCAAATCATGGATCATCCTGGCGCTCATACCCGGATTTGTCCTGCGTCCGCTTCTTATCCTTCTCTGCATGCTGGGCGCCTATCTATATGGCTGGCCGATGGTGGCGACAACGGCCGTCGGCGCGGCCATCGCGGCGACATGGATTGCGGGAATTCTGCAGCTTTTACTGCTGCAAAGACGGTTATCGGAAGATGTGCCGAAGGGCGAAAAGAGTTTTGATATGGGCTTTTGGCTTAAAGTCTCATTACCAATTCTCTTTATCAACGGCTCCGAACTGATGCTGCAGAATACAGATATTATAATTATTTCCCAATACCTTACGCCGATGGATGTTGGGATCTATTTTGCCGCGCTCAAGACCATGGCGCTTATTTCCTTCATTCATTTCGCGGTCGGGGCTGCCGCCGGCAATCGCTTTTCTTCGTTGAATGCGAGCGGTGCGGACGATGAACTCAAATCCTTCATACGCCAGTCTGTCCGCTGGACATTTTGGCCATCGCTTCTGGGCACGATGATCGTTCTTGCGCTCGGTTGGCCTCTACTGTTTTTGTTCGGGGACGAGTTTACCGCCGGCTATCCCGTGATGTTCGTGCTGGCCGCGGGTTTCCTCGTGCGCGCGGCCATGGGGCCCGCGGAGTTCATCTTAAACATGCTCGGCGAGCACAAACGATGCGCCGCTATTTTCTTCGTAACGGCCGGGTTCAACCTGATCGGCAACATCGTTCTGGTTAAATATTTCGGGATTTTAGGAGCCGCCATGTCGACATCGGCATCGATGATGATCGCCGCATGGTTCTTCAACCAGGTTGCGAAACGTCATCTCGGCATCGAGATTGCGATATGGCGTCACCCTAAAGAAACGCAATAGCGCTCCAACCCACGGGAGAGCACGGGTTGCCCGGCGTTCTAAAGCGGCGTGCCGAGCACAAGGGTCCAGAATGTCTGAAATTCTGTTTTTGGATCGCGGACAAGCGCGATGCCCATATGGGTTGCGTCTTTCAAAAGAAGATTCTTGTTATGACCGGGGCTCTTTTTCCAACCCTTGATGACTTCTTCGAGGGTGATCTGTCCGGTTCCCACATTTTCGGCTGCCAGTTTGGCGGAAAAACCGGTTTTTGCGACGCGGTCCCATGGGTCAGATCCATCGGACCCAAAATGAGAAATCCGGTCCCACTGGGCCAGGTCGCGGGAATGGTTTTTGGCAGCCACGGTGAGTTTGGAATTCAACTGAAGGTTCCCCAGGCCACGAGATTTGCGATAGGCGTTGATCAGGGCGCGCGCCCGTTCCGGATCGAGGCGGGATCTCGAATAGTCACGATCTTTAAAGGCGCCATTGGGTGCGCTTTCCCACGTTCCTTTTGGCGCCTGATCTTTTGCCAGGGCCAGGCGTGTGAGATTTCCCGACTTAGAACTCGAGCCACCCGATCCACTCAGACCGAGGGCCGTATTCGTGGAGCCGGTTATGTCTTGGGTTGAGGCTGAGTCGGAAAGGCCCGCAAAGAAGGATTGACCGCTGAAACTGCAACCTGAAAGGGCAAATAACATCAAACTGATCAGAACTATACGGTGCATAAACTTACTCCGGGATTTTCACTCATTTTCCGCTCCGTAACTGCCGACGGGGAGCGTTAACGACGACTTACTTTTACTACTCAATTTGCCCGTAATTGGTTTCAGGTTTGCTAATAAATTCCCTGCTTGCCCGGTTTTCGTGTCCTAAATCCGGTTGATCCGGGGCACATCGCTCAATAATCCGCCACAGCCTCATGCAAATTGCCTGCTTCCCGGCAAAGCCTGCTGCATTCGCTATGGTTAATATTGAGCCGCATCTCCGTCTCACAGGATGAAAGATAGCCAGAAAAAATTGTCCTTAGTTTGACGCAATTATGTTGGCCAAATTTTTTAAGGACCTAATTTCATTGAGTTTTTTCTCAAGATCTCCGCTCCGATACCTTATTGAATGATTACTAGGAAGTTTCCTAGGACATTATAATAAATGAGCGTGATACATTTTTCATACGGTCAAATTGCAGAATCACAATGAAGAGGCATTTGACGTCGAACAGGGGTTTGGGTTTGTAGGCAAATGCGGGAGGTTGGTGTGAGCAGTCGCGTAGAAATTGCACTGGATAATGAATTGGAGGCACTTAGTGTGCCGGTTATGATGGATTTACTCGATTGCATCCACCGCGATGCGCAGGAAGAAAAGAGCATGGAGGTCTTTGCGGAATCGATCTGCCAGGCCATGAGCATTCTGGCCGAGTTGCAAAAACATGCATACGAGGTCTTGCGGGAAGTTGAGCAAGAGAAGGCACTTTATGGCGAGCGCTACACATCGATTCCGCATGAGGTGTGTTGAGAGAGTGATCGCTACTCGTTAATGCGCCCTGCCTGGGCGGACCGTCAAATCTGGTCCCGTTCAGAGATTATGCAAAGAAAGCCCGCCTGGAGCGGGCTTTTTTGTGTTTTTGCAACGGCCCGGCACTATTTTTGACCTCGAAGCACCTGTTTTGCGCTTTTGGCTTGGAGGGTGGGCTGTCTTCTTACAAAATGCGCCCTATGGCGGATTGATTCGTTTTCATAAGCCGTAATGCTGGAAATAGAGCGTTGCGGGCCAAAGTCCTTCGCGCCGGCCCGAGCATATCCTGGTTCGACAGAATCAATTTGAATGCTTTTGGCTAAGCCGTTCTGTACGCAATGTTTTCGTGAGCGTGCCCGAGCATCACGCATTGGCGCTCATGGATCGCGAATTATACCTGAGTATCTGAACCGGAGGCCGATTTTGGCAAAGCCAGAGACCAGCACGCATACGATTCGCCATCTCATTTTACTGCGCGCCTTATGCGAGAACGGCATGGGGGTGGGCGTTGATGCCGTGCGTCGGGATTTGGCCTGTTTTGTAGATCATAGCCTGAGCCCCGCGCAACGGCGCAAGCGATGCGATGATGAATTGAGCGGGCTTGTCAGGGCCGGACTGCTTCTCCCCGGTGTACGGAAAACCGTCGCTGCGGGTCCGGGCGGGCTGGAAGCGGTCGAATTGTTCCTCGGACAGAAAATCAAGGGCCGCCCGGTATGGGAGAGGCTGAAGAACAGGGATTTGATCGCCCGGTCTTTGGGCATGGCGAAAGCGGGCAAGGCGCAAACAAGGGCTCTTGAGAAAATCGGCGGTCTCCGTCATGCAATTGTTCAGTCGGAATATGGTTTGCCCGCCAAACCTTCCCAAAGCGCCGCATCTTTGCGCAATCAGCTTGCCGGATTGGCGCTTGAGCAGGGCTTCGGGGCGAAATTCAAGAATATTGCAAAGGGGCGCCTCAAACTGCCGGGACCGACCGGCAGGCTAATTGCCGCACAGTTGTTGAGCCGGCCGCGGGACTTTCCCAATGACAATCTTCTGATCGCCCAAATCGCCGCGGAAAAAGCCGGGGCGACCGGAACCGGCCTGGCCGCGCTTCGGGATGCGGTGTTGAGGAAACTGATGGATGCGCCACTTGAGGATATTGACCAGGCCCGATCAGACTTTTCGAGCGATCTCAAGGGATTTTCGGTGGTCGTCCACACAATGGCGAAAGAAAGCGCAAAGGGCTGGCCGGGAAACCGCAGGGCATATATCTCTCATGTATGGAAATCGATTCGTTCGGAGCGCCCCGAACTCGGGTTGAACGAAGGGCGCTTCAAGACGCTTCTGGCCGAAGCGCATCGAGCGGGTCATGTCAATTTACTCAATGCCGATTTGCGAAACCGGAAAAATATGGCCGATCTCAAGGCCTCGGTCGTGAATTATAAAAACACCGAATGGCATTTCATTCGTGTCGATGATTAAAAACAAAAACAAGTTATGGGGCTAGCGGCGATTAACTTATGAAAATTGCTGTTCATGAAGAGGGTTAAGACAAGTATGGCGATGGAGGCGCACACCTCGCAGGGTACCGGGCGACCTGCTCATGTTTTCGAACATTCGATTACGTGGGAGGACGACATTTGGCGGCTTGACCCACATGATGTGGCCGATGTGCATGCTTCCGCGAGGGCGAAATTCGATGAGCTTTTAGAGGCCGTTCGCGAAGGGAAGGGTAGCTCCATTTCGCGCATGCTTCTTTTTCACGGGCAATCGGGGGCCGGCAAGACCCATCTTCTCAGGGCTTTGAGAACGCAGGCGCATGGCGATGGGCGCGGCTATTTCGGCTATGCCCAGATGACGCCGGATGTTTTGAATTATGCCGATTATTTTCTGCGCCGTCTCATCAGTTCTCTTGAGAAGCCATATGATCCTGTCGATCCGGGCGCATCAAGCCTGATGCGGCTTTCCAACCGGCTGGTACAGGATGCAGGCCTGATCGATCACAAGGCGCTCGAGGATCTCCGCGAATGCGAATTCGAACCGGATGCGCTGGCGCAATTGGTCATCGAAATTGCTGATGAAATCGTCGCTTCCGAGAAAATCGCCGAGCTCGACCTCGATATCAATATTGTGCGCGCGCTCCTCTATATGCAGCGGAGCGATCCCCGGATCGACCAGCGGGTCAGGCAATATCTCTATGGACGGCCGCTCAATGAAATAAGCCGCGCCGCGGTGGGGGCGCTGGATCCGAACGATGGCGAAGGCCGAGCCTTCGAGATCATCGAATCTCTCGGCCGCATCATGCATGCGGTCGATGGTGCGGCGCTTGTGTTCGCCATAGATCAGGTCGAGGATTTGAGATTTTTCGACGATGCCGAGGAGCGTTTTCAAAAAGCCGTTCGGGACCTGATACAAATCGCAAACAGGGTGCCGTCGTCGATTGTCATCATTTCATGTCTCGACGATTTTTATTTTGAGACACGTGAGTTTCTGCCCCAGTCCTTCACGGACAGGATTGAGAAATCCGGACCGGTTAGGCTTGAAGAGGCGCGATCGACGAGCGAAGCAAGGCTGATCATTGCCAGCCGACTCGAAGCTTCGGGCCTTTCTTCGGACAGCTCAGGCGGTTCCGGTAGCGAGGACGTATTCGACGACGCTTTTTTTGACGAGGTGGCAGGGCTCACGACGAGACGTCTGCTGGAAACGGCCGAGCGCCATTGGAAAGGCCTGTCGCACGTGGATGTGGTGGACGAGGATCAGTCGGAGCCGCAAGAGGGAATATCTCAGGGTGGCCACGGAGGTTCTGCACAGACGAAGCGGGTCGGTATTTCAGAGCTCTGGGACCAGCATCTCCATGATTTCGAGCCGGCCATTCCAGAAGAGGAAGAAGACCTGATGTCGGTCTTCACCAGAGCGCTTGGGTTGCTGAGCGTGGAAAATGGCGGAGAATTCGACGTTGTCTTTAACAATGTGGACTGGCTGGTTGAGCTTGTTGCGGCAGATCTGACCGTGACTTACCGGTCAGGCGAGAGCATCGAGACGCGATTGTTCGTCTGCAACAAGGGCAGTCAGGGTGGCGCGCTCAAACGGCAAGTCGAAAAGGTTCTGCAAAGCCGTGAAGGCAAGCCGCCTATCATTTTGCGCACGGTGGATTTTCCGCCGAGCGTGCGCAGCGCGACGGGACAGAGTATTCGCCGCTTTTTATCCGAAGGCGGGCGACGCCTAGTCGTCCCGCTATATGAATTGGAGCGGATATTGTCATTACTCGAATTTCACAAGCGTCATGGGTCGACGGGTGATTTCACGGGATGGCTGCGCGAGTTCATGCCCCTTGGCAGCCTTCCTTCAATATTGCAGCTCATGCACCTTGTGGCCGGATCGGCTGGGGCGCAATTTATCGGAGAACAACCTGATCGCGACACCGCTTCGGTGACCTCGATCTCGGACAAACGCGATGTGTCCGAAGATGGAGAGACACCATTGAAACTTGCCCGGTCGCAAATCGTCGGGGGTCCGGCGATCAAGACGTCCGATGATGAAAACTTTGGCGAGAAGAAGGATACTGCCGAGCGTTCGCGCTGGGGAATTCCTTTCGTTTCAGGGTTGATCGGCAGACGTAAATCCGGTGATACCGACGACAGAGATGCACGAAACGACAAGGATGAGGAGCTGCCGGAGGATCTGGGTCCCGAACCGGACGATGCAGCCGGTGAGAAAGATGCGCATGCGGACGGTCTTGCACATCTGTCCTTCGAGACCTCGGGTAAGACTGCAAACGGGACCGGTGCCGCGGCTGGCGATAGCGGGCTTTTTGTCGGAACCGCGCTCTCGGGGCTGAAGCAATCCCTGCATTTGACGAAGAATGTACTCAAGAGGCATATGGCCGTGCTCGGCGGATCCGGATCCGGCAAGACAACGCTTGCACTTTCGGTTATCGAACAATTGCTGATGTCGGGGACGCCGGTGGTGCTTATCGACCGCAAAGGCGATCTTTGTTCTTATGCCAATCCCGATGTCTGGCGCGCGGAAGACAATGAGCAAGGCGAGCGCGTGGTCCTGCGCGAAGACCTCGGATCGAGCATAGACGTGGCCGTGTATACGCCGGGGCGGACCTCGGGGCGGCCGATCAGTATAACATTGTTGCCGAGTGGTATCGGCGAGCTCCCCGAGCATGAACGACAGCAACTGGCAAATGTCTCTGCGGCGGCCCTTGCGGACATGCTGCATTTGAAGAAATCGGCGACTCATCAGCGGCAGGGCGGCATTCTGTCCGTTGCGCTCAACCTTCTTGGAGCACAAAGCCTCTCGGAGGTGACATTGGCGGATCTCATCTATCTTCTGGAAAATGAAGATATGGAGCTTGTCGAATTGACGCAGCGCATGGACCCTAGCGGCCGGTTGCGCCGCGATCTTGTCGCTCAACTGGATTCGCTGAGGCACCGCAATCTTGCTCTGTTCGAAGGCGGCGGCGAGCCGTTGCGGATGGAATCGCTGCTTGGCATCGGGCCCCATGCCCGTCCTGGAAGAACGCGGCTTTCCGTCATTTATACGGGCTTCCTCGGCGACAATCAGAATATCCTGTTCTGGGTTGCGCAATTTCTATCTGAAGCTTTACGCTTCTGTCAGCGCAATCCGAATGATGAGCTTCAGGCGGTTATCATGTTCGATGAGGCGGACCTCTATATACCGTCAGCATCAAAACCTGCGACCAAGGAGCCGCTTGAGAGTCTTATGAAACGGGCACGCTCGGCCGGTGTGGGCATGGTTCTCGCCACGCAATCTCCGGGTGATCTCGATTATAAATCGCGCGATCAGGTAACGTCCTGGTTTATCGGAAAGGTCCGGGAAGACACGGCGCTGAAAAAGCTCAAGGCGGCCTTTGCATCGGATAGCGGCATCGATCCGGCAATGGTTCTGCCCAATCAGACCGTTGGTGAATTTCATCTCATTCAGGAGGGTGTTGTCTGCCCGATGAAATCACAGCGCTCGCTAATTCAGGCCGACCAGGTACCGTTTGACCGGATCGAGCAACTCGCACGCGAGACCAAGGGGCATGACGAGAAACAGCTAAAACTGTTCGATGTCCGATAATTGGTGCCCTGCGCCTAACTGACCGGTTTTGCGGTTTTCTCCGTTGCCAGCTCTTCGTCGGCATCGGTGAATTTATTGCCGTCATCGTCGGCCCCTTGTGCCAGACGCTCCAATATTTCTTCCACGAGGTCGCGCAATGACTTGCCAGCATCGGCGGGGTATTTAGAGGCGTAGCTGCGCTTGCTATCGTTGAAGTCCGCAGCTCTCTGAATGTGGGCGCGGCGCGGTATCGCTGTCACGAAACACTTGTTTTCCTGTAGCGAAGCGATGCGCCCATGCCATTCCTGATCGATGGGCGAGCGCCGGTCTTTCATGTTAATGACGACGCCGAGAATTTTGGAAAATTTCATGTTCGGATAGAGTTGACGGAACCGTCCCAGTATGGCCAGCCCCCGTGCCGAGAGATAGTCGGGCTTAGTGGGCGGCAGATAATAGTCTGCCTCGCGCAGCCAGATTTCGGTCAGAATGGAAATGCCGGGGGGGCAGTCGATGATGACCAGGTCGAATAATTCCCTGGCCTCATCAAGCAATTCGCTGACGGTTTCGCGGAGCGCGCGCGCGTGGTTGGCTTCTGAAACGGCCCGTTCGAATAACGAAAGCTCCATGTGACTTGGCATCAGATAGACGGAGGAGGCTTCGTCGACGTCGGAAACTTCGGAGGCGACAAACTGTTTCCAGTCGAGCTTCTCATCGCCGAGAACGGTTTGAGCAAGAAAATGAACCAGCGTTTTACTATCACGCTCAAGTTCTTCCCAGCGGTGCACCGGCATCATCATGACGCTCATGCTGGTTTGCGGATCTGAATCGATGATGAGAACGCTTTTGTTATGATATACAGAAGCCGTTTCGGCAATGGCCATCGCAAGAGTCGATTTTCCAACCCCTCCCTTGGTGTTCATTATAGCAATGGACTGTCCCATATGACCTCTACGAATAAATTTTGCTATGTATGAAGGTTAAGAAGGTTTTTTTGAAGGCGATTTTCGGGCCTTGTGGATATGGTTCAATTGAAGGTTGTACGCGTCGTTGTCGGCCTTACCAGCCTTACGCCAAGACCGCCAATGAGTTGATGGCTCGTCAGCCTTGTGGATAGAGCTCCTTGAACTGATGATTTTCCCGTGCGCCAGTTGTTAAACTGCGCCCATAGATCCTGCACGACCCATGATCCGTTGCGATAGGTGAGGGGTGCGCGATAATCCGCAAAGGTGAATTTGTATTCGAGGAATACCGACATTTTCGGTAATTGGATTTCAAGACCGAACAGGGCCTGTAAAGCCGGTCCGGTGTATTGGTATTCATAGGTTCTCGTCAGGTCTTCGCGTAGCCGGATTTCCGTGTGCGGGATCGAGATGCCTGCACCGGCGCCAAAATAGGGGCTTATGGATCCGATTCGGGCGGGCAGGCGATAGAGACCGTTCAGTGTGAGCATGTTGTGGCCGTGAGAAAATTCGAGCTTGCGAAAGGTTTCGTCGATACGGGCTTTCGGCGCCATGGGTTTGTTGTTGAGCGTGCCCTTTTGACGGACGACGGCATCACGTTCCGAAATTGCCTTTGAGTGGGTGAAATCGATCATTGCACCGAAGGGTAGCCGCTCCGACCATCCGGCAATGCGGACGCCGTAATAGACCGGGCTTTTAAAGGGTTCCCCGCGCCAAGGGACTTTATGAAGGGTGAAATCCGTCCCGTTGGGACGGAGGACGCTTACATCGCTCGGATAAGTATAGGGAACACCGCCATAGGCGCCAATGAAATAACTGCCTTCACGATGACCTGTCCACGCGTGCCCGGCATCCTGGGCCTGGGCGACCTTATCGATCTCCTGATCGTCGGCTTTTTCCGGCATGGCCGAGGGATAAATATGCGGTGCCAAGACCGGGGCCAAAAACAGGAGATAGAGGAGAATTGATACACCATGCATTGTCAGCGCGGCGATGTCGTTAATACGTAAGCCACGTTCAGGGGCGCAAGCCGCGAGCCCTCTCACAAATATCATTGCCAGGTTCCTCTCGGTCACAGACCGTCGGCTCGTTACCGTTGGCCCCGGACCATTGCCTGGCCCTGTTGTTTTTCTCGCGACGACGTCTCTGCCGATACGTCTCCCGCAACGGCTTAAACTAGTGCATGTTAAAGGAATTGAATAGAACTCAGTTTGACATGGGACATAAGGTCACAACCGCTCGCAGAATAGCGGTGACGTAGTGATTATTGTTTTATATCAATATGTTATCGCAATCGAATGGTTGTTCGGTCAACCTTGCCCCTGGCGTCTATGACACTCAGATCGACAAAACCCCGCCCCTCCGGTTGCCAGAACGTCTCTCTTCGATGCGGTGTTGAAACAATGGGCTTGCCATTGACCAGCCATGTCAGGGGCAGGATGCCACCTTCGGCCCGCAGCATCAGGGGTGCTTGTCCGCTCCCGCCGGTCTGAATGGTTTCAAGTTCGGAACCTTCCGGCGGGAAGGCAATCATCAGGGGGCGGGTTTTTACGGAGCCAATGAAAATTCCCGCGTTTTCGTCGCGGAAACGCTGCAGGGGCGGGGGGAGCGCATTGCCGGCAACAATGAGGCTTGGGTCGGGTGCGGGCGGGAAAGGGCTTCGCGTTCGTGATATGCGTGAAAACGCATCGAACAGAATGGGTGCTGCGGCGGCTCGGCCGGTAAGCCCCGGCGTTGCGGTGCTGTCGGGCCGGCCGATCCAGACGGCAATCGTGTGCCTGCCGTCAAAACCGATGGCAAGGGCATCACGGAAGCCGTAAGACGTACCGGTTTTATAGGCGATCTCTCCGGCCTTGGCGTTTTCGGGGGGCGGGCTGCCGCGCATGATGTCGGTGGTCTGCCAGGCAGCAATGGGATCCAGAACAGTTTTTCCTGCGCGGTTTGCCGCAGCGACCGTGGGGGCCTCTGCGTTCAGATCGTATTTCAGGTCGATCATTTTACCGCCGCGCGCGAGCCCGACATAGAGACGGGCAATGTCTGTGAGACGGAATCCCAGACCGCCCAGGGCTATGGCGAGAGAGGGCGCTGACTGGCGGGGAAGCCGGGGATCGGAGCCGGTTTTTCTAAAGCGGCCGATGAGGCGGCTCGGGCCGACGGCGTTGAGGACTTTAACGGCGGGAATGTTGAGTGAAGTTTGCAGGGCCTTTCTTATGGTGACGGTCCCGCGATAGACATTGTCGAAATTTTTGGGCGCATAGGGGCCGAAGCGTATGGGCCGGTCTTCGATCAGCGTTTCGGGATGGGCGAGACCGGATTCGAATGCCAGTCCGTAAATGAAGGGCTTCAAGGCTGAGCCGGGGGAGCGATACACGCGTGTCATATCGATGGAGCCGAAGCGGTGGGCATCGAAATAATCGGCTGACCCGACATGGGCGCGCACATTTCCGGTTTCGTTTTCGATCGCCAGCATGGCCACGGAGAGACGCGGTCCAAGCTTGCGGGCATGGGACCGGGCGAGCTTTTCAAGCGACATCTGCAAATCGCGGTCGATGGTCAGGCTGAAACTGCGCCGGTCCGGTGCGCTCGCGAGGGACCATTCGGAAAGATGGGGGGCCAGTTTCGGAAAAGCATAGCGGCGCCCGCGCAACGTCTCGCCTTTTGCACGATCGGCCTCGGCTTTAGAGATGACCTGCTTGTCCGCCATGCGTGTCAGGACGCGGTTGCGCGCGCGCACCGCCCGCGCCCGATTGCGGTCGGGACGCCGGGCTTCGGGGGATTGCGGCAGGGCCGTCAGCAATGCGCTCTCGCCGATGGAAAGTCGCACCGGTTCCTTGCCGAAATAGGCAAGCGATGCAGCGCGCACACCTTCGATATTTCCACCCATGGGCGCGAGCTTCAGGTAGAGGGAAAGTATTTCGCGCTTGGTCATTTTCCGCTCGATCTGGAAGGCGCGGAGGATCTGGTGGATTTTCCCCCGCAGGGTGCGCTCATGACGCCGATCGAGCAGGCGGGCGACCTGCATGGTCAGAGTCGAAGCGCCCGAAACGATCCGGCCGTTGCTGATCAATTGGAATAATGCCCGGGAGAGAGCGAGGCCGTCGACGCCGCCATGATCGAAAAACCTCTTGTCCTCATAGGCAAGGAGCATGTTCAAATATGTCTCATTGGCGTTCTCCGGATCGAGCGCGAGCCGCCATCGTCCATTTTCGGTTGTGAATGCTCGCAACAATTGCCCGTTCCGGTCGCTTACCGTCGTTGAGGTGTTTGCTGCATGGGAGAGGGGTATCGGGGTCATTTGCCGGATGCATATTTCTGCGATTACGACAAGCGCCAGAAATCCAAAGACGGCAAGGGCAATGGCGTGGCGGAGGAGCCGTGCTGGCATGCCAGAGCTGCCGCGGGCATGCGCCATTGCACCGAGAGCGACCGAATGAGTACTAGTCGGCTGCATCGATCCTCACTTCTCCCGACCGGCTTCGGGCATAGCGCTCCGGGCGGTACATGTCTTCGATGGTTGCCGGAGGGTGCTTATATGCGCCCGGTGTTACGGCACGCACCATATAAGCGACTGTGATCGGAGCCGCCTTTTTCTTCTTGCTGCGCGCATAAAGATCGAAGGCGGCGGTAAACCTGTCCTTTCTGAATTCGGAATGGCGCGGGGTGTCGGACGTCTTTAGCCAGGAAAGGCTTCTCAGAGTGGCGCCGGAAACCAGACGCGGATTTTCAATTTCCAGACCCGCTGGCAGACGGTCGACAAGCAGGACACGGCCACCCTTTGCTTCGAGTTGGTCGACCTTGAGAACAACGACGAAGCGGTCATTTTGCTTTATGGCGTTTTTTGCGATCGCCGCGCCGGCCAAATCGACCATGGCGCCATCTAGCGTGTAGAACTGGCGCTCGATGCGGAAACCGTGGCTTGACGGGGGTTCGGGCGTTTCGGCGGCACCCGTGACCGTGATGGCGGCCTGTAGGCTGCCCTCGCCATTATTGACGATGGTGATGGGCCCGCCTTCGAGTTCGTCGAGTGTGAAAGCCTTGTTAAAAGCTCCTTGATGGGTCCGGCCATTGATATTCAGGCTGACTTTTTTCGATGTCTCCATGAGGCTTCGGGCCGCGAGGAGCATCCAGGCGTCTTCCTGGGTGGACGTACGGCCTTTCTGACTGCGCGTGGTGGCGATGAGGCCGGTAAGCCCGGGCAGGCGCGAGGAACCGACACCGCTTTCGGAGATCAGTGTCAAGGTGGCCGCACCGTCTCTCAGACCGCTGCCATAATCGCGTCGCCAATGGCTTTGTCTGGCGTCATCAAGTTCGCCCAATGCGGCGTCAAAAGCTTTTTGTGCACGGGCCTTGTCGCCATACATGGCGAGGGCCGCGCCGATTTGCGCCTTGGCGAGGGGGGTTGAGAAATTGGCTATCCTCGCGTCGGCATAATAGCGCAAATCGCCGATGGGCGCGCGGCCGTTCCTGGCCAGCACGTAAAGCGAATATGCGATCGCTTCGCCGCCTTTTTTGAAGTCGGAGGCGTAGCTGACGAAATTTCTCAAGCGATCGAGGGCATGGCGCATGGGCGCTTCTCGAACCTCATGGCCCTGCTCTTTGGCGCGGGTCAGGAAATCGGTGACATAGGCGGTTAGCCAGAGATCGGAATTGCCGGGGCCCCAGAGGCCGAATGCACCATTTGAATTCTGCATCTCGAAAAGACGGGCGATCGCCTTTGTTATCCGCTTTTGCGCTTCTGCTTCGCCGGTTATGCCTGCATTGGCGGCAACCTGGTTGAGATAAAGAAGCGGCAAGGCGCGGCTGGTGATCTGTTCGGCGCAGCCGTATGGATAACGGTCGAGAGCCACAAGCAGTCCGGGAACATCGAGCCCGGCGCTCGGGCCGACGCTGACGCTGACTAGGGATTTTTCGGGGATGAGATCACCGAGAATATCCTTGCTGATGACGAGTTTTCCACCAGCTGATTTGAGATTGGCGATTGTCCTGCGCTTGATATCCGGCGCCATGGGGCTGACATGAAGCCCTATATTGCGCGTTATGTCGATATTCCCCGGGCCTGTGAGATGGATGGCGTAGATCGCCTCTCCCGTGCGCCGGGCGTCGATGGACTGCGTGATATTGATCTTCTCACCCGGTTTGAGCGCAACATCGCGATTGAGTATCTCGCTTTCGGACCCGTCGGCCGCGTGTTGTTTCAAGTTGAGCTTATAGGTTCCGGACTGACCCTCGACATTATGGATGTCGAAGCGCAGGCGCGCCTTGTCTCCAAGCGTCAGGAAACGTGGTCCGCTGGCAAGAATGGCAACCGGATCGCGGACAATGATGTCGTGTTCGGCATGACCAAGCTTGTTTCGGCTCCAGGCGACGGCCATGATGCGAACCGTGCCGTTGAATTCAGGCAGATCGAAAGACACATTCGCCGTTCCGTCGGAAGCGACGGGGACGATGCCCGAGAACAGCGCCAGGGGTGCTTCGACGGGCGGACTGCCCTGCATCGACATTCCCGCGGGTCCGGCATCGCCTCCAGAGCGGATGGCCGCCGATCCGGCCTTCATGCCATCGATAAGACGACCGTAAAGATCGCGGATTTCCGTCCCCATCTTACGCTGGGCGTAGAACCAGCTTTCCGGTGCGGGCGTTTTGTAGCGCGTCAGATTGAGGATGCCGACATCGACGGCCGCGACCACAATGCGTGCATCTTTGTCTGCGCCGAGGCCGGAGAGCTTGATCGGTATGGAAAGACCGGATGCAGATTCAACCTTTTCCGGCAATTTCATCTCGATGCCTACCGTGCGCGGTTTGCTATCGAGATCAAGCCATTTCACGCCGATGGAGCGGCTCGGCATGCGCTTCGCCTTGATGTCGAGCGGCCGATAGAAAAGCGTTGTCACATATGCACCCGGAGCCCATTTGGGAGCTATTTTCAAGGGCACGACCGTGCCGCCCGCCGGTACATCGATGAGCTTCATGTCTTGAAGGCCGTTTCCGATGATTGCGACAAGGGCTTTTCCCGCCCCCTTGGTCTGGATTGAAAGGCGCGCTACATCCCCGGTCTTGTGTTCCTTTTTATCAAGCGCGATGTCGAGGATTTCAGGTGTGTCGGAGCCTTCGCCGCCACCCCACCAGCCGGCATTGAAGCTAACGCTTGTGACTGGGCCCGATGGATCGTCAGTGGCGACTTCCAGGCGATAACGGCCCCAACCGAGTTTTCGGCTGATTTTTGCCGCGCCCGATGCCAGTGCGTCTATTTTGCCATTGGCCACACGGCGGCTGAACGAGACCGGTTCATAATTCCACGATCCGTTGCGGCTGTACCATTGATAATGGCGTTCGATCCGTTGCAACTCCCATTTCAGGCCCTTGGCGGCAATCTGGCTGCCGTCCTCGCCGATCATGACAATATTAAAACCGGCGTCGGAATCTTCGCTCAATTCGCCCTTTTTGAACAATGGCCTGATGCCGATCATCCGGCGTTTCGCATCAATGGGAAGCGTCAGGGCGCGTTCGATGGCGCGGCCACCGGGCTCGCGCAGGCGCAGGGTGAGGTTGGCCTCTAGGAGCCTTGATGTTGCGGGAATGGCCGGCATTTTCAATGGAACCGATGCCTGACCCCTGGAATTCGTGCGGGGCAGACCACGCAGGTTTTTTCTCAGGGGGCTGAACTCTTCCGTATCGATGCCCACATGATAGTCGCTGAAGTTCCTGGGTCCCTTTTTTCTCGGCCGGATAACGATTTCGCCTTCAAGCGCAAGGTCGCCGGCTGCCGGGCCGTAAAGATAACGGCCGTTGACATTGACCTGACCGGTGGCGTCCGGCGCAAGCCTTGGCGTCTTTGCGTCAAGCTTCAATTCGAGGCGCTCGGGCACGAAGTCTTCGACCAGGAAGGATGCCTCCCCGATTGGATCCGCTTTGGGGTCGGCATGCATGCGAAGACGCCAGGTGCCGGTCATGGCGGTGTTGGCGAGCGCGATGGTTGTCGCTCGGCCGCCCAGACCTTCATCGGTGAGCGTCAGGCGGGCATGTTCCACACCGTCGGGCCGCGTCATGATCATTGTCAGGGGGGTTCGTTCCGCCGCTTTACCGGTATGGTCCCTGAGCAGTGCTGTCACATGCACATCAGCGCCGGGTTTATAGACACCGCGCTCGGTGAAGACATAGGCATCGAGCGGTCCGGGTGCCGTGCGGCCCTTTTCGCCGCGATCGGTGAGGTCGAAGGCCGAATTGGTGAGATCGAGAAAGGCATAGTCGCCCGATTTGCTCTCGGCCATGAGGATGGCCGGGGACATGGCGCCCTTGCCCCGCGTCAGGCCTGGATCGAAGCGGACATATCCCATTGCATTGCTTGTCAGCTCGCCCAGGACCTCATTATTGCGGGCGATAAGGCGGAGTTTGACATTCGAGCCCGGTTCCGCGCTTGCCAGGGAGCGGACAAAGGCGTGCAGGCCGTCGCTGCTCGTGAAAGAAGTCAGGCCGAGGTCGGAAACGATGAACCATTGGGTGGCGCGCTGTTTCCATTGTTCCCGGGTTTTGTCGGCGGGTTCGGCGACCATCATATAGACACCGGGCTTGAGATCGGGCACGGCCTGGCTAACCGGAAAGGCGCTGGTGACTTCGCGGTTAAGTTTCGAGGTCACTTTCATGTCGCCATGCCAGATTTTCTGGCCGGTGTTTTCTTCAAGCTCGTTGAGATCGTAGCGTGACATGCTGCGCCCTATATTGCCCCGTAAAAGCGAGCCTGCAAGCGCGCGGTCGCCGACACGGTAAATGTCGATATTCAGTTTTTTGGTGTTGATGCTGGTAAGCGGAATACCCTGCTGGCCTTTATTGGGTAAAACATAATTGCGGCCTGTGAACCTGACTGAGGGGGAGCGGTCGCGGACATAGACCGAAAGCTCCGCGGTTTTGAGCAGGGTCTCGTCAATCGATGACGGCAGGCCGGCGCGGACGGCCACCTGATAGCGTTGGCCGTGTTTCAGGCCGTCGATGCAAATCTGGTTGTTCTCAGTGGAAAGAGAGGCCGGATCCTTGCCGTTGATGGAAACATACTGTTCGAAATTGACGTTGCCCTTGGCCACCGGGTCGGAGAACTTGATGCAAAGGCGCGGAGTGGCGGAATCCGAGGCGACATTGTAGTCGAGAATGCGGAAGCCGTGGCTTGCCAGAAGCTCCTCATAGGCCTTGCGGGTGGCGGGATCGTCGGCCAGCTTGAGTGACGATTTATAAGCCATCAGGGCAGGGCGCCAATAGGAACGGCGAACGAGCGCCCGGGCAAGGACGTTCAGCGCCGCGACCTGATCAGTTCCGGTTTTGGCCTGGAGATAGGCTTGATAAGCGGCGCTGCTGGCATTGGTCGGCAGGTTGTAACGTTCGTTCGAATTGGCCGGCTCAAGTAACAGTAAAGCCTCTGCAAGTTTTCGCCATGTGGCGCTGTGGCTTCTGTCGCGCATGACGGATTTGGACAAGGCGGCGACGGCCTGTCTAACATTACCTGCCTTGAAAGCCAGGTCGGCGGTACGGCGCCAAACCGATGCTGTGCGATCGCCCGGATTCCAGAGCCTTTTCATCGATTGCTCATACCGTTTGGCTTCACTAGCTAGCCCGGAATGAAAAAAGGGCTTCTCCTGTGCATTAGAGAAACCCGTGGGCAGCATGATGATGAGGGCGATGAGGAAAGGCGAAATCTTACGGGAACAGGTCATGTTTAACACTCGCTTCTGGCCAAAATTTCCATGCGTTGATTGCTGACATGATTATTTGGCCATTTGGCGACGTTTACAATGGGGCCGAATGGGTTTGATCGACCCTTGAAGGCGTTTGATCGTATTTGACGGATTTTGATGGAAGTCATCGACGGCTTGTCCGGCGCACCGCTGGCTTGCGCCCCAGACACGGCCAATACCATTTACCGCTGAATGCGCTCTCTGCCCCAGCCCTGCCCCTAACCCTAACCCGGCTCCGGGATTATTGTTCAAGAGGCTGAGGCACGCTTTCGTCCCAGGCACGAAGGAGTTACCCCCGAACGATCAGGCTCTAGAGCTCGGCCGCGCCGATGACCGGGCCGCCGCGACCCAGCTGCAAGAACACGACGCAGCCGGTTTTGCCGCTGTTCATGTCATGATTTTTCGGCAATTTGATCTGCATCGGCTCGCCGGTCCATGAGCCGACCTGTTTGAGCTCGCGGACAACATTGTAATAGGTGACGGTTTTGCCGCGATTTTCGCCGCGCGGCACCTGGGTTGCCGCTATTTTTTTAGTCAGGGCCAGCCACACTATCGTGCCGGGATTTCCGGTGGCGATTGCACCGGGCGAGGCTCCATCACTCTGCATGGAACGCAGTGTGAGCGTGCCGTCCTTCATCTTCAATTCAAGCGGGATCTGTTTATTCTGAATGGCGGATCTGCTCTTGCGGATTGCATTATTGATGGCATGGGGCCGGCTGCCAACCGCATGTTCCAATCCATTGGCGACGATCTGCGGCGTATAGACCTGTCCATCCCTGCGGACACGCGCGTAACGGCGCTGCCGATTGGAGAATTGGGATTTTCCATAGGTGTCTTTCCAGCCGAGATAATCCCAGTAATCCACAGGCAGGCTGATGGCGATGACATCTTCACGGTTGACGTAATTCTTGAGGAGCTTGTTGGCTGGAGGACAGGAATTACACCCCTGGCTGGTGTAGAGCTCAATAAGCGTTTTCGCCTTGGGAGGCTCCGCCACGGCGCCCCCGCTCAGTGCGGTTACCCCCAAGCATATGAAAAACAAGGCCAATATCGGTGAAAAGCCGATATGCAGGTGATTTGATATTGAGTGTTTCATACTGTTTTCGAGCCTCATGACAGCACAGTGAAAAATGATCCAGCGGATTTCAAAGGCTGATTATTGTGAAAGGCTCATTCAATTGCCAGTAACGAATGGGTGAAAGCCCATTATTGTGAAGTCGCCCTTTATACCAGCCGCCGCCGGTCATAATCGGGATGACGACTAGATCCAGCCCTTCTTAAGGGCTTTTGGGCGATCTCGCGCGGTACCATCTGCCGATAAAACTTTGAGCATTTTTGTAGGCGATTTTCTCGGCGACGGGACGCGGCAGCCTGTCCAGCCAGCGGCGATGGGCGGCGATCAGCTCGCCATAATCAGCCCAGCTGAAATTCAGATAGGTATCGGTGCCGATCATCAGACGGTCCTGATGGGCCATGAGAATTGCGCGCCATTCTGGCCTGATCTCCGATCCTTCATCTTCAGAAATGATATTGATCGCCCGCAATGAAAGCTCTGCCTTCAGGCCCTTGAATTTGCGCATGGTCGCATCAATCCTTTTGGCTGGTACGCCAAAGCCTGTATGAGCCCATAATATCTCGGCCCCGGGATCGATGGCGTAGAGCCTTTCTATGGCGTCATCCTCGCAATGGACATGCAGGAAGAGTTTGTTTTTGCGCGCGATCTCGACGACCTTCTCTATGACCTTCCAGTCGACCCCGTTCACGTCATAGATGTGAATCTCGCCAATTCCCGCATAATTGGTTTGCATGAGACGCTCGCGCATATATGGCAGTACACGTTCGGGATACCTCGTCCAGTTGTGGGCCCTGACGTCTTCCCTGTAGGGATTGAAAGTCGGTACAACGATTGCCGGGTGGGCCTTGAGGAGTTTTTGCGTGCCCAAATCCGGCCAGCTTCCCAGCAGGATTCGCGTCACCCTGGCTTCATCGAAGAGCTGCTTGACATAGGCGGGGTCGAATATTCTCCAGGCAGGCTCGTTATAATGCACATGCATGTCATAAATGGGCAGGCGGTCATCGGCATGGGCAGGTTTTCCGTGACCGGCCAGGATTGCGAGCGCTAGCAGAATAGTGAGCGGGCCAAAAAAATTTCCGCGTGACGTCTTCGATGAATTTTGAACGTTCATCATTGTCCCTTCAGGCTGCGGCGGCGAGATTGCGCAGGACATAGTGCAGGATACCGCCATTCTGGAAATAGGCGAGCTCATCTTCCGTGTCGATGCGGCAGATGAGCGGTATTTCCTTTCGGCTTCCGTCGTCAAAGGTCACCTGAGCGGTCATTTTCGCACGGGGCTTGAGATCGCCGATACCTTCGATAGTCACTGTTTCTTTTCCCGTAATGCCGTAGTCCTTCCATGAGCGGTCCCCTTCGATGATGAGCGGAATGACACCCATGCCGATTAGATTGGAACGGTGGATGCGCTCATAGCTCTGCGCGATGACGGCACGCACGCCGAGAAGCGTGGCGCCTTTCGCCGCCCAGTCGCGGCTGGAGCCGGTGCCGTACTCCTTGCCGGCGAAGACAACGAGCGGCGTTCCCTTCTCACGGTACTTCATCGCCGCTTCGTAAATCGATGTTTCACCGCCGTCAGGATAGTGGATTGTCACTCCGCCTTCGGTGCCGGGAACCATCTGGTTTTTTATTCGGATATTGGCGAAGGTTCCGCGCATCATGACCTCATGATTGCCGCGCCGGGAACCGTAGGAATTGAATTCCCGGACCGGCACCCCATGGTCGATGAGGTATTTACCTGCCGGGCCAGCTGCCTCGATGGAGCCGGCGGGGGAAATATGGTCGGTTGTGATGGAATCGAGAAACAGGCCGAGGATGCGGGCGTCCTTTATGTCGGCCATTTCCGGGGGCTTCATCTGGATCCCTTCGAAATAGGGCGGATTCTGAACATAGGTCGACTCTGCATCCCAGGCATAGGTGTTGCCTCTGGCTGCGTCGACCTCCCGCCATTTTTCATCGCCCTTGAAGACGTCTGCATAACGGGATGCGAACATTTCCGGCGTCACGCAATTGCGGATGATTTCAGCGATTTCCTTCGAGGTCGGCCAGATGTCCCTGAGGTATACGGGATTGCCGTCCCTGTCCTCGCCGATCGGCTCGGTGGTGATGTCGCGCGTCATGGTCCCCAGGAGCGCATAGGCGACGATCAGCGGTGGTGAGGCGAGATAGTTCGCCCTGACGTCCGGGCTGATCCGGCCCTCGAAATTGCGGTTGCCGGAAAGAACGCCCGCGACCACCAGGTCGTTGTCGTGGATTGTCTTGGAAATCGGTGCCGGCAGGGGGCCGGAATTGCCGATGCAGGTGGTGCAGCCATAGCCGACAAGATCAAAGCCGAGGGCATCGAGATCGTCCTGAAGTCCGGACTTTTTGAGATAATCCGTAACGACCTGCGAGCCGGGCGCGAAAGAGGTTTTGACCCAGGGTTTGACGCCGAGGCCCTTCTCGCGGGCCTTTCGCGCCATCAGTCCCGCGCCCACCAGGACCGTGGGATTCGACGTATTGGTGCAGGAGGTGATGGCGGCAAGGACGATGCTGCCATTGGCGAGGGTATAATCCTCTCCTTCAACTTCACAGGTCTTGTCTGCATCAGCGGTTCTGCCGAATTCTGCGGCAAGGCTATCGTGAAACGCTTGTTTCGCCTGATCGAGTACAATGCGGTCCTGCGGCCTTTTTGGACCGGCTATGGACGGTTTGACCTCGCTCAAATCGAGGACAAGCGTGTCGGTGAATTCCGGTGCGCGGCCCGGCTCGCGCATCATCCCCTGAGCTTTTGCGTATGCCTCGACAAGTTTTGTCTCCTCTCCACGTCCCGTGGCGTTGAGATATTTCAGCGTGTCACTGTCGATCGGGAAAAAGCCGCAAGTTGCTCCATATTCGGGCGCCATGTTGGAGATCGTGGCAACGTCTTCGAGGGAGAGATGATCGAGACCGTCACCGAAGAATTCCACGAATTTGCCGACGACGCCTTTCGCCCGCAACATCTCCACGACGGTGAGAACGAGATCTGTGGCCGTAACGCCTTCGGACAATCGACCGGTCATCTCGAAACCGATGACTTCGGGGATAAGCATGGATATGGGCTGGCCGAGTATCGCCGCTTCGGCCTCGATGCCGCCGACGCCCCAGCCCAGAACGGCCAGGCCATTGATCATGGTGGTGTGGCTGTCGGTTCCGACGCAGGTGTCGGGAAAGGCCTGGCGGGTGCCGTCGGGGAGGGTCTTGGTCCAAACGGTCTTGGCGAGATATTCGAGGTTAACCTGGTGGCAGATGCCGGTGCCGGGCGGCACGACGCGGAAATTATCGAAGGCATCCGCTCCCCATTTGAGGAATTTGTAGCGTTCCAGATTACGTTCATATTCACGATCGACATTGAACTGAAAGCTATCGGGTGTGCCGAAACGATCGACCATGACCGAGTGGTCGATGACGAGATCGACGGGCACGAGTGGATTGATCCTGTTGGGATCTCCGCCCATTGACGCCATCGCGTCGCGCATTGCTGCGAGATCGACCACGGCAGGCACGCCGGTGAAATCCTGCATCAACACGCGTGCGGGGCGGTATGCGATTTCCTGGGTGGACTTTTTCGTATCGAGCCATTCCGCCATGGCACGGATGTCATCGGCGGTAACGGAGGTTCCGTCTTCGAAGCGCAGGAGGTTCTCAAGCAGCACCTTCAAAGAAAAGGGCAGACGCGAAATTCCGGTCAGGCCGTTTTCCTCGGCTTTTTTCAGGTTGAAAAACTCGAAGGTCTGGCCATCAACTTCCAGCGTATCGCGGCAATTGAAACTGTCGATTGAGGTTTTGTTCTCGGTCGTCATAAGCGCATCTCCTTGACGGGCGTTCCGGTTCCGGCATTTCATCACGAATGCCGATCCTGACCGCCTGCGAATGGTCACAAGCCGGATTTGCCAATTTCGGTACTGACATTCAAGACCGATAAAACCGGTTTTTTGACACGTCAGACCTAAAATCAGCGAGTTGTGCCGCGCCACCGGAGTGCCGATGAAGGAGGTCGATTTACCCTAAACCGTCACCTGGAGACAGAACGTGTCGCCGGGATTGACGATAATTGTTACAGGTAAATCCGCTAACCCGTCCGTTTTTCGCTAGCGTTCATTAGAGGTTCCACCCTATATAGACTGAACAATCGCGGTTAATCAATTTGCTTTATTTGTCGGGGGGAAATTTTTCCCGCCCAAGAGTTTTTATTCCAGACTATGCGACTTTTCAGCGAAAACCTGACCTGCGTCCGAGGCGGGCGTGAAATTTTTTCCGGCCTTTCACTGGACGTGCAGGGCGGAGAGTGCCTGCTTCTTCTTGGGCCGAACGGGGCGGGCAAGACCAGCCTATTGCGAATGCTTGCGGGGTATTTAAAGCCGGCCTCCGGTACAATTCGTCTTGAGGACGGGGGAGAGGAGACGGGCGAGGACATTACCGTTGGCGAGGCGTGTCATTTCGTCGGTCATCTCAACGGTGTGAAATCGCAATTTACAGTTCGCGAGAACCTTGCTTTCTGGGCGTGTTTTCTGTCCGGGGAAAAAAACGGCGAGAGCGATGCCGCGGTCATCGAAAAGGCGCTCGGCGCCTTTGCTCTTTCGTCTCTTTGCGATATTCCGGCCGGTTACCTTTCCGCCGGGCAAAAACGCCGTCTTTGCCTTGCCCGGCTTCTGGTCGCGGCACGGCCTCTCTGGCTGCTTGACGAACCAACGGTTTCGCTCGACAAAAAATCGCAAGTATTGCTCGCCAATGCGGTTAATGCCCATGTCGCCGGTGGCGGGATGGCGGTTGCCGCGACGCATCTGGAGCTTGGGATCGAAAACGCGCAAACGCTGGAGCTTGGCGGTAGGGGTGGCCGACAGTGAGCGGATTCAAGAGCCTAGTCGCCCGGGATATACGGCTTGCGCTGCGCGAGGGCGGTGCTATCGGCACGGCGCTCGGATTTTATTTGATCGTCATTGCAATCTTGCCACTCGGGCTCGGGCCGGACCTCAACCTTCTGGCGCGGATTGCGCCCGGCGTGTTGTGGGTGGCCCTTCTCCTGTCCGCGCTGCTTTCGCTGGACCGGATTTTCCTGAACGATTTTGAAGACGGGTCTCTTGAGGTGATGATAATTGGACCGCTGCCGCTGGAACTCATCGTTGCCGCGAAATCCATAGCGCACTGGATCACGACCGGCGTTCCGCTGGCGCTGATCGCGCCTGTGCTCGGTCTTCTCCTTAATCTCGATATAAACGCTTTCGGCGTTCTGGTGCTGACAATGCTGGTCGGCACGCTCGGGGTGAGTTTTATCGGCGCCATCGGGGCGGCGTTGACGCTCGGGCTCGGCCGTGGCGGATTATTGCTTTCGCTTATCATACTTCCCCTTTATGTTCCGATCCTGATATTTGGTGTAGGCAGTGTCATGGCGGTCATCGTGGGTCCGTCATCCTTTACCGCCTCATTCATGATTCTTTGTGCGATTAGCCTGGCGGCTATCGTTTTGGCTCCATGGGCCGCAGGGGCTGCACTTCGCATGAAATTTCAGTAAGATAGGCCGATCCTGTATTCTTCAATACGCACGCTGCGCGGGGCGCGACTAAGTGAGAGAGTAAAATGCTACGATTTGCAAATCCGACCTGGTTCATGAATTTTTCGGCACGTCTGCTGCCGTGGCTCGTCGGGCTGACTGCCCTTCTGTTCGCAATCGGTCTTTATATGTCGTTTTTTACGGCGCCACCCGATTATCAGCAGGGAGAGACGGTGCGGATCATGTTCATTCACGTGCCCTCCGCCTGGCTGGCCATGATGTGTTACGGATTGATCGCGGTGTCCAGTATCGGTCTTCTGGTATGGCGGCACCCTCTGGCGGATGTCTCGGCAAAGGCCGCCGCTCCCATTGGTGCGGTTTTTACGTTTACGGCGCTGGTGACGGGATCGCTCTGGGGTAAACCCATGTGGGGTACGTATTGGGTTTGGGACGCGCGACTGACGTCGGTTCTCATTCTCTTTTTTCTCTATCTCGGCCTGATCGCACTCAGAAACGCTATCGACGATGAGGTGCAGGCGGGCAAGCTTTCCGCCATTCTGGCGCTGGTTGGGACGGTCATTCTGCCGATCATCAAGTTCTCTGTGAACTGGTGGAACACGCTGCATCAGCCTGCGAGCGTTATGCGCATGGGGGGATCAACGCTTCATTCGAGCATTCTGTATCCGCTTCTCGTCATGGCGGTCGCTTTTACGGTTCTCTTCTTTGCGCTGCATATGAAGGCCATGCGGAACGAGATTTTAAGGCGGCGGGTAGCAGCACTCAGGATCACACAGGTTGACGAGGCCATGACGCCTCAAGCAGCGGAGTAATCGGGATGATGGATTTGGGACCACATGCGGCTTTTATATGGATGTCTTACGGCGTTGTCATTGGCGGGCTTGCAGCGCTCGTCCTGTGGCTCATTCATGACGGCAGGAAGCAACAGGCGGTGCTTGATGATTTCGAGGCCCGCGGTATTACACGGCGATCGGCGCAATCGGGCGGGACGGAATAGACGGAAAACATCATGACGAATGAAGCTGTCAAAACCCGGTCTTCGGGCCTGTCGTTTCTGCCCGTGCTTATTTTTTTGGGTCTGGCGGGATTTCTGGCTTTCGCGCTGAAATATGGTGATCCGAAAAAACTGCCATCCGCGCTCATCGGCCAGCCGGTTCCGGAGTTCGTTCTGCCTCCAGTCGAGGGGCTGAAGTCGGGTGGCAAGCAGGTGCCCGGTTTTTCGAATGAAGACCTCGCCCAGGGCAAGGTTTCGCTCGTCAATGTATGGGCCTCATGGTGCGTGCCGTGCCATCAGGAACACCCCTATCTGGTGAAGTTCCAGAAACTCGCCGGCGCACCCCTTTTCGGCATCAACAACAAAGACCTGCCGGTCAACGCACGGCGCTTCCTTGGACGCTATGGCAATCCTTTTGTGGCTGTCGGCACCGACAAAAAAGGGCGGGTGTCCATCGATTGGGGGGTTTACGGGGTTCCGGAAACCTTCATAGTCGACGGCTACGGGCGGATCACATACAAGCATGTGGGGCCCATATCGGAACGCGATATCCACACCAAACTCCTGCCCGCCGTGGAGAGGGCACGTAAGGCCAAAAAGCCCTCCCCTTCCTCCTAACCTGGCGATATCACGCGCTGGCGCGCTCGGCGCGTTTGCGGTCATTGGGATCGAGTAGACGCTTGCGCAGGCGGATATGATTTGGCGTGATCTCCACCAGTTCGTCGTCGCGAATATAGGAGAGCGCCTTCTCCAGCGTCATTTTCATGGGCGTCGTCAGGGAAACGGCATCGTCTTTTCCGGAGGCGCGCATATTGGTCAGCTTTTTTCCCTTCAATACATTGACTGCCAGATCCTGGCCTTTCGAATGCTCTCCCACGATCATGCCTTCATAGACCTGGTCCTGGGGATTGATCATTAGGGGGCCGCGGTCTTCAAGGTTAAAGAGGGCAAAGGCGACGGCGGCGCCGTTGCCGTTCGACATGAGCACGCCGGTGCGGCGGCCCTGGATCGCACCCTTGAAGGGTACGTATTCATGGAAAATGCGATTGAGTATAGCGGTGCCGCGGGTGTCGGAGAGAAGCTCGCTTTGATAGCCGATGAGACCTCGCGTAGGGACGTGAAGAACCAGGCGCTGGCGGCCGCCACCCGAGGGCTTCATTTCAATGAGATCGCCACGACGCTCAGAGAGCTTCTGGACCACGGCCCCTGAAAATTCTTCATCGACATCAATGGTTACCTCTTCGATGGGCTCCAGGTCCTGACCGAGATCGGGATCGTGCTTCAAGACGACCTTTGGGCGCGAAACCGTGAGTTCAAAACCTTCGCGACGCATGGTTTCAATGAGGATGGCCAGTTGCAGCTCGCCACGTCCCGCCACCTCAAATGCGTCCTTTTCGCCCGTTTCTGAAATCTTTAGCGCGATATTGCCTTCCGCCTCGCGCAACAGGCGTTCACGAATGACACGGCTTTGCACCTTGTCGCCATCGAGACCGGCAAGCGGTCCGTCATTGATGCGGAACGTCATTTCAAGAGTCGGCGGATCGACGGGATCCGCGGGAATGGGTTCCGTGACGTCCGGTGCGCAGAGCGTATTGGATACGGTTGCCTGTTTGAGGCCGGCGATGGCGACGATATCGCCTGCTTGGCCGACATCGATGGGTTGGCGTTCGAGCCCCCGAAAGGCCAGAACCTTCGAGACCTGCCCCTGATCGACGGTGGTGCCGTCCGTGGAGATCGCCTTGATCTGGCTGTTGGCCGCGATTTCGCCCGATGTGATGCGCCCGGTCAATATGCGGCCGAGATAGGGGTCCGCTTCTATGGTGGTCGCTAGCATGCGGAACGAACCAGTCTGGATTTTCGGTTGTTCGACATGATTGAGCACCAGGTCGAGAAGCGGGGCCATGTTTTCCTGTGCACCGTCGGGCGTGTCGGCCATCCAGCCCTGTTTGGCGGAGCCGTAAAGCACTGGGAAGTCGAGCTGTTCCTCATCGGCGTCAAGGGCCGCGAAAAGGTCGAAGACGGCATCGAGAACGAAATCATGACGCTCATCGGGCTTGTCGATCTTGTTGATGGCGACAATCGGTTTCAGGCCGAGGTTGAGTGCTTTTGCAACAACGAATTTGGTTTGCGGCATAGGGCCTTCGGCGGCGTCGACAAGGACAATGACACCGTCAACCATATTGAGTATCCGCTCGACCTCGCCGCCAAAATCGGCATGGCCGGGCGTGTCGACAATATTGATGCGTGTGTCCTTCCAGACGATGCTTGTGCATTTGGCCAGAATGGTTATGCCGCGCTCTCGTTCGAGGTCGTTTGAATCCATCACCCGTTCATCGACCTGCTGATTGTCCCGGAAAGTGCCGGTTTCGCGCAAAAGCACGTCAATAAGGGATGTCTTGCCATGATCGACATGGGCGATGATGGCGATGTTGCGCAGTTCCATAATATTCTTTCTCAAGACGTTGGGCCGACAGGGTTCAATCTGCCGTCTCTTCAATGACCACAGCGGCGGACCCTACCCTTTCAGGTATTCTGCATGACGACGATCATGTCCGGTGAGGTCGATAGGGTAATTCGATAAGTTTGATATAATGCGCCGCACCCGTTTATTCAAAGTGCACTTCGATATTCGCATTAATACGTTCGGGGCGTTGACCTAACACATTGTCGTTGACATCGCTAGTGGTTGATTTTCATGGAACGGGTAGAACTGGCAGCCGATTGCCGGTTTTTCCGTTTAGCTGGTGATGGTTTTTCTTGATAGGGTGTCCGAACGAGATAATTGGGTGCAATACAAGGGTGATAAGAATGAAGGTTGACGGTGCGTGCCACTGTGGCAAAATTTCATATGAGGCCGAGATTGATCCCGACAATGTCGCGATTTGTCACTGCACCGACTGCCAGGCCCTGTCGGCGACTGCGTTCCGCACCATCGCCCGCGTACCCGAGGCCGATTTGGTTCTGACCGGGGAACCAAAGATCTATATTAAAACGGGATCGAGCGGTGCAAAACGGGCCCAGGCTTTCTGTCCCGAATGCGGATCGGGAATTTACGCGACATCCGTCGGTGTAGGGCCAAAGCTGTACAATATTCGTCTGGGCACGGCGCGGCAGCGCGATCGGCTCATACCGCGAAAACAGATTTGGCACCGCTCTGCCCTGAGCTGGCTGCCCGATCTGGAGACAATCCCAAAAGTGGAGAAGCAATAGAGTTGTGAAAAGAAACCGTCGCGGCGGTTAGCACGATTTCTGCATCTCCCCTTATTAGATTTGTTTGGCCGTTTCATAATGAAACCAGAAGGATTGGATAGTCCCATGTTTGAACGCAATGCTGTCGACCAGGGCGCCGGATTGGAAAAAAAGGGCCATCCCGTTCATGTCATCCTGGATGACGGATCAAAATTGCGCGGGCGGATCATGGTTGCGAAAACACGCACAATCAAACAAGAGTTGAACTCTGAAGGCCGGTTCGTCGTGTTCGAGCCCTATCGCGGCGATCAGATGCTGCTCGCGAAAGGTTCGATCCGGTCGCTGAGCGTCACGAATGTCCCCAAGGCCAGCCAGCTTGAAGGCCGCGACTTCAGGCAAAAGGATTTCGATCCACATGCCGTGCTCGGGGTTGCGCATGGCGCTTCGCACGAACTCGTGCGTTCGGCCTATCATAAGCTTGTGAAAGCCTATCATCCCGACCGGTACGCCTCGCATGATCTACCGGACGAAATTCTGGAATATGCAAGTGCGATGTTGCAGCGGATTAACCTGGCCTACGCTTCGCTCAGTGAAATGGATAAGCAGAGCGCTCCGCAGCAGGCGGCACAACAGTATGAGCGCGCGCATTTCGCTTAGGGATAGCTTATCCGTGCATTTATTTTGCGCCGACCAGGACGTCTTCGCCTACCCCGGCGGCGGGCGCTTCAAATCTGGGCGCGGGGCCACTTAGTCTCCGCTCTAACACTCAGTGCGCGGGCTGATCCGGCCAACCCATGGCGATGCGCAGCAAGGTGCGTGTCCGGTAGTTGATCTGGGATTTCGCGAACTCAATGCCGTTTCTATGCCTGAAAAATCCAACGGCCCGTTCGTTGGCCGCGATGGTCCAGGCCATCAGCCCCTCCCTGCCCTCGGCCTTTAGGTCGCTGCGGGCGCGGTCGAACAATTCGCCGCCGAAGCCGCAGCCCTGGAAGTCGGGGCGTATGTAAATTTCGTAGATTTCCCCCTTATAGGAAATATCGCCGTAACGGCTGGGGCCGTAAGTGACATAGCCCTGGGCGCGCCCGTCATATTCGAGGATCAGGCTTTTTGATCCCTTGTCGATATTGCGCCGCCACCAATCGGGCTTGCGCCGCGCAATTGCCAGCTCCAGCGCATCGTGGGGGATGATGCCGCGATAGGTTGCGCGCTGGGTTTCACCATAGAGATCGGTCAAGGCGAATATATCGTCCAGCCTGACCTTTCTTATCCCGGCGTTGACTTTGACCATGATCTGAAAATTGCCATATCTGTTGGTGGCTTGAATTTACGAAAGGCGCTTTTTGCGCGCGGCCAGCGTGCGCAGGCGCAGTGCGTTCAATTTAATAAATCCCTGCGCGTCTTTCTGGTCATAGGCGCCGGCGTCATCTTCAAACGTCACCAGGTCCTCGGAATAAAGCGACCAGGGCGATGTGCGTCCGACGATGTCGACATTGCCCTTATAGAGCTTCAGGCGGACCGATCCCGTGACCTGCGCCTGAGAATTGTCGATCAGCGCCTGCAGCATTTCACGTTCGGGCGAAAACCAAAAACCATTATAGATAAGTTCGGCGTAGCGCGGCATCAATTCGTCCTTGAGATGCGCGGCACCCCGGTCGAGCGTGATTTGTTCGATGCCGCGATGAGCGCTCAGGAGTATCGTACCGCCGGGCGTTTCGTAAATTCCGCGCGATTTCATGCCGACGAAACGGTTTTCGACGAGATCGATACGACCGATGCCGTTTGCACCGCCGAGTTGATTGAGGCGCGACAGAAGGCTCGCCGGGCTCATCGCTTCGCCGTCTATGGAGACGGCATCACCGCTTTCAAAACCGATCTCGACATAAGTCGGCTTGTCGGGGGCGTCCAACGGCGAAACGGTGCGCTGATAGACATATTCGGGCGCTTCCTCGCCCGGGTCTTCGAGGACTTTTCCTTCCGACGATGTATGAAGCATGTTGGCATCGCACGAGAACGGCGCCTCTCCGCGCTTGTCCTTGGGGACCGGGATCTGGTGTTTTTCCGCGAAAGCCAGGAGATCTTCTCGGGACACGAAATCCCATTCGCGCCAGGGGGAGATGACCTTGATGTCGGGATTGCACGCGTAATAGCCGAGTTCAAAACGAACCTGGTCATTGCCCTTTCCGGTGGCGCCATGAGCGACCGCATCGGCGCCGGTTTCGGCAGCTATTTCAATCTGGCGCTTGGCGATGAGCGGGCGGGCGATGGATGTGCCAAGCAGGTAGATGCCTTCGTAAAGCGCGTTGGCCCGGAACATCGGAAAGACGTAATTTGAAACGAATTCCTCCCGGAGATCTTCGATATAGATCTCCTTGATACCCATCATTTCCGCTTTCTGCCGCGCCGGCTCAAGCTCCTCTTCCTGTCCGAGATCGGCGGTAAAGGTCACCACCTCGCAATCATAGGTGGTCTCAAGCCATTTCAGGATGATCGAGGTGTCCAGACCGCCTGAATAGGCGAGCACGACCTTATTTATGTCGTTCAATTTGGTTCGTCCTGTTCAGTTTAATTCAGTGAAAATCGGTCTGCACTATAGTTGCGATCTTGGCAATGGGCGATTGTTTATTTCACGACTTTCACAATTCGTTCCGCTCAACTCACGAAAAAGTAGGTTGCATATTTGATCCGGATTTGGCCTTTTACGACAGTTTTATGTCAGTACGACCGAGGATCTTCATGCTAGCTGCCTTTTTTCTGTTCACTGTTCTGGCCCTCAGCGTTGCCAATGGGGCCAATGATAATTTCAAGGGAATGGCCACCCTGTGGGGGAGCGGGACGCTTTCATATTCCCGCGCACTCGTTCTTGCCAATATTGCGACTTTTCTGGGTGGCTGTGCCGCGATTTATCTCGGGTCGGAGCTGGTCCGTACATTTTCGGGCAAGGGCATTGTCGCCGGTGAGGTGCTGGCCGATCCGATATTTGCAGGCGCGTTTGCGTTCGGCGCAGCGTTCACGGTTGCCCTGGCCACTTTCCTCCGCTATCCGGTTTCGACCACCCATGCGATACTCGGATCCCTGACCGGGGCCGCCCTGGCCTTTCCAGAAGCCGAGGCGGCGATGGGCTCTCTTTTCGACAAGGCTTTTTTACCGCTCCTTCTTTCGCCTTTACTGGCTATTTTATTGACCTTCGGCGTCTGGCGCTCGAGAGCGGTGCTTAAGCCGCGCCATGTTATTGCGAGCCTTGTTGAGCCCGCGCAATTGACGAGCAGGTATGCCGCCATCGTGGACAAGGCGCATATGGCGTCGGGATTCAGTGTTTGTTTCGCACGCGGCGTGAACGATACGCCGAAAATAGCGTCGATCTTTCTGCTGGCCAATGGTCTTGCGCTTTCGCCGACAGTAATATTTCTTGCCGTCGCCTTGATGATGGTAGTGGGCGGATTTCTTTTTTCCAGGGACGTTGCGCATGTCATGAGCAAAGAGGTGACGGAAATGACCCCCTCTCAGGGATTTGCCGGAAATCTCGTGACGGCGTTTCTGGTGATATTCGCCTCAAAATTCGGATTTGGCGTATCCACCACCCATGTCTCTGTCGGCAGCCTTATCGGTATCGGTGCGTTCAGCCGACAGGCAAAGTGGAAAAAAATCACTCATATTTTCGCCGCGTGGATTCTGACGCTGCCTTGCGGATTTCTGGCCGCATATTTTGCCGTCGGTCTTCTCAGCTAGAGCGCATTCCAGCAAAAAGTATTCCACCTAAAAAGCGAGATTCCACCCGGGAAGGTGGGGATTTACGCTTTCGATCTCAGGCGGCAATGCGACCGCTACGTAAAACATGCCGGTCGGCCTGCCCGAATTCATTAGCGGATGCCGTGCGCCCGGCTGGAAGCCAAAAAAGTGATTGCGGCTGTCTCCGCCCGTGCCGGTTGTCCCCTCATTTGATTGCGGCTGCATTAGTTTGAAGGGATCGAAAAGATCGAACGTGGTCGGAATTTCATATCGATCCGCACTCTCCGTGCCGCGGCCGGACCCTTTGTCCCGGTCTGGCCCCCTATCCTCGGCGGCAGACTTTTCACTGTCCCTTTCGCTCTCCCTTTCCGTGAAAAAACCGAAGGGATCGAACATCAGATGAAAGGGATTAAAAACGTCGGGTGATTTTTTCTCTTCTTCGGCCTCGTCCTCTTCGACCGTTTCGGTTTGGGGGTCTCCAAACAGGCCGAAGGGATCCATGACCATGGCCCAGGTCGCGATTTCCGCGTCCTCCTCATTCGACGCAGCACGGCGATCCTTCCGGTCCGGCTCGACCAGCCACCAGAACATGTTCGGCAGTTCGGCTATATCGCCGCCGGTGAAGGGGGACGATGCGCTGAATACGGGTAGAGGCCCTGGAGCATCGGCTTTTCCCATAGCGAAAGGGTTAGCCCCAAACGGGGACAGTCCCATCGGACCGGTGCTGGCGGGATTCAGCCCCAGGGGGATTGCCATATTGGGGATCGCCTGGGCGGCCGGTTGCAGCATCGATAGAAATGACGGGTTCAGGGGCCACCAGAGCGATGGTTGATAAGGTGCCGGCGCAGCGGCCGCATTTGCCATCATCTGTTCTATCCATGCAGTCGGATCCATCATTTCCGAGAGGGGACTTTTATTCGCATCCCTGGTGCGGGCACCGGTCCGTTTACGTTTCGATCCGGTTTCGCGGGTGCCGGTGGAACCGGGACCGTTAATAAGCCCTGCGGCATCACTCATATTCCGCAATGTGAGTTCGGTCAGGTTTTGCGCCAGTTTGATCTGGGACTTGATGTCGAAAAACATGTTGCCTCCCCATTCCATCTGTAACAGCCCGGGTCAGGCTGTGTGCCGCCGTTTTCACTTAGGGCGCCTTTGTATGTTCATAGCATATTTTTCAGACTATGCAGTGCGTCCCGCTATGAGCCAGTAAACCAGACCCGCGGCAAAGCCTGCGGTGGCGAAGATCTGCAATATGGCCGTGGATGGAAGTATGAAATCCTCAGCAGCGGAAAGCCGGGCAAGAACCGGAATTGCAGCGAGTACTGCTCCGCCACCGACGATGTAATAAATGCTTGAGCGAATGCGCGATACCTCGCCGATGATGATCAGCAACAGCGTCGGCACGATGGTGAGGGCCGATGCGAGACTGAGGAACAGCTCGGCATTGGTAACGAGGCCCGTTGCGAGATCGATCCAGTCACCGTTTTCACCGCCGATGGCCATTTCCTGAACGATGCGTTCCTGCCCCAGCGTGAACAGAACGAACATGGCGCTTATCAACGCCAGCATAAAGGCGATGGGAATTAGAATGAGACGTACGATTGTTCTCCAAATCATTGGCGGTCATAACTCCACATTTTCGGCCCGGCGCTGCC
>CAMYJA010000010.1:0-9374 GCA_947258705.1 uncultured Hyphomicrobiaceae bacterium | reverse complement strand
TTGAATGGAATGAGATTGATTTTTGCCGGTATGCCGGAAAGAAGCCGGACGAGATTTTTCGCGTCCTCGTCGCTGTCATTGATATCTTTCAGCATGACATATTCAAAGGTGATGCGCTTGGCGTTGGACAGACCGGGATATTGACGGCAGGCCGCCATCAGCTTCGCGATCGGGTATTTCCTGTTTATGGGAACCAGTATATCGCGCAAGTCGTCGCTCACCGCATGAAGGGAAATCGCCAGCATGGTGCCCGCTTCTTCGCCCCAGCGGAGAATCTCTGGCACGATACCCGAGGTGGACAGGGTTATCCGGCGCTTTGAATAGGAGAGCCCCTCACCATCATATGCGAGCGACATAGCGGTTTTGACGCTGTCGAAATTATAAAGCGGCTCCCCCATGCCCATGAGAACGATGTTGGTAATCTTGCGCTCGGATACCGGCAGTCCCGTTTTATCGTCCGCTTCGCGACCCGGCCAGTCGCCGATCCTGTCCCGGGCGAGCATGATTTGCGACGTGATTTCGCCGGGGTCGAGATTGCGAACGAGCTTTTGCGTGCCGGTATGACAAAAGGTACAATTCAATGTGCAGCCTATCTGGCTCGATATGCAGAGCGTGCCGCGGTCGGCTTCGGGAATATAGACGGTCTCGATCTCGGCCTGGCGCTCGCCGTTTCTGGCGGGCAGGCGGAGCAGCCATTTGCGCGTACCATCCTCGGAGATCTGCTCACTGACGATTTCGGGACGGTCGATAATAAATTTTTTTGCGAGATCGGCGCGCATGTCTTTGGGAAGGTCGCTCATTTCTTCGAATGAGCCGGCACCGAAAACATAGAGCCAGCGCCAGAACTGCGAAACGCGCATGCGCACATGCCTGTCGGCCACGCCCAATTCCTGTTTGAAAAGACTGCCGAGTTCTTCCCGCGTCAGACCGATCAGGGATGTGCGCGCAGAAACTTCACCCGCCTCCGTCAAGATCTCTTGCGCTGTCTGCATTTTTCCGTGTCGATTTCGCCGAACTGACTGAATTACTAACTACATGATTTGGCAACGTGGTCCAGCGCTGCGGTAATGCCGGACAGGGAATAGATATCCTTGGTCAGCGTCCCCCTTTTCGAGGTTCCCGTGACGACCATTTTCGCACCCTTTTTCATAGCCGCGATCAGGCGCGCTTCATCTTTGGTATTTTCGATAAACGCCTTGTCGTCCTTGGTGATCAGTGAGAAGCGGTCCGGTCCGATGGTCGCGGACACCTTGCTGCCCGGCTTGAAAGGATAGCCGATCTTAACGCTCACCTGATTGACGATATTGTCGCTTTTCCAGGTGGTCAGGTAAAAGACAATCTGGCCTCGATTGACTTTTTTAGGCTCAGAGTCCTTCGGTTGCGATACGGCGAAACAAATCTTTTCGTTTTCACTGTCGCGGACATAGGACGACCAATCATTGAATTGCTGCAGGAATTTGGCCGCCTGCGCATGGACCGGCGGGGCGCCTGCACCCGCTCCGACAATAATTGCCGTTACAACGATAAATAATTTTCGCATGTGAATTCTCATCTTATCCGTTGAACCTCGGTTTTAACGGTTTACTCGGTTGCAGCCCAATTTGCCCTCTATAACGCCATATCAAGCTCAAATCCAGCACTTGAAGAAGACCTGGGATTACCCAATTTAACTGCGATTCGCGATTCATAGCTATCATTTGCGGCGAAATTGGCCGCCAAAGCGGTGTGGTTCGCGCTCTTCGGGCTCCTGGTTTTCACCGACGGGCCGGCGCTGGAAGTTACCGAGGCTTTTGACGCGGTCATACATGGTGATAGCGCCCGCCATCGCGACATTAACGCAGAATTTGGTCGGGATTTTAACTACATAGTCGCACTTTTCGAGCAATTCCGGGGAAAGTTCGCCGCGTTCAGGCCCAAGAATATAGGCAGCCCTGAGAGGATGACGGAAACTCGGCAGATCGACCGCATCGTCGACGAGTTCAATGCCGACGATTTTACAGCCTTCGGGCAGTATCATTTCGTCCGCGGTGGCCCAATTGTAAACCGGTAGATGAGCTGGCGATTTGGATGTATCCGCCTCTGCCTCGATGGCGCTATAGGTGGCCCCAATGGTGAAGACGAAGCTCGCGCCGAAGGCGTGGGCGGACCGTATAAGATTGCCGAGATTGCGTTTTTTCGAGGCGCGCTCGACACCGATGGCAAAATATCCTCTCATGAATTGTTCTTCGTTCCGCCTCTCATGTTATTGCAGGGTATGATTTATCATGGAGATCACATATGCGCGCGGCACTTTGCAAGTCTTTAGATGGTCCCAAATCCATCCTTATAGAGGAGGTTGAGGCGCCGGTGGCCGGCCATGGCGAGGTTTTGGTGCGCGTCGAGGCGGCGGCGCTGAATTTTTTCGACTTGCTGATCGTGCGGGGTAAATATCAATATAAACCCGAACTGCCCTTCTCGCCATGCGCGGAACTCTCCGGCGTGGTTGAAGCTTTGGGGCCCGGGGTGTCCAAGTTCAAAGCCGGTCAGCGCGTTGTCGCCAATATCGGGTGGGGGGCTGCCCGCGAGCTCGTCATTGTCCAGGAGAAAGTTTTGACCCCGCTTCCCGATGATGTGAGCTTCGACACCGGCTGCGGGATTACCGTGACTTACGGCACTGGCTATTACGGGCTCAAGGACCGGGGGAGGCTTGCAGCCGGCGAGACGCTGGCCGTTCTGGGCGCTGCGGGGGGCGCCGGTCTGGCCGCGGTCGAGATCGGCCATCAGATGGGGGCGCGGGTGATTGCGGTGGCATCTTCGGATGAAAAGCTTGGCGTCTGCCGAGACCATGGCGCGGACGAGCTTGTGAACTACGAATCCGACGACCTTAAAACGCGCTTGAAGGAACTGACCGACGGCGAAGGCGTGGACGTTGTTTATGACTGTGTCGGTGGCGAACACACGGAGGCTGCCCTTCGCGCCATGGCCTGGCAGGGGCGGTTGTTGATTGTCGGCTTTGCTTCTGGCGAAATCCCGAAACTGCCCGCCAACCTCATGCTTTTGAAAAACTGCGATGTGGTCGGGGTGTTCTGGGGTGCCATGCTGGAGCGCACGCCTGAATTACAGGCCCAAAACAACGCGCAGATACTCGACTGGTGCGCATCCGGAGCGCTGAGGCCGCGCGTTCATGGAACCTATCCGCTGAATGGAATTGTCGAGGGCATGCGTGTGCTCGAAGATCGCAAGGCTGTGGGAAAGGTCGTTATCCATCCGCAGGATTGAAAAGTTACTTTGCCGGTTCAGGCGGTATAGGTTGGATCGCGACCCAAATCGTCGTCTTTGAGCGCCTCTTTCGCCGCATCGCGGTGTTTCGGCTTGATATGGGCGGCGACGGCGCTGACGGCGGCGGCGAGAATGGCGGCGTCATCGGTGAATCCGACACCCAGTATGATATCGGGTATAAAATCCAGCGGCAGGATGAAATAAGCAAGCGCGCCCATCAGAGTGGCACGGACGCTTGTCGGCGTTTCCTTGTCGGTGGCACAAAAGTAAGCCGCGACCAGATCTTCAGCGAAAGGTATTCTGGAGAGAACGCGCTTGAGCTTTTTCCAGAAATTCCGCCGCACTTTTTCTTCCCGCCGGTCCACCTTAACGGGCAGGAATTCATCAACGCCGCTCTCTGCGCTGGAGGAATAGTTCTCGGTTTTGTCCGTCATCAGCTAGACATAGGTGGCTTGTCGGCGTAACTCAACCACAGGCAATAAGTTTAAAGGGTGACCTAAATGAAACTCGGAAATGAAATCAGCGCCGTGGTAACGGGCGGTGCCTCGGGACTTGGCGAGGCAAGTGCGCGTCGTCTCGCTGCGGCCGGCGTCAATGTCGCGGTGTTCGATCTAAATGAAGCGCGCGGCCAGCTGGTGGCCGACGAGATTGGCGGATGTTTTTGTCTCTGCAATGTTGCCGACGAAAAGAGCGCCGGCGAAGCGCTGGCCAAAGCGCGCGACAGCCATGGCCAGGAACGAATCCTCGTTAATTGCGCAGGTATAGCCATCGGCCGCAAAACGGTCTCGCGGGACCGGGAAACGGGAGAGGTCCAGCGTCATGACCTTGAAAGCTACAAGAAACTCATTGAGGTCAATCTGGTCGGTACGTTCAACATGATCACGCAGTGCGCCGAGGGGATGGTCGATGCCGCGCCTGTGACGGAGGACGGAGAGCGCGGCGTTATTATCAGCACGGCGTCAGTGGCGGCCCAGGACGGTCAGATCGGCCAGGTCGCCTATGCCGCGTCAAAAGGCGGCGTCGCTTCAATGACGCTGCCGATAGCGCGGGATCTGGCCCGTGACGGCATTCGTGTGATGACCATATTGCCCGGGCTTTTTCATACGCCGATGTTCGATTCACTGCCCGATGATATCGCCGAGGCGCTTGGCCGTTCGGTACCATTTCCCTCTCGTCTGGGACATCCGGGGGAATATGCGGCGCTGGTCGGCCATATCTGCGAGAACAGCATGCTGAACGGCGAATGTATCCGGCTTGACGGCGCTGTAAGGCTTGCGCCCAAGTAAAATCCTCTGAATGCCTTAATTCGGAGCTAGATTTGCAGGAATTTATAAGATGAAAGCTGTTGTTATCGCAGACTATTTCCTGGCGCTCGGTGGATCGGTCTGGATTAACCTTGGCAATGGACGGCATCAAGTCTAGGCTTTCGTGGGTTGAGTTGAGCAAGATTTCTAGTTCATGATCTGGAGTTGGTTCGATGTACAGGTGGGCCAAACGCGGGGGGCGCGTAATCGAGAGTGCCCGCAATGGTGCATGGAGGCGGGTTGTTCTCTCCGGTCTCGTTCTGTTTTCTTTTCATGCTGCAGATAATATCCAGGCCCATCTCACTGATCCCGGGGCCGCAGGACCGCAATTCGCGAAAATTCGTCCTGCCCAGGCAAAGCAACATGATCTGTCTGGCAATGCCTATTTCCCCAATTCATTTTCAAGCGACACACATTCAAACGATGCACAATCAAGCGACCCGCAAATTGCCGGTCTGGATGTGGTTTCCTCGTCTGGCAGTATTGTGTTGACGATGGATGAGGACTGGGGTTCGAGCGATGAATTCTGGAGCAAAATCGAACGGAAAAAAAAGAAGAAGTCACGGAATGCGCGGGGTGCGGTTGCGGCCAAACCCGATCCTTCTCAGATCGACGCGGCGCCCCGGTCGGGATTGCTGACGACGAGACGGGGGGGAAGTTTCTTTTTCGATGTTTTTTCGGACATGGAGCCCGTCGTCCTGCCGCCCAAGCCGTTGGATATTGCGAACGATGTCGGACGTTTCGGATCGGGCTATCGTACGCTTTGCGTACGTCTCAGCGATGGCTATTACTGGCCTGTCAGTTTTTCAACCAACAGAGAACGGTTTTTGAAGGACCGGCAGGTGTGCAAGCGGAGCTGTGCCGAACCGGTGCGTCTTTTTGTGTACCGCAATCCGGGAGGCCGGCCGGAGGATATGGTTGATCTGAAGGGGCGCCCTTATACGGATCTGGAGAATGCCTGGCGCTATCGTGAAGAATATTCGGCCCAGCGGAAATGCGGCCCCCATCCCTGGCAGGAGGCCTCGCTGGCAAAACATCGCGCTTATGCGCTCAGGGCAAAACGGGCGGAAAGGCCGGCTGTTCGCACCACGGGATTGCGGGGAGGGCGCAAATTGATGCGTGTCGGGCATGTTCGTTCAATGTCGAAAATCGATACCGATTTTCTTGAAAACACGAAAATCAAAGCCGTGCCCTCAGTCCTCGGGTCGGAACGTCTGGCCGCGGGGCGGGTCCGCGAGTCGGAACGTCTGGCCGCGAGGCGGCAGGTGAGCGGCCAGGAAGAGAAGCTGATGCGCCTGGGCGGCAATCGTAAGTCGGTGAAAAAACCGCGTGTTCGAGGCGATTCCAAACCACCGCGTTATCGCCGTAAACCGCGACGGACGCCGGCGTGGATTCGCGAGGCGTTCGGCGAAGACTGACCGTTTCGAGAAAATTTTACCATACATGCACCCAATATTTGCAATTTCTTCGTAATTTAGCTCTAGAACACGTTGGCAAGCGTTCAGTTATTGTCTACTATCTGTGTAATGAGTTTTGTTCCTTGTATTGCGTAAAATTATGAATGTGAACGGCTTCAGGTCTCGGTTCCGCATTTTGGGAACCGTCAATCATTCCTCCGCTCTATTTTTGACCGCATTATTGGCTGCCGCGGTATTACCCGGCAGTTCCGGTGCGCTGGCGGCTACGCCCAAGCAGCTATGGGCGGCCGGGACTGGCATCGCCGGCCAGGAGGCGGCGGTTGATTCAGGATTTCATGTTCCGTCCCTCGATGGACAGGATGCCTCGGGGGATCTTGTGTTCCTGAAGCATGATGCCGTTCCACCCGATGCCGTTCGTCTGGCGCAAGGGGTTCATGAATTCTGGGCCATCGACAATGACCGGCGCGGCCGGAACAGAGCGGCTCCCAAAATGAAAATTTATACGGCGCCCAAGGTTAAGACCTATCAAGCGCCGCAGCCGTTTTTCACTTTCTCCAAGAAACCGCCAAAACCCGGTCAGTCGAACAAGATCTTTTCCTTTGGGGGCGCGTCAAACGGTTACGTTGTTTATGGATCGGACGGTCGCAGCTATATCGTCTACCCGGATGGAACACGCAGAGACCGGAGGAGCCGGTCTGGCAAGATCGTGCGCCCAACAGAATCGCAATACAGCGGCTACCGCACGATGTGCGTCCGGACATGCGATGGTTTTTACTATCCCGTCAGCAATGCGACCAGTCAGGGGAGGCTGCGCCGGGACAAAAATACTTGTCAGTCGAGCTGCGGTGTTCCGACAAAACTTTACTATTATTCGAACAATGGAGGAACGATCGAAGATATGATCGACCTCAGGGGACGAAAGTATTCGGCAATGAAGAATGCCTTCAGATACCGCAAGGAACTGGTCGCAAATTGCCGTTGCAAGGCGCAGCCATGGGCGCAGTCCGAGATTATCAGGCATGAGCAATATGCGATGGATGAAGCCGACCGCGGTATCCGGAGGGTCAGGCTTGTGCGGGTAAGTGAAAACACGCCAACGAGTTCGGACAAAAAGCTTCGTAATCGCGTTGAGGAGACCGGGGAAAAGATTGCAGACCATGACGAACCGACGACCGTGCGCGCAGCCAAGATTGCCGCGAAGATCGAAGCGGGAGAAACCTGGGAGCCGCCCGAATCCGATACTGTCTACAGTTTACGGCAGCAGAAACTGCGCAGCCGCCAGCGCTACCGGATGAGTGCGCGCCGCATGAGGCAATGGTGGCGCAGCAGCAGATATTAGCCTCACCGCCCCTTGTCACCCCTCGTGGCGACGCCGATCGTTTTCTGTGACGCTCAACGTCTGCGCCATCCCGTCCATTACCATCCCATCGATTGTCAGTGCGCCGATGCCATTGTCAAATTCGTGCGTTCTTCAGGTTGAAAAATAGAGCGCCGCCATCAACAGAACGATGGCAAAGAATTGCAGCCCGACGCGCCAGCGCATCAGCTTCTGACTAAGGCTTGCCGTGCCGCCCCGGAGCATGTTGATAAGGCCGAGGACAAGGACGATAAACACGAGGCCCACCGAAATCGGCACCAGATAAACAAGTAATGAGTCCATTTCAAATATTCCGGTTCATTTCAAATTCGTGCCGCAACCTTATGGATTTTCGGGATGGTGTCCAGCTTACTCCGAACGAAGATAGGGCATGGGACGAACGTTCAAAACCCGCCATGTACCGATCGCGCCAAAGAGGATAACGAGGACCGATGAAAGGGCCAGGGCGGTCATGACCGGGCCGACGGCAAAGGAAAATCCGACATCTATGATCCGCGTCGCCACGATATATGCGCCGAGGGCGCCCAGTAGAACGGCAAACCCTGCCGTGACCGAGGCGAGCAACAGATATTCCCAGAAATGCACAGCGATCACGCGGCCCCGCGTCGCTCCCAGCGTTTTCAATACGACCGATTGATAAATGCGCCGTCTTTGCGCTGTGGCCAGGGCGCCGGCCAGAACCAGAGCGCCGGACAAAAGCGTTATCAGGCCCGCGGCCCGTATCGCAGTCATGATCCGCGCGAAAACACGGGAAAACTCGTCAAGCGCATCCTTCACGCGAATGGCGGTCACGCCTGGAAATTGCGAAATCAGCTTTTGGACGAGGCGCGCTTCGCCCTTGATATCGTCCCGGTCCGTCATTGTGACCGTTGCCAGAAAATTGTGGGGTGCGTCTTTCAGCGTATTTGGTGAAAAGGTCATGACGAAATTGATCGCCAGCGATTCCCATTCGAGTTCGCGCAAATTGGAAACCCGGGCCGTGATGTCCCGGCCGAGCACATTGACCGTCAGGCTGTCACCGACTTCGAGGCCGAAATCTTTGGCGATTTCCGCCTCGAGGGATACCAGAGGCTCGCCCTGGTAATCTTTTTCCCACCATTCGCCTGCGACGACCTTCGATCCCCGGGGAACGGTTTCGGAATAGGTCAGGCCGCGATCGCCATTGAGCACCCAGGCCGATCTGGGCGGCACTTTGATGTCATCGGGTGATTTCCCATCGATCCTGACGATGCGTCCCCGAAGCATCGGCGCCAGTGCGAGTTTCGGTTTCGGAACGGCGCCCAATACGGTCCGCTTGAAAGCATCGGCATTGTTACGGTCTATATCGAGCATGTAATAACTCGGCGCCTTTTCAGGCGTGGTTGTCGCAAGGTCGCGGGTGATCGAATTGTCCACCAGGGCCACGGCAACCAGCAATGTAAGGCCAAGCCCAAGCGAGATCACGACGGAACGGGTCAACGTTCCCGGCCCTGCAAGATTTGCAAGCGCAAGTTTCAGCTCTGCCGATCTCGGTGCCGGTATTGAGCGTGCGAGCCGGCCGGTCAGTATCCCGAGGCCAAAAAAGACGGCAAACAATATGACCGCGCCGGCAATAAAGAAGATTGCAATGCGCTGGGATTGCGCCGTTCCGATAGCGAATCCCGCCAGAGCGAAAAGCAGCGTTATCGTTGCGATGACGATCCCGCCGCCAGGCCAATTCCGTGCCGTCCCCAACTCATCGCGGAAAAGCGCGGTCGCATTGATGTTCCGCGTCCGCCCCAAAGGCCATAAAATGAATATTGTGGCAGTTAGGAAACCATAGGCAATCGCAACCGCCGTCGACTTCAAACCAACTCCCAATTCGATTGAAACCGGCAATTCGCTGCCGAAAGCCGCCTTGACGGCGATTGGCAAGAGATAGCCGAGCGAAAGACCTATGAGCACGCCGAGCCCGGCCACCATCATTACCTCGATGAAAAACATCTGAAAGATGATCCTGTTGGACGCGCCCAGACTTTTGAATGTCGCGATGGTATT
>CAMYJA010000009.1 GCA_947258705.1 uncultured Hyphomicrobiaceae bacterium | reverse complement strand
GCTGTTGGCACGCCCCTGACATATAAAAAACCGCAGAGACCGCTGCTCGATGCGACAAAACGGTCGATGGTGGGGTGAGACGGGAATGGCCATGCCGATTAATCCACACCCCAAAAATCGCATTGCCAGATCCGAAGCTTTTCCCGTAGAAAGAGCCGGTCGCGCCATGCGCGGCACGAGCTATAAGTCCAGAACCATGGCAAAGACCAGAACCATGGCAAAGAAAAGGGAGGGGTGGTCGTCTCAATGTTGCATGCAATTATCCTCGATGTGGATGGCACAATGTCGGAAACGGAGGAGGTTCACCGGGCCGCCTTCAACGAGATCTTCAAAGAGCGCGGACTTGACTGGCATTGGGACCGGCCGACCTATGCGCGTCTGCTGAAGGTGACGGGTGGCAAAGAGCGTATCCGTCACTTTATCGAGACGGATAAGCCGGACGGTGTGCCGGCAGGCGACGTCACGGCGTGGATCGCCGCCATGCACAAACGCAAGACCGCAATCTATACCGAAAAGGTTGCAAGTGGCGCCGTCAGCTTGCGCCCCGGCATTGAGACGTTGATAAAAGCGGCCCGCTCGGACGGAATGCGCCTGGCAATCGCCACAACGACAAGTCTGCGCAATGTGGAAAGCCTTATCGAAGCGACCCTGGGGGCGGAGGGCTTGAAGGCGTTTGAGGTGATTGCGGCGGGCGACATGGTCGCGAACAAGAAGCCGGCGCCCGATCTTTTCCTGAAGGCGCTTGAAGGCCTCTCGCTCGCGCCGGACATGTGTATTGCGCTGGAAGATTCGGCCAACGGCATCAGATCGTCATTGGCAGCGCACATTCCAACGGTCATCACCACGAGCGCCTATACCGTCGGGGAAGACTTTGCCGGTGCTCTCCTTGTGGTCGAGTCGGCGCAACGACTGGCCGGCGCAGAGGCCGGCGGTGCTGGCGAAGGGGCCGCGATCCTGGCCTCATTGCGTGCATTGCATGCGCAAAGCGCCGCTGCCTGATGCCGCCGATGCGTGTACGACCGGAAGGTTTTCCTCTGACACTCAGTTACCGTTCAGCTTGTGCGCGACGAAGTGAACTTTTGACCCCGGAGCGGTTATCGAGTTTCATCGACGGTGATGATACGTAAACCGACATTTCCGATATAACACGTCCTAGATAACATGGTGGCCCGGTTCGAAATCTCCATAATATAATCCTTCCAATCAACGCTCAGATGCTGGAGACTGGCAATTCACATGCCGTTGCGGACCGGTGCCATTCAGCGATCGTGCGGTCCCGGCGGGGCTGAGGCTATCGATTAGGCGAATGAACGATATCTCCATAATTGGTCAAGCACACGCTCAACAAGAGGCGCTCCCGCCCGAATGGCAGCTTTCAAGCTTCTGTCAGATCGGAATTGTGGTTGAAGATCCCGAGGCTGCCAGCACGCACTGGGGATCTCGCCTGGGCATACGGTCGTGGTATCGCCCGCGCCTAGCCGGGTATCGGACCCGGGCTTCAGGGGTTCCGCTTGACCAGACACTTGAGATCGTGATCGGTTACACCGGGCGCACTCAGATCGAGCTGCTGAGCGTGAGCGGATCGGACCGAGGGGTGTTCGGCGCCCCGTCGCATAGGGATGCTCCCGAAATTCATCACGTCGGTTACTTCGTCCGCGATATCGACAGCCGTTCGCAGCAATTGCGGGATGTCGGCTTGGAACCGTCACAGACCGGATCCCTGTGGCTTGCATCCAATGTCAAGACCCGGTTTGCCTACTGGGACATGCGCGAAACCGGTGGCGGCATTGTTGAACTGATCGAGCAACGCATCTCGGGTTTGCGGATTGGCATGCCGGAATGGCTCGTCCGGCTCGGGGCACTCACCGGCCATTTCGAGCGTGTCCAGCAGACCCGGTAGCATCGTAACAGTGAAAAACGATAAGAATTCTAGGAGAATGGCTTGTGGTTCATTGATCCAACCTAATCAGGCTATCATGGAGACTGGTTTGGGGGAATTACTTTGGTGTAGGTCTGCAGTCACGGGGTAACCTGTCTTGCAGAAATCGACGATCCCCAAGGGCTGCTGGAGGGTCGCGGAAAGTCGGGCCGGCATATTAAGATCTACTCGATTGATGAAATCCCGGAGGAGGAAATCCGCTTGATGCTGCGGCAGAGCGCCGGGCTCAAGACGAAACCCGACAGTTAACAAGACGTGTGCAGAAGAGACTCGTCAGGCGTGCGTTGGAATGCCTCCTCCTGGCACGCTGCGTCCTTACCGTTAGACATATTGGGTGGCTCGCTATTGAGGGCGAAGCTTAAAATCGAACCGATTTCCCGGACGGCCGGCTTTCACATCGCACGCATGTCGTGCTTGCCAAATTCTCTGCTTGATTGAGCGATGTCCGCCCACATATGTCATGTGGGCGGGCGCGGCTAAACATACCTCGATAGGTCTTGCCTCAGGGATTAATCGTCCCTAGGACGTTTCCAAGGCTGTAGTTCAGTCCGATCCGGAAGAGATGAACGTCCGTATCGAGCGATATGGAGTCGCTGCCCATAGCTGGCGAATTAGTGAACTCGTCCTTATCCAGCCCGACGAACAGATATTCGGTCCGGAGTGACAGAGCATCGGACATTTTGAACTCGACCCCGGTACCGGCAGCAAACCCGGTGAGGATTTCATCTCCTTGCACCTCATCATTGTTGGTACCGTTGCAGCCGGTTGGATCTTCCGTTGCGCAAAACTCCACGTCCGCAAACGCTAAACCGCCGGTCACGTAGATAAGGGTGTTGCCATATGCAAGCCCCGCCTTGGCGCGCAGGGTTGAGAGCCAGTTCATTTTTGCCGAGGCGAATTCATCGCTGCTGGGAGCGGCGTCATCAAAGCCATATCCTTCATCAAGACCCGTGCCGCTGAAATCTCCCTCAAGGCCGAGCACGACTGCTCCCATCTGCCAGCTAAATCCAGCCTGAATACCGTATATCCCGGCAATATTCGACAAATCGGCGATTGCACCCTCATCGTCGAATACCTCATCATCGAGGTCTACAAGTGTCGCATTGACACCGGCCACGCCACCGCTGAGCCCGACGTAAATACCATTCCAGTCTGTAGAAACGCTTGGATCAAACGCCGGCAAAAGGGTCCCGCCACTACCGAAGCTGTAGTTAACACCGGCCCTGAAGACATGGAGATTCATGTCCACGGATACCCTTTCGTCATCCGGAGTAAAGCCCTGGGGCACCACGTAAACCTCCCGATCCAAATCGACGTAAAGATACTCGGTCTTGAACGACACGGCCTCTGTCAGCCTGAACTCAACGCCGCTGCCGACTGTAAAGCCTGTGAAGACGTCGCTGCCGCGCAGTTCTGCATTATTAATGCCCCGGCAGCCGCTACCGTCGTTCGTGGCGCAAAAATCAACGTCTGCAAAGGCAATGCCGCCCGTCACATAGGCAAACGTGTTTCCAACTGCCAATCCGGCCTTGGCCCGCACCGTTGCGAGCCAATTGAGCGACGCGGACGCGAAATTGTCGGGCGTCGCATCGTTTGCAAAATCGTCGAAAGCAATCTTTTCATCGTAGTTCGCGCCGCTGAAATCAGCTTCAAGCCCGATTACGGCACTGCCATACTGTTGCGTGAGACCGGCCTGAACGCCGTAGAGACCGGCTAGATCGGACAGATCCGCGACCATGCCCTCGTCGTCGAAAACAGAGTCGTCGACGTCGACTATCCTTGTGTCTGCACCCAAAACGCCGCCGCTGAACCCAAAGTACACCCGGTTCCAGTCGGCGTATGACCCGCCTGTGGCCGGACCGGCCATCCACTGCGGCGATGTCGAGTGACCGTTATAGCCAAAGCTGTAGTTGAGCCCCGCCCTGAATATATGAAGATCCATGTCGAGAGAGACGCTGTCAGCCCCGGTGCCGGGATCATCGTTTGTGAACACCTTGCGTTCCAGATCGACGTATAGATACTCGGTCTTGACCGACAAGGCCTGTGTCAACTTGAACTCAACGCCGCTGCCCACGGTAAAGCCGGTGAGGATTTCGCTGTCGCGCACCTCTTGGGTGTTGGTGCCCAGGCAGCCGTTACCGTCGTCCGTGGCGCAGAAATCAACGTCTGCAAAGGCAATGCCGCCCGTCACATAGGCAAACGCGCTCCCGACCGCCAATCCGGCCTTGGCGCGCAGCGTTGTGAGCCAATTGAGCTGCGCGGACGCGAACTCGTCAGGCGTCGCGTCGTTTGTAAAATCGTCGAAACGCAAGGTCGTGTCGTAGCTGGAACCACTAAAGTCCAACTCGACGCCCACGACGGCGCTGCCGAATTGCCGATTGGCACCGACTTGAATGCCGTAAAGTCCGGCAATGCCGGATAGATCGGCAATGGCACCTTCCTCATCGAACACAGCATCGTCGAGGTCGACGATCATCGTGTCTGCGTCGAGGACACCACCACTGATGCCGATATAGACCTGGTTCCAGTTCGTACTTGAGGGTTCTTCTGCGTGAGCTGCGGCAGATACACCGACAAGTAATGCGTTCGCCAAAACGACGCCCAATATGCGTTTCATGTGAATTTTCCCCCGTCTAATAAATGTCCCCGGACCAATGGCCGAGACTCAGCGATTCGCCGTACTATAGCACCGGGCGCCGCCAATCGGAGTGATGCAAACGCAACAGGAGTGCAAAAAACTATGCCGGCTGATATTGATGCCTCGGGGAAGTGCCCATCGATCGTCTATCAGTCCACAAATCATTTCAATCCGGCCTCGTAGCGCCTGGTTTGGGGAACCGGAATTGACCCCTTGTCTCCGACCGCCTCAAGACATGTCCGATCGTCCGCTTTAAACGTGAGCCTTTTCAATCGATTGGTTCAATCGGCAAACTCTAGGCGCTCGGTCAAGGCTTCTATTCCCTTTTTCGCGCATACGGCATCCTTGTCGCCTCCAGGTGCACCACTGACGCCAACAGCGCCGATAGTATAGCCGCCAGCTGTTATGACAACAGCGCCTTCCATGACGATCAATCCGGAAATCTGATTAAGGTCAAGTCTGATATCACCGCGGTTCTTGCGGAAGGAACCGGAGTCCGTGCCGGCCATAACAGACATATTTGCTTTGCGCTGCGCGATTTCCAGTGTAAAGCGCGCGGCAAGATCGTCCCGTAGAGCAGCCCTCAAATTGGCGCTCCTGTCAACGACAACGGCACTGACCTGATATCCCATTTTGCGGCAGGCTTCAATCGAGGCACTGGCGATGTCCCGCGCCAGTTCCATCCCGATATTTTTCGTCGTGACAACATCAGAGGCCAAACTTGGTATTGCCAGCCCTCCGAAGAGCAGCATTGTCAGAATTGAGCGTTTGATCATTTGAATATCCTAGCGGTGTGAAGATCCATTGGAATTTAACCCCGTGCAACACATGGTAGCACGGGATTTGTTGTTGTGTTGGGTGCGAGTGAAGACCTTACCTGGAATAATTTGCCATCAGAACCGCCTTGGAAAGCGTATTCAGGTGAAGATAGAAGCCAACCATAGCTGCTGAAGCTTCCATGTCGAGAGGCAGCTTGTCGGTTTTCAGAGCGTGTAAAGTAAAGCTATAGCGATGCGGCTTGTCGCCTTTTGACGGACAGGGACCACCATAACCCGGCTTGCCAAAATCGGTCCGGCTCTGCACTGCGCCTTCAGGCAATAGTTTGGATTTCAGGGCTCCGGCTCCCTTCGCCAAACCGTTCGTGTCGGCCGGGATGTTGAAGATGACCCAGTGCCACCAACCGCTGCCGGTCGGCGCGTCGGAATCAAAGACCGTCAGCGCATAGCTCTTTGTACCTTTTGGGGCGCCAGACCACTTCAGTTCGGGAGAAATATTGCCTCCAGTACAGCCAAACCCGTTGAACACCTGTTCAGCGCCGATTTTTGAGCCGGGAGCAATTTGTGAACTGGTTAGCTTGAATCCCTCGGCGACGGCGGGAGCGGTTGTCATGCCAAACAAGGCGAGTGCCAAAAATATTTTTTTCATCGTTTCCTCTCCAAATATAATGAGACCACGGTCACTGTAAGCCACACTGAAGAGACCCACTGTTCGCCAACGCCCGAAAGCTGTCCCGAAACAGCCATTTTCAGGAACACCCCCGTCTGCGACTTGACAATGATCTGGTTTTGTCAATTCTCGGAAACCTGAAGAATTCTTTTAAATCAACTGCTGGAGAATCCATATCATGCAGGTGGATGTATCGAGATTGTCCCGCATGATCGCGCGCATCGACAGCTTCATCAGCAAGCCGAGTGAAATTGAAGACAAGGACAGCGTCGATCCCTTCGGTCTGATCGCTTGCATGCGCGGAGTTCACATGAAAAGAGTGCCGTTTTTCGAGCCGTGCCTGATCCTGGTTCTATCCGGTAAAAAGACTGTCTACGAGCGGGGGAGTGGAATCAAAGTCCCTGCGGGCAGCCTGCTTGCAGTTCCCGCACCCATCGTTCTTGACCTGACCAATGAACCCGACGCGTCAACCAACCTTTATAAAGCCTTGGTGATCCCGTTTGATTTACAACTGCTCGAGAAAATACGAAACCGGGATGCACGAAGTGCCGTTAAAGCCAATGGAGCGAGTGGCGTGATCAGTTATGATTTCGATCCGCTGGTGTTTACGGCCGTCGAGCACTATCTCGATCTCGAGGGGTCAGATAACCGGTCTTTACTCTCCCATCGGATGATGGAGATTCTGCTGATACTAGTCGAGAAAAACCGAAATTTGCTCGGTTTCATTTTTTCAAGCCAGCAATGGAGCCAGCGGGTCAGGTCGATCCTGGGCGAAGACCTTTCAAAATCCTGGGAGTTCGGCGAACTCTGCTCGCGCCTCGCGGTCAGCGAAACCAGTTTGAGAAGATATTTGCAATCTGAAGGAACGGGATTTCGCGAAATCCTGAGTGAGCTGCGGTTGACCTATGCATTGATGCAGGTGATGCAGACCTCAGCCCCCATCACCCAGATCGCTCTTGATTGCGGCTATCAGTCTCTTTCGCGCTTCACACAAAATTTTCATGAGCGCTTCAGCTTGCCCCCCACCAAATTGCGCGAAGCGATGGCGACACGCTGAATTCATGATTTGGCGCATCCCGCAAGTGCCCATTAATCGGCTATAAGTCCGTAATTCAATCAATCCAGCCACGGAGGATCTGTCGCTCAGTGAAAGGTCACTGAGCGGAGCCACCTCTAACCATGATCTGGATCGCGGTCTAGACCGCGGTTTAGACCGAGGTCTAGACCTCGAGCTCGATCCAGATCGGCACGTGATCGGACGGTTTTTCCCAGCCGCGTGTGAAGCGGTCGATCTGGCACGTCTGAAGGCGGTCCGCCGCCTGCGGCGACAAGAGCAGATGATCGATGCGGATGCCGTTGTCCTTTTGCCAGGCGCCGCGCTGGTAATCCCAGAAGGTATAACAATGATCGCGCGGATTGACGGCGCGAAAGGCATCCGTCAGGCCGAGATTGACAATCGACCGGAAGGCCGCGTGGGTTTCGGGCCGGTATAGCGCATCCCCCTCCCACGCCTCGGGATCGTGCACATCGCCCTCTGTGGGAATGACGTTGTAATCGCCAGCGGCGACAAAACTCTCCTCATATTTGAGGACGTCAGCGAAATGCGCCTTGAGACGCGCCATCCAGCCGAGCTTGTAAGGGTATTTGTCGCTGTCCACCGGATTGCCGTTGGGCAGATAAATGGAGGCGACGCGCACGGCCCCCGTCTTCGTCGAGACGACGGCTTCGAGATATCGCGCCTGTTCGTCGCTCTTGTCACCCGGCAGGCCCGGGATCACATCGTCGAACTTGTGTTTGGATAGAATGGCCACGCCGTTGAAACTTTTCTGGCCGTGCACCGCGACATTATAACCGAGCGCCTCGATCTCGTCCGCGGGAAAGTTCTCGTCGATGGATTTTATTTCCTGAAGACAGGCGATATCGGGTTGCGTCTGATCGAGCCATGTCTTGAGCCCCTCGATCCGCGCCTTGATGCCATTGATGTTCCAGCTCGCAATTTTCATGGCATCTTCAATCGCATCAATTGCCTGAATTTGGCAGGGACAGGACACGAAAATCTGTGGATGACCTAGAAGCGGGGTCTCCGGATCGAAACTGGCTTAGACACTGGCTTAGACACTGTCTTAGACAGAGAAACTCGTGCCGCAGCCGCAGGACGCGGTTGCATTGGGATTGTTGATCTGGAACGAGGCGCCGATAAGCTCATCGACGAAGTCGATTTCCGACCCGCCCATATACATCAGCGACATCTGATCGATCACCACGGTCGCGCCATGTCCTTCAATGACCAGATCGTCGTCCTCTTTGTCGTTCACGAGATCGAATTTATATGAAAACCCGGAACAGCCGCCGCCATCGACGCTGACACGAAGCATGGTCGCCTCGGCCTCGCCCGCAACAATTTCAGCCACACGCCTGGCCGCGCGTTCCGTCACGCTGACCGTCTGTTCGCTCATTGGATATCCGCCTCGCTTCTCATGACTACGTTCTTGTGACTGTATATACTTGCTTACTCTATATAGTCGCGCCCGGGGTGAATTTACAGTGTTGCGGCCGGTGTAAATATTCCTCCGCCACACTTGTCAGACACCCTGATTCTTAACTATCAAGCTAAGATAGGCATCAACGCCGACAAGTCAAATTCCAGGTTGCCCCACCCCATGCGCGCGAATGAGACGTCCCCCATTGAGGCATCTCCCTATGCCTCCCAACCCCGCCATTCCGGCGGCCGCCTGGTCCATGAGCCCGGTTGCGACAGCCGCAATCCCTGGGCCCGCGACCGCGACCGGATCGTCCACTCCACCGCCTTCAGGCGCCTCAACTACAAAACCCAGGTTTTCGTCTATCATGAAGGCGATCATTACCGCTCGCGTCTGACCCACAGCCTGGAAGTCGCCCAGATCGCCCGCGCCATGGCCCGGCGGCTAGGCTTTCACGAGGATCTCACCGAAGCGCTTGCGCTTGCTCACGATCTCGGACATCCGCCATTCGGTCATGCCGGTGAACGTGCGCTCGACCGGGTCATGGAGCGGTATGGCGGTTTCGATCACAACATACAGACCTTGCGCGTCGTGACCGAACTCGAACGCCTTTATGCATCCTTCGACGGCCTCAATCTCACCATTGAGGTTATCGAGGGGCTGGCAAAACACAACGGCCCTGTCGGCGAGGCGGGCGGCAAAAGCCAATTGTCGAAATCCCGGTTGCCGCCCGCGGTCCTGGAACTCGGGCAAAGAGCCGGGACGATATGGAGCCAGTTCGGTGCGGGCGAGGCGCAGCTGGCGGCCATTGCCGACGACATTGCCTATAACGCGCACGACCTCGACGATGCCTTGCGCGCCCGCCTGATCTCGCCTGAAGATCTTGAAGCGACCGCAATTACCGCGCGCTACCGGGCTGAAATCCACGAGCGGCACGGTGCTCTGGACGGCGAGCGCATGATCTATGAGGTCAAGCGCAGGCTCATAACGGGACTGATCGACGATGCGGTGACCCATGCCGAACGCAATATCGAAGACGTCGCCCCCAAATCCTGCGCGGAAATCAAGTCCGCAGGATCGGCCCTTATTCGCTTCAGCCCCGAAAAATGGCAGGAACTCGTCGCCCTGAGGGCGTTCCTGTTCGAGAGGGTTTACCACCACAAGAACATCGCCAAGATGACCGCTGCGGCCCAGACCATCGTCAACGACCTTTTTACACATTACGACGAACACCGTAATGATTTGCCCGAAGCCTGGCAGAAGCGCATTGCCAGCCGCCCCCGAGAGGCGCAACTGCGCACCATCGGCGATTTTGTCGCCGGCATGACGGACCGTTTCGCCATTTCCGAACATGGCCGACTGTTTGACGCGACGCCGGAATTGCGCTAGTGGCGCATGAACCGGGTTTGGTGACTGCACCCGGAAAAAGGGCAAAAATTTAAACCATCGTTTTTTTGAGAGTTCATCTCATGACGCCTCGTGTAATTGACACGGCGAGGTCGTCAGCAGAGGTTTTGTATGAACATTTTTTATCAATACGAAGAAGTCATTGCCGAGATCATTTCCGGGCTCAAGAGCAGGGGCGCCCTGGCGGAAGATCTCGACGCGGGCGGCTTTTCAGTCGAACCGCCGCGCGAGGACGGCCATGGCGATATTACCTCCAACGTGGCCCTCGTGCTCGCCAAGCGTGCAAAAATGGCGCCGCGCGATCTGGCCGGACTTCTGGTGCCGGAACTGACGGCGCGCGACGACATCCAGGCGGCCGAAATCGCCGGCCCCGGCTTTATCAACATGACGCTGAGCCCCGGTGTCTGGCAAAACATCGTCACGGTCATATTGCGCGAAGGGGAGGACTATGGCCGCAAACCCAAAGGGTCAGTTCCCGTAAACGTCGAATATGTCTCGGCAAATCCAACCGGTCCCATGCATGTCGGCCATTGCCGTGGCGCCGTATTCGGCGATGCGCTCGCGTCCCTGCTCGAATCCCAGGGGGGTGACATAACGCGCGAATATTACATCAACGATGCCGGTGCACAGGTCGACGCGCTCGCCCGTTCGGCCTATCTCAGATATCGCGAGGCGCTGGGCGAGGATATTGGTGAAATTCCCGCGGGTCTCTATCCGGGCGACTATCTCAAGCCGGTCGGCGCCGATCTGGCAAAGATCCATGGCGCCGCTCTCCTCGACCGTGACGAGGCAGAATGGCTGCCCGTTGTGCGCGAAGCCGCAATCGCCGCCATGATGGCCGACATCAAATCCGACCTTGCCGCGGTGAACATCCGGCATGATGTTTTCTTTTCCGAACGCAGCCTCGGCGATGGCGAAGGCAGCCGGATCGAGCATGCCATTGAGGAACTGAGGACACGCGGCTTTGTCTATGAGGGGCACCTTGAGCCGCCGAAAGGCAAATTGCCGGATGATTGGGAAGACCGTGAACAACTTCTGTTTCGTTCGACCGAATTCGGCGATGACGGCGACCGGGCACTGAGAAAATCGGATGGCAGCCATACTTATTTCGCTGCGGACATTGCCTATCATCTCGACAAATACTCCCGCGGGTTTGAGAAAATGATCGACGTTTGGGGGGCGGATCACAGCGGCTATATCAAGCGGGTGAAGGCCGCCGTTGCGGCTCTGACCGATCAAAAGGCGGAACTCGATGTGAAAATCTGCCAGCTTGTGCGCCTATTTCGGGCTGGCGAACCTGTTAAAATGTCAAAACGGGCCGGCGATTTCGTCACCCTGCGTGAGCTCGTGGATGAGGTCGGCGCCGATCCTGTCCGCTTCATGATGCTGTACCGTAAGAACGACGCCCCGCTTGATTTTGATTTCGTCAAAGTCACTGAAAAATCGAGAGATAATCCGGTATTTTATGTCCAGTACGCCCACGCGCGGGCGCATTCGGTATTCCGCAACATGAACGAGATTTTCTCCGATATGGATGTCGCCGGAGACGAGGTCGCGATGGCCGATCTGTCCGTTCTCGACGACCCTGGCGAACTCGATATTTTAAAACGTCTGGCACAATATCCGGGCATGCTCGAAGGGGCTGCAAAGGCGCATGAGCCGCATCGTCTCGCTTTTTATCTCTATGAGCTTGCCGCTGACCTCCACAGCCAGTGGAACAGAGGCAAAGAGTCGCCACAATTGCGCTTTATCCGGGAAGATGACAGGGATTTGACCGCAGCGCGCATGGCCCTTGTGTCGGGCACCGCTGAGATACTCGCATCGGGCCTGAAAATACTTGGTGTGACCGCGCCTGAGGAGATGCGTTAGCGGGAGAATTGCGCTAAGATACGATTCTCTCTGCTATGGGTTTGTTTAAAGGAAGTAGAAAATGTCGAGATCAGATGATCCGGCTCACTGGGATGACGCGCACGCCACCCCGGAGCAGAATGCACAGCACGAAGCCTATTCCAACACGCCGCACAGCCAGAATCCGCATTCCCAGCCCATAAACCCGGATCCCTATTCGCAACCTGCGCATCAGGTGCCTCCGACCCAGGTGCCTCCGACCCAGGTGCCCCCAACTCAGGCGCACCCAACCCATATACCACCAACTCAGGTGCCTCAGACTCACCAGACCCAGGCTCACCAGACCCAGGCAGCCCCCGATCAGCCACACCCGGACCAGCCCGGTGAAACCTATTACCACCCGGACCAGTATGCGGCCGCACAACAGCCGGCAGCGCAACATCCAGGCGCAACGCAGCCGGGAGCGGGCCATCCCCCGGCCGGACAACCGGCGGATCCTTATGGCCAAACAGCGCCCCAGGGCACATATTCATCTGAATTGGACATCCTGGCCTCGCAAATTGAAGCCAGCCAGGCATCTGCGGCGCAAAAGGCCGGTCAACCCGGGCAAAATCCTCATACCCCTCAATCGCATTACACGGGAGCGGCGGACCCGCACGCGCAACCGCATCATCAGCCCGTTGATCACACCGAACAATATTACGCCGATCCGGCTGCCGCGCCCTATGCTCCGCCGCAGCAAGCCGCGCCCGATCAGAGCTTGGCCCGGCAAACCGCCAGCGAACTGAACGCCTATTACGATCAGCAGCAACAGGCGCCAGCGCCGGGATATGACCTCGGTGGGCTGATGCAACCCGATCCGGCGCCGGTACCGCAGACTGCAACCGGCGATCATTTCCGGGCTGGGAGCGATCTGCCGAGCCAGCACGCCGAAGTCGATTTCGGCCAGAGCCCGGCCGCCAATCCGGCGGCTCAGCAACCCCACACGGGCGACATCGGCCATCTTGCCGAGCATTTCACCCAGGGGCCGGGTGGCGACCAACACTCGATTGAGCCCGGCCTGCAGACGGATGCCGGTTTTTACGACAACCAGTACGAAAACGACGAATATGAGAAATATGAAGAATCTTCCTCCAGATTCGGTGGGTTTTTCAAACTTGTCGCCACGCTCCTCCTGGCTGTGATTACCGGTGGCGGCCTGGCTTACGGCTATAAATATTACGTCGCATCCGGCGGCAAGAAGAACGTGCCCGCCATTATCCGCGCCGACAGCAATCCAGCCAAAATTCGCCCCAAAACACCCGGGGGCAAGAAATTCGCCCATAGCAAAAAAGCAATTTATGAACGTGTTGGCGGACCTGCCAAGCCAGTCTCAGCGTCGAATACCGCGCGCGTCGGCGCAAATGATTCCGCAACGGCCGGTTCCGGAGCGAACAATGACGCCATACCCGGCATCAGTCTTTCCGGCAATCCGCCCCCAGCTGTCAGGCCGAATAACGGCGCCAGGAAAGTCAAAACCGTTTCGGTGCGGCCCGACGGCACTTTTGAGCCTTCAAAGCCGCTCAGACCTTCAGCCCCCGCAGACATCAAGAAATTGCGCAGCCAGAGCGCAAGCGTTTCCATCCCGGGCATAACCATGGACGCGGCCCCGAAACCGGCTGCATCGGTCAAGAAAACGCTGACTGACGAACTGGTTAAACAGGTAAGCCGCGCCAAACCCCAGCCGGCCAAGCCCCCGAAGGTCAAACCCATAGCCAAGAAACCCCCGGTCAAGATAGCCCGTGCCGAACCGGCCCGGGTGGCGAAACCGGCGGCGCCGGCCGCGGTGAGGACAGGCACCAGTCCGAACGGATATGTTTCGCAGATCTCCTCGCGTAAAAGCCGTATCGATGCCCTGAGCGCATTCGCCGATTTGCGGCAGAGATATGGATCGATCCTGGGCAAGAGCCAGCCGGATATTCAGGAAGCGAATCTGGGTGCGAGGGGTCTCTGGTATAGGCTTCGCGTCGGGCCGCCGAGTTCAAAACAGGCAGCGACCGAGCTTTGCAACAAATTGAAATCCGCCGGTCACAAAGGATGTTTCGTACGCGCCTATTGATCGGGCGGGCGGCCGCCTGTGCGCGGGCTGAGTGTCAGGGGCCGAGTGCCAGGACAGATTGTCAGGTACTGACATACACGGGCCGGACACACAGGCTGAGATATAATGGGAGCACGCCGAAAGGTGATGCTCCCATATTAATTCGGGAAGAGCGGGCAAAATGCTTTCAAGCTTTATCACAGGATGTGCCGGAGCGGCGCTGACGGATGATGAGGCTGATTTTATCGCCGATACCCGCCCCGCCGGTCTGATCCTCTTCGAGCGCAATTGCATCGACCGTTATCAACTTCGCACCCTTGTCGAGGCTTACAAGAACGCGGTTGGCACCGACAAGGTGCTTGTTCTGATCGATCAGGAAGGCGGACGCGTGCAACGCATGGTGCCGCCCGAATGGACACAATATCCGGCGGCCGCGTCCCTCGCCCTGATCTGCGACGACGACAATGAGCGCGGCAAGGAGGCGCTCCGCCTGGTCAACCGGGCAATCGCCAACGATTTGCGCGGCCTGGGCATCAACATGAACTGCACGCCGGTTCTCGACCTGCCCATGCCTGGTTCCCATATTATTATCGGCGACAGGGCATATGGCCGGGATCCGGATCTGGTTGCGGAGCGCGCGAAAATAGTCGCCGACGCGCATCTCGACTGCGGTGTCCTGCCCGTGATCAAGCACATCCCNAGGCTCTTCCCGTTGTGGACGCGCCGCGCGATGAACTCGAAAAGTCCGATTTCAAGCCGTTCAAGAGGCTGAATCATTTACCCGCAGCCATGACCGCCCATATCGTCTATACGGCGGTCGACGCAAATGCGCCGGCCAGCACATCGCAGGTTCTCATCGAGGACATCGTAAGGAAGCATATCGGATTTGACGGCCTTCTCATGAGTGACGATTTGAGCATGCAGGCGCTGGACGGCGCGATGAATGAGCGGACGCGAGCGGTGCTGGACGCCGGCTGCGATCTGGCCCTTCACTGTAACGGCGATCTCAAGGAGATGAAACTGGTGGCGGCGAACGCCCAGCCATTGGCGGGGGATGCGTTGCGGCGCTATCAAGCGGCGTTGAGCCTGATCCGCGAGGTCCCGCCCGCACCTGACAGGGCGGAGACGGAAAAATTGCAAGAGCTTTTGGCCCAATATGAGTGAATCAGTGTAAATTGACCAGCGCGCGCGTATGGGACGCGACGCAAGAGACGCGGTGCATGGCAATTGTATCCGGTCGTTCATTTCGATATAACCGCGCCGAACAATCAAAGGGTCCAGGATTTGGATAACGAGCACAACACCGGAATTGATCAGAACCTTGATCTTCAAAGCATCGCCGATGCGTCCGAATTCGAGACACCGGCCGCCGACGAGGAACTGATCATAGACATCGATGGTTTCGAGGGTCCGCTGGACCTGCTGCTGGCGCTCGCCCGCACCCACAAGCTCGACATATCAAAAATATCTATTCTGGCATTGGTCGAGCAATATCTCGACTTCATCGCCCAGGCCCGCACTCTCAAGCTGCAATTGGCCGGTGATTATCTGGTCATGGCGGCATGGCTGGCATTTCTGAAATCGAAACTTCTGCTGCCGTCCGAAGAGGAGAATGACGAACCGAGCGGCGAGGAACTGGCCGCACTTCTGGCGTTCCGCCTGAAACGGCTGGAAGCCATGCGCGATGCCGCCGACAAACTGATGAACCGCGATCGCCTGGGGCGTGATTTCTTTGCCCGCGGCATGCCCGAAGACACCAAAAAAGTCACTACGCGAAAATGGGACGCCGGCATGTATGATCTCCTCAAGGCCTATAGCCGCCAGCGCCAGGCCCAGGTGCCTGTAACAGTCACCATCAGGGCGCGCAGGGTATGGTCGATCCAGGAAGCCCGCACCAGGCTTGAAAAAATGCTCGGTTTGAGTTGCGACTGGAGCGCATTACAGCAATTTCTCAAGGAATATTTCAGCGGCTCCGATGAGGACAGCTCGATCGTCGCGAGCTCATTCGGCGCAACATTGGAAATGGCCCGCGATGGCTTGATCGAGATCAGGCAGGCACATGCTTTCGCGCCCCTTTATTTCAGGCGCAAGGGGGAAGCGGAATGGCAGAAAGCATCGTAATCCCCTGCGGTCAGGTAAAAAAATCATGACAGACAACAAGCCGATGCCCCAGCCAAGCAACGTTACCAGCCTGCCCAGTGCAGCAGATCGCGGCGAGAAGCTGCGCATCCTTGAAGCGCTTTTATTCGCAGCGACCGAACCATTATCCGCCAGAGTTCTCGGTGAGCACCTCGATGGCGACGACGATCTGACCGCTCTTCTGCAGGAATTGCAGGGATTTTATGCCGGCCGCGGCGTTAATCTCGTCTCTGTCGGTGGTAAATGGGCATTCAGAACCGCACCCGATCTGAGCTATCTGCTCGAGCGCCACGCCGTGCAGCAGAAGCGCCTTTCCCGGGCGGCGCTCGAAACGCTGGCCATCATCGCATATCACCAGCCCGTCACCCGCAGCGAAATCGAGGAAATCCGGGGCGTCAGCATTTCGACCGGTACGCTTGACGTTCTTCTGGAAACGGAATGGATCCGCCTGAGAGGGCGCCGCCGCTCGCCGGGGAGGCCGATCACCTACGGCACGAGCGATGCGTTTCTCGATCATTTCGGCCTTGCAACGGTTAAAGATCTGCCTGGCCTGAAAGAGCTCAGAAAATCCGGCTTGCTTTCGGGCGATCTGCCGCCCGATTTCGCAGTTCCCGACCCGCGCAATGTGGCGGAATTGATGGCTGACGAAGACCCGCTTGAAGATGAGGACATGGATCCCGATCTTTTCGATGAAGCAATTGATGACAATGACGACGCGACCATGCAGGATGAAGAGGATGAAGGTTTAGAGGACGAATTCCGTCAGATTTGACCGACGTCATCTTGTTTCTGTTTTGCATTTAGCGCCTTGTGGGTAGTATGGGATTATTCAAAAAACCGGCATGGACGATGACGAGCACCACTGCTTCGTCCCGCTGGGGAGAGCGCGGCACGGCCGCGGCGACGATTGCAGCGCGCGTCACCTTTGAAAACATCACCCGACAGTTCAGCGATACGCCGGCGCTCAACGGCGTCTCCCTTGACGTTGAGCCGGGTAAAATTCTCTGCCTGCTAGGCCCTTCCGGCTGCGGCAAGACCACGCTGTTGCGCATCGCCGCCGGCATCGAGAAGCCGACAACCGGGCGCATGCTTCTTGACGGTCAGGAGGTGGCGGGTCCGGACAGGTTCGTCCCCCCCGAAGAGCGTAATGTCGGCCTCATGTTTCAGGATTTTGCGCTCTTCCCGCATCTGTCGATCGAAGACAATGTGGCATTCGGCCTGAAATCTCTTCCCCGTTCCGTTGCCCGCGAAGTCGCCCGCGCGGCACTCGAACGGGTCGGCCTGATCAGGTATGCCGGTGAATTTCCCCACGTCCTCTCGGGCGGCGAACAACAGCGCGTGGCCCTGGCCCGCGCCATAGCGCCGCGTCCGAGCGTACTGCTCATGGACGAGCCTTTTTCAGGGCTCGACGCCGATCTCAGGAGCCTGATGCAGGAGGAAACGCTTGCCATTCTCCAGGAGACCCGGTCGACATGCATCATTGTCACCCATTCACCGGAGGAGGCCATGCTGCTTGGCGACGAGATTGCGGTCATGCGCGCGGGCAGGGTGGTTCAATTGGGCACTGCCGAAGAGCTTTACCATGAACCGAAGGATCTTTACGTCGCGCGGCTCTTCTCCGACATCGACGAGATCCGGGGCCAGGTCGACGATAGCGCCATCCATACGTCGCTCGGCACATTTGCCGCCAATGGTTTTGACGATGGCGAGGAAGTCATCATCGGTATTCGTCAGCGCGCAATCGAACTGACGTCGCCCGAGGACGGACAACACGGCCGGGTTCTCAATCTCAAATTTCTTGGCGATGCCGCCCAGCTCGAAATTGCCGTCGAAGGTCTCGACCTGCCATTGCGCGCACGCGTGCCCGAGGCGGTCGCGCCCGCCGTCGGCACGGAGGTCGGCGTCGTCGTCAACCCCAATTCCGTCCTGATATTCCACGGCGAGGATTGACCCCCGGGGTTCAGGCATATTCCTGATCGCGGACACGCTCGCGCAACTCGGAATAGATGCCGATGGCCGGTGAAAATACCCTGTGAAACAGGGTTTTTTCGATTAAAAGGTCATGCAGGGCCAGAATGTCGATGCCGGTCGATAGAAAACATTCAACCGCATCCTGCGGCGCCTCGACAATCGGCTCCCCCTTGACGTTAAACGACGTGTTCAACAAAACCGGAACGCCGGTAATGGCATCAAACGCCTTGAGCAGCATGTAGAGCCGCTCATTGTCTTCGCGCGCAACCGTCTGCACGCGCGCGCTGCCATCGACATGTACGACTGCCGGGATTCTGTCCCTCCATTCCGGCCGCACCTGCATGGCAATCAGCATGAAGGGCGATGGCACGAAATCCTCGAAAATTTCCGCAGCCCGTTCCGCAAGAACAATCGGCGCAAACGGGCGGAAGCTCTGGCGGTGTTTGACACGTTCATTGATGATGTTCTTCATTTCGGCCTTGCGCGGGTCCGCCAGAATGCTTCGGTTTCCGAGCGCACGGGGGCCGAACTCGGAACCGCCCTGATACCAGCCGAACACATGTCCCTCGGAAAGCAGGCGGGCGGCATCACGGCAAATATCGGAACTCTGCGCCCTTTTCGTTTCGAGCCGAAAGAGCCCCTTGTCCAGAAATTCGAGCGAATCCGCATCATTGTATTCCCTGCCGAGATTGGCATGTGTCATGACGAATGAGCGCTTGTTTTTCAGCACCGCCAAATGACCATAATAAGCGCAACCGATCGCGATCCCGTCATCGCCTGCGGCGGGCTGGATCCAGACATTGTCAAATCCGGCCTCCCGTGCGATCCGTCCATTGGCGACGCAATTCAGGCCGACGCCTCCTGCGATGCATAAATTATTCGCACCCGTCGTCTCGCGCAGCCATTTCGCCCGGGCGAGAAGCACCTCCTCCGTGTCGTGCTGAACCTGCCAGGCCATATCCCGCCAATGCTGCATGGATGCACTGTCCTCCCAGTCATCCTCGCTTTCGGGCAGCCAGGGTTTGTTCAACTCCTCCGTCCAGTCCGGGATTTCGAGAGCGCCGTCCTTCATTTCCAGCAGCGGCTTGAAATGTCCCTCCCGGCCGTAAGGCGCCAGCCCCATCACCTCGCCGCATTTGTTCCAGTCCGCGAAAATATACGACGATACCCGGCTGTAGAGAGCGCCCAGACCGGGCATGATGTAAAATTCGTCGCTGAGAAATCCACGCGTCTGCGCCATCCAGACTTTTTTCAGAGGTGTGAGCTTTGAGCCTTCGAAACTATAATAGCTCTCGGATTCGCGCGCCAGTTCGCCCGGCTTTTCATCCGCCCGCGCGTCGTCCCCCGGGGCCTTATCCATGGCATCCGCGCGATAGCTGCCGACGCCATCAACCACCATCACAACCCCTTCATCGAAAGGGCTTGCGGCAAAGGCGCTGTAAGCGTGCGCGAGGTGATGCGATATCGTCAGAACCTTGTCGGAGTCCGAACGGAACAATGGATTTTTCAGAGCGTCGATCCGCTCGTTTTCATCGAGCAGTTCCGGATAATCGTCATAGGCCAGTCTGTTTTCCATATCCTCGACCGGCATGACGTAGCAATTGCGCACGACCAGATCGAGATCGTCCATCGAAATGCCCTCGGCCTCGAGGCAATAATCGACCACCTCCTCGTAAAAGCCGGTATCGTGTTTTTCGCCCGTGATGCGCTCCTTGGAGATAGCAAAGGCGATTTCGCCGTCACGAAGGAGACACGCACTGACATCATGGTCATAGGCATTGATGCCGATGACATATGTATGATTGCTGGACATTGGCGTTTCCTCGATCGTATCGGTCAGTGGACGCTCCGATTTCTTCATGACAAATATGATTTCATATATTCGGCGGCAACGATAGAGTGCAAACGCGGGGGGCGCCGTGGTTTTCTCGCGGTGCGCCACCTGATGGAACACGAAAACAGTTGATCCGGCGTGCAAGCCGGTCGGAGGAGGAACAGTGAAACTGCTTGAGATCAGATGCCGCGACGACCAGTCGGGCGAGAGAATTGAAGAGGTCCACATCGTCCTGGCGGATCATGCCGATCCCGACGAACGGGATGAATGGCTGGACGCCCAGCTTGCCGTCGACCTGCCGACCAGTGCTAACGGCGCGGTATTGAGAGCCGAGGTTCTCAAGCACCTGATCGGCCGGCTTGGCATGCTGGCGCAGCACTATGAGCGGGTCGCCAGCACATCAGCCAAACAGTCGTGACGACGAGCCCGGAGGTGCTGGAATCCATATACAAACGCGTAATAATAGTTGTATAATGAAATTGGATACCGGAACATGCGGGGGCGGGTAGAAGTATGTGAGGTGACGCTATGGATGCATTAACTTACAAACCGGCCAAACGCTTATGGCTAAGACTGCGTTGGGCCATCCGCCAGAAAATGCGGCAATTCAGCCGTAATAATCACACAACCGATCCGGCCCGCCGGACGTTTTTAGCACGCGGACTGCAGGTCGCTGCGATCATTGGGATAATGGGTCTCGGCATAGTAAGCACGTCGACGCCCGCGCAGGCCGGAAGACGCTATCGTGGACGTCGATTCCGTCGCCGCCGCTTCAGACGCCGCAGACGCCACCGTTTCAGGTACAGATATCCGAGACGCCGATACAGGTTCGGCCGCCGTCGGCGCCGTCGTTATCGCCGCCGCCGCCGCAGGCGCCGTTTCCCGCATATTCGCATTATCTGGTAGGTCGCGGGATCCGGCTTTGATCGGTGGATTGCGAACATCTGCCGCGGAATAGTGTCCCGGCCGGTGTTGCGAAACAGGACCTCATTGTTAAGTCCGCGTCCGCTACTTATATTTCATAATGACGATCAAGGGCTGGCGCCATGACATGGCGCCAGATCGTCAACTATTCCAAAGGCTTCTCGGAATCTGATTTTTTCTGAGCAGCTTGCGGGTGTGCAGTGTTTCTGTAATAGTGCCCGCAATATTGAGTGATGAACGTTACATGAGGAGTTGGCACGCAATGATGCCAGGTTGGACACAGATTTTACTAGTTGTCGTGCTCTTGGTTTTGCTCTTTGGCCGAGGCAAGATTTCCGATCTTATGGGAGATGTTGCCAAGGGGATAAAGAGCTTCAAGAAAGGCATGGCGGACGATGAGGACGAGATCGCGTCGGGCTCCGCGAAAACGATCGATCATGAGGTGAACGCGGCGGATGACCGTGCCAAAAGCACGAAGGCGGATAGCTGAGTGCCGGTGGACGGCAAACGCGCCGACAGTTAATCCTGTTCTTTCTTTCTATTTCATGCCGCATAGTCAGGTTTCACAATTGCACCAGCGGCGCATGAGCCCGAACGGCAAGACAAGGCCCCGAGAAACCCATGTTTGACATTGGCTGGAGCGAGATTCTGATCCTGGCGGTGGTCACTATTATTGTAGTGGGACCGAAGGATCTGCCGCGTCTGCTCAAGAATCTTGGCCAGATTGCGCGAAAATTACGCCAGACAGCCAACGAATTTCGCGGCCATATCGACGATGTGATCCGCGATGCCGAACTCGACGACATCAAATCTGCCGTCGATAATGTCAAGGGGCTCAACCCCCTCGGCGACATCACCAAATCGATCGACAAGGAGGTTCAAAGCGTCCGCGATATCGTCACCGATATCGACATTGACAACCATAATGCCGAAAAGCTCAATGAAGAGCCCTATGAGGAATTGGAAGCCGCCGCCGCCGCCAGCTCGAAATCCACGGCCGGATCGCGGAAAAGCGCCGATAAATCATCCCCGGAATCCGTTTCGGAAACCGGCGGCGACAGCGCCAACGGCACTTTGAAAAAAGGCGGAGACCAGGACGCCCCGGCGAAAGATCCGGCAATCGAACGGTCCGCGAAGAAAGACATGCCCCCGAAATCGGCCGGAAGCGGCAAGCGCGGTAAAAAAGCCGCGAGTGGCCGGGGCTAGGATCAGGGGAGCCACATATCCGTGACCGAAAATAACATCGACGCCTCCAAGGCCCCGCTGATCGAGCATTTGATCGAATTGCGTCAGCGTCTGATGTGGTCGCTACTCGGCATTTCCATCGGATTTGTCATCTGTTTTTACTATTCGCAGGATCTCTATAATTTTCTCACCGGACCCTATCGCCAGGCGGTGGGCGCGGACACGCCCATCGAGATGATCTTCACGGCGCCCCAGGAATGGTTCTTCACCCAGCTCAAACTCGCACTCTTCGGCGCCTTTTTTCTGGCTTTCCCCATACTCGCCACGCAGGTCTACATGTTTGTCGCACCTGGTCTCTACAAGAATGAAAAAAGCGCCTTCCTGCCCTATCTGATTGCCACGCCGATACTTTTCGTCATTGGTGCGGCCGTTGTCTATTATATCGTTCTGCCCCTGGCGATGAGCTTCTTTCTCTCCATGCAGCAGACCAATGGCGAGGGACAGGTTCAGATACAACTCATGGCCCGGGTGAGCGAATATCTGAGCCTGATCATGACGCTGATCATTGCCTTCGGTTTCTGCTTCCAGCTACCGGTATTGCTCACCCTGCTTGCTAGGGCGGGATTCACGACCGCTCAGGGACTGAGGGAAAAGCGAAAATACGCCATTGTCGCCGTTTTTGCCGCCGCTGCGTTTTTGACGCCGCCCGATCCCATCAGCCAGATCGGGTTGGCGCTGCCGACGCTCCTGCTTTACGAGATCTCCATCATCAGCGTCCGCTATGTAGAAAAGCAGCGTGAGGACGAGGAGGAAGAGCAAGACGAAGGCGATGACGGCAAAAAGGACGACGGCGAAACCGCGGACGATGACGACGAGATCAGGGACGATTTCGACGAGCTGGACAAGGAATTCAATAAAGACGAATAACAGGACGCCCGCGAGGGCGTTGAGGACGTCGAGGACGTCGAGGTTTAAGTCGCGTAACTCTGGACCTCTTGTCGCGGACGGCCTATAGGATGGTTCGCGCCGATGGTAATGAATGGCGCAGGACGAATTTCCAAATTTGAACAGATTAAAAGGTTGAAAACCCCGTGTTTGACATCAAATGGATCCGGGAAAACGCCGATGCCTTCGATCGAGGGCTCAAGCGCCGCGGCCTCGAAAAAGATCGGTGAAGCCAAAGCCGCCGGAAATGACGCTGAGGCCGAAAAGCTCATCAATCAAGTGGCTGAACTAAAATCCACCATCCAGAAGGGCGAGGAAGAGACCCGCGAACTGACAGCGAAGCTCAACGACGCGATGGCCGGCATTCCCAATCTTCCCCTTGACGATGTACCCGATGGCGAAGACGAAACGGCAAACGTCCTGATCCGTACGGTCGGCGACAAACCCGAATTTGACTTTGAACCACGTGAACATTTTGAACTCGGTGAAGCCTTGGGGATGATGGACTTCGATGAAGCAGCCAGGATCTCCGGCGCCCGCTTTGTCGTGCTCAAGGGCGCTTTGGCGCGGCTCGAACGTGCCCTGGGCGCCTTCATGCTCGACCTTCAAACCAGCGAATTTGGTTATCAGGAGACATCGCCACCGCTACTGGTGCGCGATCAGGCTCTTTTCGGAACCGGGCAGCTCCCGAAATTTTCCGAAGATCTCTATCGAGTAGGTGGAAACCAATTGACGTCAGAGGATCTTGCTAATTTTAAAGAACTTAGTGAGAAATATCCTGGAATTACTGACGATTTTGGCGTGTCAGTTTGGTGGGATATAATTATGCCAACGTTCAGTGGTGATTTTGAGAGAGTGCGCAAGAGCATCGCGCTTGCGAAAGAAAAATTGCCGGTTGAAGAACATCCTCGGCTTGATGCTCTGTTTACTATTACGGGGACCTGGCTCATTCCGACCGCCGAAGTGCCGCTCACCAATCTCGCCCGCGAAAGCATCCTGGACGAAGCCGACTTGCCGCGCCGCCTGACCGCGCTGACGCCGTGTTTCCGTTCGGAAGCGGGCTCGGCCGGACGCGATACCCGCGGCATGATCCGCCAGCATCAGTTTTCCAAGGTCGAGCTTGTCAGCCTGACGACTCCGGAAGCGGCGCTCGAGGAGCACGAACGCATGACCGCTTGCGCCGAGGAGGTTCTCAAACGCCTCGGCCTGGCCTATCAGGTCGTCGTGCTTTGCAACGGCGACATGGGTTTTTCCGCCCGCAAGACCTATGACATCGAGGTCTGGCTGCCCGGCCAGGGCCAGTACCGCGAAATATCGAGCTGTTCCGTATGCGGCGATTTTCAGGCCCGCCGCATGGATGCGCGTTTCAGGGCCAGTGAAGGCGGCGGCATTCACTACCTGCACACCCTCAATGGGTCCGGTCTGGCTGTCGGCCGGACACTCGTCGCGGTGCTCGAAAACTATCAACAGGCTGACGGATCGATCAGGGTGCCCGGCGCCCTGAAGCCCTATATGGGCGGGCTTGATGTCATCAATGTCTGATAAGAAAAAACCAATGCGGATACTTCTTACCAATGATGACGGCATCGAAGCGCCGGGGCTGAAAGTCCTGGAAGACATCGCTCTCGAGCTTACGGACGACATCTGGATTGTGGCCCCGGAGACCGATCAAAGCGGTGCCGCCCATTCCCTGACATTGCACGAACCGATGCGGTGTCGTCCCGTGGGCGCGCAGAAATTCGCCGTCAAGGGCACGCCGACGGATTGCGTCATCATGGGGGTGCGGCATCTGATGGCCGGCAATCCGCCCGATCTGGTCCTGTCAGGCGTCAATGCGGGACAGAACATTGCCGATGACGTAACCTATTCGGGCACCATCGCAGGCGCCATGGAAGGGGCCATGCTCGGCATTCCCTCCATCGCCCTCAGCCAGGCTTATGGCTTTTCCCACGGTTCGGAGGTCAGATGGCAGACACCGCTCGACCTCGGTGCCGAGACCATAAGGGCATGCCTGGAGGCGCAATGGCCGGAGGACGTCCTTCTCAATATCAATTTTCCCGACGCCGATGCCGCGGATATCAGCCGGACGCTGGTGACAAGGCAGGGAAAACGCGATCAGGGTCTCGTCGATATCGACGAACGCCACGACACCAGAGGCACGCCCTATTACTGGTTCGCGCTGCAACGGCAAAAATCCACTCCGGCCGACGGAACGGACCTCAAGGCCATTTATGACGGACATATCTCCATAACGCCGATCGAGCTCAATTTCACTCACTCTAAGTCCTTGGATAAGCTCAAAAAACACTTCAAGTAACAGCCACCGAATTTTCCTTTGTTTTATCCCCATTTTGCCGTCATCTGCACACAATCGCGCGTTAGAAAAACTGTTAAGCGAGGCAGTTTGTGTTCGGTCATGGAACGTGACCATCAATAGGGCATTCGGGTTACGCGCAACGCCTCGGAAATTTGCGGGACCTCATAGATCACATTTCCCCGGGTTAACCGCTTATTAACCCAACGAGGTCTTTATGGAGGATGGGTAATGAGGTGTAACGAGAGTAAAAACATGTATTGCGTATCCTTGAGCCGGACCGCCGGCCGTATTCTATCCCTTACCGCACTTTTAACGGCATCTTCGTTGATGACTGCGTGCAGCACCGATCTTGGGCGTTTTAACCAGCCGGCGTCTTTCGGCCTGTCCGACAACAATACGACGGCGTCACTGCCGGTTCCCCCCGAACCTCTTTACGGCAACCAGCGCCGTACCCCCGCACCCGCACCCGCACCCGATTATTCCAATCGCCAGGCGCCGTCCTATGGCAGCCAGGGCAATAGTTATGGCCAGGGCTATGGCCGGAATTCCGGCAGGGACTATGGAGCGCGTCAAAATGGCGGTCAGGGTCGCTATGGATCCAATCAGGGTTACTATGGCAACCGCACCTATGGCTCAAATCGGAATTACAACCCTCCGCAACCCTATGGTTCCAATCAGGGTTACGGTGCAAATCGCAATTATGGCGGCCAGAGCAGCACGCGGGTTGCCCGCCTGCCCGATCCCAATCCTGCGCGCGGTCCCCTGCCGCCGCGCAATACGATCCCGCAAAACACCTATAATCAGCCCGAGAAAAGCGCGGTGGTTGCACAGCCGCAGGCGCGCAAGCGAAGCGCTGTGGAAAGCGCGCGTGGCCGGGTCATCGAGGTCCAGCAGGGGCAGACGCTTTACGGCATCGCCAGAGCGCATGGCGTCAAGGTCGCTGACCTGAAAACCCTGAACGGCCTTTCCGGCGACCAGTTGAAGCTGGGGCAGAAATTGACCATTCCACCCACGGCCACCCAGATCCGGTCGGGCTATGCCGCGCCGGCGTCCGCACCCCGCACCACGGTCAGGAAGGTGCAAACCCAGCCGGTTATCCGAAACAAGGCCACGGGCAGGACCTACCGGGTTGCGCGCGGCGACTCCCTTTACGGCATTGCCAGTCGACACGGCATGACATCGGCCGATCTCGCCCGTTTCAACGGCATGTCCCAATCGACCACGATCAAACCCGGTCAGACATTGTCGATCCCGGCCGACGCCAGACAAGCGCGCGCCACATCCAATGACAAAACGCGGCTCGCCCGGCGCGACACCCCTGCCGCGGCCCCGAAAATAAGCGCGCGTCCCGATAAACCGGCGCAATCGATCGGCAAGTTCCGCTGGCCCGTTGAGGGCCGCATCATTTCGCGTTTCGGCTCCAAAAACAACGGCGCCCACAATGATGGCGTCAATCTCGCCGTGCCCGCGGGCACGTCCGTGCGCGCCGCTGAAAAAGGCGTCGTCGCCTATGCTGGAAACGAACTCAAGGGTTACGGCAATCTCATTCTTGTGCGCCATTCCAATGACTGGGTGTCGGCCTACGCCCATGTCGACAGCATGCTGGTCAAACGCGGCGATAAGATCAGCCGCGGCCAGGTCATTGCAAAATCCGGCAAAACCGGAAATGTCGACCGTCCCCAGGTTCATTTCGAATTGCGCAAGAACTCAAAGCCGGTCAATCCGCTGACGCATCTCGCATCGCGTTAGTGTGACCGTTCGGGACTTTGACCGCTCGGAATTTTGACCGCTTGGGATTTTGACCGCTCGGGATTTTGACCTCTCGGGAAATTGTCAGTTTTTCTCAACACTCATGCCCATTTCGCCCGCCAGCTCCTGAATGAACTGCCACGCGACCCGGCCCGACCTGCCGCCGCGCGTGACCGACCATTCAAGGGCGCTTGCCGCGATATCGTCTGAATATTCGCCGAGCTCAAAATAATCCACATAGGCCCGAACCATGTCGAGATAATCGTCCTGATGGCAATTGTGAAATCCGAGCCACAGGCCGAAGCGATCCGAGAGCGAGACTTTTTCGTTCACCGCTTCGGATGGATGAATGGCGTTCGAGCGCTCGTTCTCCATCATCTCGCGCGGCATCAAATGACGGCGGTTTGACGTGGCGTAAAAAATGACGTTGGCCGGCCGCCCCTCGATGCCGCCCTCAAGCACCGCTTTCAGGGATTTGTAGCTGGTGTCGTCGCCGTCGAACGAAAGGTCGTCGCAAAAGACGATAAACCGATGCGCAGAAGTCCTGAGCAATGCCAGGCATTGCGGCAGGCTGGCAATTTCCTCCCGGTGGATTTCGATGATTTTGAGCCTGGATGAATCTCCATCGAAGGTACTTTTGACCTCTGCCGAGACGGCGCCATGCACGGATTTGACGAGGGAACTTTTCCCCATGCCGCGCGCGCCCCATAAAAGCGCGTTATTGGACGCATATCCGCGCGCAAAGCGCGTTGTGTTCGTCAGCAGCGTTTCCTTCTGGTCGTCAATTCCCTTGAGAAGGGCGAGCGGCAGGTGAGCGATCTCCGGAACCGGTTGCAACCATTCGCCATCGGCATGCCAGACAAAACCCGATGCCGCATTAAAATCGGGCTCAGACCGTGCCTCGCCCGCCAGCCGGCGGCCAAGCCGCTCCAGCGCATCGGCAATGCGTTTCAGCTCTTCATCACGTTTTGTCAGGTCTTTCATGTGCGGGCTTTTCGTTCCTTGCATTCCGTCAAATGATCATATGGCACGGCAATTCTTCTGCATAGCTCCATTGGGTTGCGCGGGAATTATTTGAGCTGCATGGGTGAAAGCCCCCGCTTCACCCCATATGCCTGTTGCAATGCCCGCGCTTGCGACTATATTCGGCGGCAATTCGTCAATTCGCATGCGGTCGCCCATGGCGAACGCAACGCAATGCCATATAAATCGATTTTCCCCAAACACCGGGAGCCATGAATGTTTATTACGCCTGCATATGCTCAAGCTTCGCCGTCACCGGGCGGTGACATTTTCGGCATGCTTGTGCCGTTCATTCTGATCTTCGCCATCATGTATTTCCTGATCATTCGCCCGCAAAACCAGAGGCGGAAGCAGATGGAGGAAATGATAGCCAATGTCCGGCGCGGCGACACGGTCATAACGGGCGGCGGACTGGTGGGTAAGGTCACCAAGGTCGTCGATGATCATGAATTGCAGGTGGAGATCGCCAAGGATGTCCGGGTCAAGATATTGCGTGGCACATTGGCCGATGTGCGGGCCAAGGGACAGCCTGTTAACAGCGATCCTAAACCCGCCAAAACCGCGGAAAAAAAGTAGACCCCACCCGCGTGCCGCCACAACGGTGTGGACACATTGTTGTGGCCACATGAGTGCGGACACGCCCAGGGGCTCGCTTCCGGTACGGTTTTGATTTCCAACCGATGCAGATGTCTGAAAAACTGAATCCATCGACCGGCGAACGGTCAACACAATAGAATTTAGGTTCAATCATGCTCCACTTCCCTCAATGGAAGATAATACTGATCTCGCTGACATGCCTGGCAGGCGTGATATTCGCATCTCCCAATCTGATGTCGACGAAAAGCCTCGAAAACCTGCCGACCTGGGTGCCGCACAAGCGTGTTCATCTCGGGCTTGACCTTCAGGGCGGATCGCATCTCCTCCTCAAAATGAGCATCGACGAGATCTTGAAGGAAACGCTCGAGGCAATCCGCGACGATGTCCGCCAGAGGCTGCGCAAGGAGCGCATCGGCTATACCGGCCTGCGCTCGACGCAATCGAGTGTCCTGGTTCGCATACGCAAGGCCGAAGACACCGAGCGCGCCTATAAGGAATTGCGAAAAATGATCCAGCAATTGCCGGGTTCCGTCTTCACCGGAGCCGGCAGTGCCGATCTGAGCGTTTCCAAAGACGAAAGCGATGCAATCACGATCAGCCCCACGGAACCAGCCATCACCGAGCGTATCAATTCCGCCATGGGCGCTGCGATCGAGACCATCAGGCGGCGGGTCGATGAACTGGGCACGACGGAGCCCAATATTCAACGCCAGGGCAGGGACCGGATTCTGGTCCAGGTGCCGGGCTTTGATGATCCTCAGAAATTGAAAGACATCATCGGCCGCACCGCTAAGCTGTCGTTTCATCTGGTGCATCCCACCGTCACGCCAACCGATGCGAAGCAATCCGTTCGACCGCCCGGTTACGATATCTACGCCTCAAGTGACGGTTTCAGCCAGGAATACCTCCTCAAGAAACGCGCCATCGTCAGCGGCGAGGATCTGGTCGACTCCCAGCCCTCTTTCGACCAGCGGACCAATGAGCCGGTCGTAACGTTCCGTTTCAATACCTCGGGCGCGCGGCGCTTCGGCAAGGTCACGCAGGCCAATATCGGCCGCCCCTTCGCCATCGTCCTCGACAACAAGGTTATTTCGGCTCCCGTGATCCGCGACGCCATTCTCGGCGGTTCAGGACAGATAAGCGGTAGCTTCACCGTCGAGAGCGCCAACAATCTGTCGATACTTCTTCGTTCCGGTGCCTTGCCGGCGACGCTGACGATCGTCGAGGAACGAACGGTCGGCGCCAGCCTCGGCGCGGATTCTGTTCGGGCGGGCGCCTATGCCGCCCTTATCGGGCTCATCGCCGTCATTGTCTTCATTCTCATAGCTTATGGACAATTCGGCATCTTTGCCACCGCTGCGCTCGTGCTCAATCTATGCCTGATCATCGGTACATTGTCGTTGCTCCAGGCGACGCTGACATTGCCGGGTATCGCCGGCATCGTGCTCACCATCGGCATGGCCGTCGACGCTAATGTGCTCATTTTCGAGCGCATACGCGAGGAGTTGCGCATCGGCAAATCGAGCATCAACGCCATCGACTCGGGTTATACGAGGGCGCTGGGCACGATCCTCGATGCCAATATCACCACATTCATCGCGGCCTTCATCCTGTTCTGGCTTGGATCGGGTCCTGTGCGCGGTTTCGCCGTCACCCTTTCCATCGGCATACTGACCTCGGTCTTCACGGCTTTCACCGTGACCCGCGTCATGATCGCCTGGTGGCTCAAGGGCAAACGCCGCACCGATATCGAAGTGCCGATTTAGGAGATCAGACATGACTTTCAAAGGATACGATTTTCTGCCCCACGGCACCAAATATCCGTTCATCGGCTTTCGCAAGATGAGTTTCTTGCTTTCCGGTGTGGCGATCATTGCGTCTCTGGCGATCTTTATGGTCCGGGGCCTCAATTACGGCATCGACTTTCGCGGCGGCTCACTGATCGAAATTCAGACCGAGGGCCTGGCAAATATCGGCGATCTTCGCAACAAGCTTGGTGGCCTCGGCCTTGGCGATGTCCAGATACAGCAATTTGGAACCCCCAGGGACGTTCTCATCAGGGTTGAAGAGCAACCGGGCGGCGAGCAGGCCCAGCAGGCCGTTGTCGGTAAAATACGTGCAGCCCTTGGCGACGGCGTAACCTATCGGCGAACCGAGGTCGTCGGCCCGACCGTGTCGAAGGAGCTGATTGAATCCGGCACGCTGGCGGTCGTACTCGCCATATTCTGCGTCTTGCTCTACATCTGGTTCCGCTTCGAATGGCAGTTTTCACTGGGCGCCGTCGCGGCCCTGATCCATGACATCATTCTCACAATCGGCATATTTTCACTGCTCAAGCTCGAGTTCAACCTGTCGATTATCGCGGCCCTGCTTACGATCGTCGGCTATTCGCTGAACGATACCGTTGTCGTCTATGACCGCATCCGTGAAAATTTGCGCAAATTCAAAAAGATGCCGCTGGAAGAACTGCTCGACATCTCGATCAACGAAACATTGTCGCGCACAATCCTCACCTCGGTAACGACATTGATCGCGCTGACATCGCTTTTTGTCTTTGGCACGGAAGTAATCCGGGGTTTTACCTTCGCCATGATATGGGGCGTCGTCGTTGGCACCTATTCATCGGTTTTTATCGCCGCGCCCACCCTCCTGTTCCTCGGCGTAAAACGCGACTGGAGCGGCGTCGGCGGTGCAAAAATCAAGGACCCGACCGCCAGCGCATCCTGACGCCAAAGCTCACACAGGGCATATTCCATGTCTGACACTGCCGCATATTATCCCGGGCAGGTGCCCATCGACGCCTATGGCAATGGCGGATTTCGTTTTGCCGGACTGAGCCACCGCGGATCGCTGCTTGTCCTGCCAAGCGGCATATATGCCTGGGATGTCACGGAGCCCCCGGATCTGTCACCCGGTTCTTTCGATTTGCCGATCAGAGAGACCGCGAGCGCCGATTTCCTCCTGCTCGGCACCGGCAGAAACCAGTGTTTCCCCGACGCCGTCATCGAGGCGCTCTTCGCCAGTGCCGATCTCGGTCTAGAGGTCATGGACACCGGCGCAGCCTGCCGCACATATAATCTGATGCTGGAAGAAAAACGCGCCGTCATGGCCGCGCTCATCGCCGTCGATTGACCGGGGCGCCGGCGCGCTAGTCGTTTCTCGGATCGGGACCGTATTTATTCGGTTCGCGCGGGCCGTAAAATCCGAGCTCCACAAAGAACCAGATGCCAACCGCGCCGATCCATGCCGCAAGCAGGTTCCATCCCCACATGATGTCGCTCAGATAGGCGGAAATTCCGGGTAAAAATACGTTCGCGGCCTGAACAAGGGCCGGTCCCCAGAAGAGGGCGGCATATAATCCGGACTTGTTGCGGTCGTGCAGACGCTGCGTGACGAGCGCCATTGCAGGGTAGAGCATTGCCAGATATATCAGAACGTCCATTGCGCCCATATTTCTCCAGTTTCTGCTGAGCGCGCTGAACGGATCGCTTGAAAGTATGTCCGGCGTCGTCGATACTTTGGCGAGAGAGCCGAGGACAAAAATGGTTATGATCCCGGCCCAGAAGCCGCGACGACCGATGCGGCCGGAAAAACTCGTAAATGCGCGTATGAAGTTCATGAATTCACCTTTTCCGCCCACGGAACAGGGGCCCAGTATCTCGCGCCGGACGTTAGCAGAGATGCCCAATCGGAGCCAGCCCCCGGCAAAAGGCTGTTCACCGGTGGAACAGGATCGCGACAGCATGGAATTTATGGTCTAAACCAGCACCGGAACGCACCTGGTTAAAGAGGAAAATGATTTATGGAAGCCTTATTATCATCACCGGCAAAATCACTGACGGCAGGAACAGTTTTGGCGGTACTTCTGGCCGCCATTCATATTTTCTTCGGCGGTGCGCTAGATGCGGAATTCCTGCGCTTTGTCCTTCGCTGGGTCCATGTCGTCGCAGCCATCGTTTTCGTCGGTCTGGCATGGTTCGTGAACTTCATCATGCTGCCCGCAAATTACGCCCAGGACGACGCGGGCAAGAAAGTCATCGCCGGCTCCATCGCCTTGCCGACCATCTGGTGGGTCCGTCATTCGTCGACCCTCACAGTGGCCGCCGGCCTGGGGCTGGCCGCCATGAGCGGCTATTTCATGGACACCATGACGATTGGCGCCTGGTCGGGTTTTGAGGTCGCAAAACACGTCATGCTGGGCGCGGGCATGTGGCTGGCCATCATCATGTGGGCCTTCGTTCACATGGTGATATGGCCGAACATGAAAATCATGCTTGGGCTGTCGCCGGGCGACATGGAGGCCAGGACGGCTGCACGCATCAAGGTCCGCAACTTCGTGCGGAAAAACCTGATCCTCGCGATCCCGGTTGTATTTCTAATGGTCGGTGCTCAGAATCTATTTTAGTTGAATCGGGAACGGCCGTGCCTGAACCCCATGACATTCAATCCCATTTGGCGGCCATCGTGCGCCGGCGCGATTTCGACCGCTATCTATCGATCCTTCTCTCCCCGCGCGAAAAAAAGCCGGCCCTCATGGCGCTGGCCGCGTTCGGTTGCGAGCTCAGCCATGCAGCGCATTCCGCCAGCGAACCGGCTCTGGCCGACATACGTTTTCAATGGTGGCGTGACGCTCTCGGGGCGATGGAGGAGGACCTCAACGTCCGTACGGGCAATCCGGTTGCCGACAGCTTGATGCAGACGATCAAAGACCACCATCTCCCCCGCATGCTGATCGACGATCTGATTGGAGCCCATGAAAAATTCACCCGTGAAACTATGAGCGAACCGCTTGAGCTGGCCGAATGGGAGCAGGGGTGGCAGGAGCGCGCGGCGCCCATTTATGAACTCTCCGTTCTGGTTCTTGGCGGCGATCAGGGGGCTGGACTGAAGCGGGCCGCAGCCTCTGCGGCGATTGCCTGTGGCGCATCGAAAAACATCCGGCTCGACAGCGGTATTTTGAAAAATTGCGCTGAAACCCACCGCACAATATGCGTCGGAGCATTGCAGGATCTGCCAGCCGGAATTTCCCCCGCATTCCTGCCCGTGAGCCTCATCGGGCTCAACCTCGAAGAACGCGCCGACGACAGCCGCGGCGGTCGGAATGCCGAGGCCGCGGAGAATCCGCAGCGGCGCTTGCGGCGTCTTTGGACCCTATGGCGTGCGCATCGGAGAAAGCGTATCGATTGATCGTCCGCCCGACCGTGCCGCGCCACCCGTGGTTCACAGAAAATGGTTAACACGGATTAATCATGATCGGCGTTGAGATGCCGGTCCGCACCGAAAAACGCTACGATCGCTTGTTGTGGGCACAATTCCCCCAATCTGTTGTTATAATGACATAACGTAACCATTGGGAAACCATGTTTGGTGTAGTTTGGGCTCAGATTCGAAGGTTTTGACTTTTATGCCTGGACCTTCAACTGGACAATAGCGGGTGACGGATGAATGCCCTCCCGTGTTGTTTCAGGACCAGCCGCGTGATGAGGGCTGGATGAGCTCGTTTTTCAAGACAGGATTGCGGAGAATATCATGAGCAGCAGTCGTCGTTACACGTCATCGGGAAGTTCTGGATATACCGGAAAGCGCCCGGGCCGGGACCGGTCGAAACCCGTGACCGATCTCAGGTCCAAGCGCGAAGACCAGGACAGCTCATTGCAGCACGCAGCGCTTGTCGAGGACAGTATTGTCGACGCCTGCTGCGACCACGCCCATGCCGTGGCCCGCGTTCATGGCGCGCCGGAGGTTATGCTGGAGCATCTCGTTCATGCCCTTGCGCGTGTTCCCGAAGCCGCTGAGGTTCTCGAACAAATGGGCTATGACGTCGACCATATAAGACGCGAAAGTGCTGCCGTCATTGCCAGCGACATACCTGTTGGAAAACATGATCCAAAGCGGCAGCTCTATGCCTCCAACGACTTCAATACGGTTCTGCATCTGGCGGCCGCAAATGCGAGCAGGCAGGGTGAAGCCGAAATATCCGTATGGGAACTGGTCGAGGCAATCAGTTCATTCGATGAAACAGTCCCGGCCGTTCAGCTTTTAAACGAGGGGCTTGTGTCCAATCAGGAGCAGACCCTCGGCGGTTTTGACGATAGCCGCGGCAGACGGAGCACCCGCAGGACGTCCGCCCGTCCCGAACGCGCGCAACGCTTGTCTGCGATGAATCTGGGAGCCACGGCCGGCTCCGATGAATTGCTTCAACAGGGTCTTGAAGCCATTGAACAAGCGGTCCGGCAGCGCGCGGGCATGCAGACACCGTCAGATGCCGGTGTGGAAGAGATCATGAGCGCGTTCGAAAACCGGATCGGCGCCCACATCGAACGCAGCAATGCGGAAATGAAAGAACTCCGTGAGATGGTCGCGAAGATCGGCGATCAAGGCGGCAATGAACAGTCGAGCGCGCTCCATGCCGATCTCATCGCGCTGCGCGATGCGGTCGAAAAGCGCGATAGCGAATTTACAGACGTCAGCCGCAATCTGGAACAACGGCTCGATACGCTCAAGGATGACGTCGGAACGCTCGTCTCGGATCCGCAAAGCGGTTTGAGGGACGAAATCCGGGCACTGGCGGATCTCGTCGAGACCAAGGGCGCGGGAAGAAATGATGACAAGCTCGCAAACAGCATGGAAGCGCGTCTAGTCAGCATGGAATCGGCATTCGATACGCGCCAGAACGAGATTCTTGGTTTTCATTCGACGCTCGGCAAGGGCGTAGACGAGCAGGGCACGATGCTGCATAGGCTCGAGACGCGCCTCAAACATGAGCATGATGACACCCAGGGCGAGTTGAACTCAATCCGCGAATTTCTGGAAAAACTCGCCAAGACAATCGACCAGCAGGGACAGGAAATCAATCGCGTCCGCCTGGATCACATCGGCGACATGAGTGTGATCGGAAACAAGCTCGACGACATTTCATCGCATATTGGCGGTCTTGAGAAGACGGCCGGGCAAAACCTCAAGGCGGTCCATGCATTCAAGCACCGGGCATCGGGCGTGAAGGACCGTCCTGCACGGGCCGGGACCACGCCGAAACGGTCTCCATCCCAAAACGCTCCCGCTACCGCTAAAAAATCCTTCTTCACGGCCGGTGCGCCTCAGCCCGGTGAAGCAGGTAAAAAGCGCCTCGTCATTGAAGCGGAAGACAACACCCAAAGGGTGGCCCGGCGTTTTGCGACAAGAGGGGATGAAGACGCCGCGGGCTCGGGCGAGCAAGAGCATCCGGCGCAGATGTTTTATGAGAACGATGCCGCCGGCGCTTATTCCGGCAACCAGGTCCGCCGGCGCCGAAGCGCCCGCTCAGGCAGTAGGACCGGCTGGAGAGGCAACCACAGGATAGAGAGCCTGCGCGAGCGGCTGGCCCATCGCGGCAGTCAGATAAAAAATGCCTATCGTGCAAGGGTGGGCGCGGGCGCGCGTAAAAGCGAACCCCATCCCTCCGAGCCACCGGGCTGGGGCCGCCGCTTCTGGAACGACGTAAAGGGCCTCTTCCGCGATGATGATCCGCGCTGGACGGATTGGCGGGAATAAGGCCTCTCGGCATCAAGGGGCTTTCCTGGGCACTTTCAGATCGACGAAGGGCGCGCGGATATGCACGCCGCCGTCCTTGTCGACTTTCACGTCGGCAAAGGGTGTCTTGACATGGGTGCCCTTGTCTCCGGTAGAAACCTTGGCGCCGGGAGCGTCGACAATGACATTGTCACGCCCGTCCTCTTGCCGCGGTCCGGGAGCGCCTGCGATGCCGGAGTCCGTACAGCGCGCAACATCTTCGGACTGTTTGATATTGCCCTGTTTATCGACGGTCATTGCGAACAGGCGGTCGTTCCGGCACGCCTCGACCTCGAAATAGGGCGGCATGGCTTCAACGATCTCGATATCGTAATAACCGCGACGCATGAGCGCATCGCTGATGTTATTCAAGTCGCGCTCGGCGATTTTGACATCCGATTGAACGGTTGCACCGTCGCTTCGGCTGTCGCCGCCGCTGGATAAAACCGCGCCGCTGGCGGCAAGTGTCGCGATCAGCGCCGTGGCAAGTCCAATAACTGCAATTTTTCTCATGATCCTTCCTCCTGAAAAGACAAATCGGAAGTAATCTCAACCACAAGATCATTATAAGCCAGGAATGTGTCGGCTCCAGTGGTGTTATGAAAAAATGACGGCAGGGTAAATCGGGCGGTCAACCGCAAGCGGAGAGCTCAACTCTCCGCCTTGTCCGCGTCCACATAGACCTCCGCGCCCATTTCCTTGAACTTCTCCGACATCTCCGCCATGCCCTGTTCCTTGTCGTTCAGTTTTGCCGCGTAATCGCGCACATCCTGGGTGATTTTCATGGAACAGAATTTCGGCCCGCACATGGAGCAGAAATGCGCCACCTTGTGACTGTCCTTTGGCAGGGTTTCGTCATGGTAGCTCCGCGCCGTGTCCGGGTCGAGCGACAGGTTGAACTGATCCTCCCAGCGGAAATCGAAACGCGCGCGCGACACCGCGTCATCGCGCAATTGCGCCGCCGGGTGTCCCTTGGCGAGATCGGCTGCATGTGCGGATATCTTGTAGGTGATGACCCCGACCTTGACATCGTCGCGATTGGGCAGGCCGAGATGCTCCTTGGGCGTCACGTAGCATAGCATGGACGTACCGAACCAGCCGATCATGGCGGCTCCGATACCCGAAGTGATGTGATCGTAGCCGGGCGCAATATCGGTTGTCAGCGGGCCGAGCGTATAAAATGGCGCCTCGCCGCAGGTCTCAAGCTGCTTTTCGACATTGACCTTGATCTTCTGCATGGGCACATGGCCGGGGCCTTCGATCATCACCTGACAACCCTTGTCCCAGGCGATTTTCGTGAGTTCGCCGAGGGTTTCGAGCTCGGCGAACTGCGCCGCGTCATTGGCGTCCGCAATCGAGCCCGGACGCAGGCCGTCGCCCAGGGAGAAGGACACGTCATATTGGCGCATGATGTCGCAAATCTCGTCAAAGCGTTCATAAAGGAAGCTTTCGCGATGATGCGCCAGGCACCATTTGGCCATGATCGATCCGCCGCGCGAGACAATGCCCGTCACCCGGTCGGCGGTGAGGTGGATATAGCCGAGGCGCACGCCCGCATGAATGGTGAAATAATCGACGCCCTGCTCGCATTGCTCGATCAGCGTATCGCGGTACACCTCCCAATTGAGTTTGACCGGGTCGCCGTCGACCTTTTCCAGCGCCTGATAAATCGGCACGGTGCCGATGGGAACGGGGCTGTTGCGCAGGATCCATTCGCGGGTGTTGTGAATATTGCGCCCCGTCGAGAGATCCATGACCGTATCCGCACCCCAGCGGATCGCCCAGACCATCTTCTCGACCTCTTCCTCGACGCTTGAGCTGATGGCCGAATTGCCGATATTGGCATTGACCTTGGTGAGGAAGTTCCGGCCGATGATAACCGGTTCCAACTCGGGATGGTTGATATTGGCGGGAATGATCGCGCGCCCCCGGGCGATCTCGTCGCGGACGAATTCCGGTGTGATATGTTCCGGGATCGACGCGCCGAAACTCTCGCCGTCGCTCAGCGCCTGGGCTGCATTTTCAAGCGTCGCGGCCCGGCCGAGATTCTCCCGGTGCGCCACGAACCTCATTTCCGGCGTGATGATGCCCTTGCGGGCAAATTCGAGCTGGGTCACGGCACGGCCGTCGAGCCCGCGTTTCGGTTGGCGCATATTCGGAAAGGCGCGCGCAAGATGGCTCGCGCTCACATTGCCGTTGTCTTCCGGGCGGATGGTCCGGCCCTCGTAATCTTCCGTGTTGTCAAATTCGGCGTTTCCATCAGCGGCGCGATTGTTCCGCCAGTCATCGCGGATCGGATCCAGGCCGTTCTCCACATCGATTTGCGCGTCTGCATCCGTATAGGCGCCGGACGTGTCGTAGACCCGGAACGGCGGTTCGCCCGATCCTTCCGTCAATGCGATTTCGCGGAAGGGAACCCGAATGTCGTCAGCACCTTCGGGCGATGAGAAAACCTTGACGCTCTTGGGCAGAGCGCCCGTCGTGACATGCGGGACGGCGGCGCTCTTGTCGTGAATGTTCATTTTGAGTGTGTGACTCCGGTCAAATTGAAGAAGCCCCGGTCATATTGTTGATTTGCTGTGATGATTGCCGGGGGGCAGTTGTCCAGTAATCTAGACCATATAACCATACCAGGTCAAAACTGCGCCCAACAGAGCGACAACCAGCGTTGACACAGGCAGAAGACCGCTATGCTTCTCGATCATGGAGGTACCCAGGCGCGCGGCCACATCGGGAAATGCCATTCTGAAAAAACCGCCGACTACGGCCAGCCAGCCAAAGATCGTGACGATAACGGGCCAGCCCATGACCCAGACATTATGGCTGATTGTGATGGCCAGTCCGGCCGTCAATACGAGAATGCCGGCGAGATAGATGAGCGCCGGGCTTGCCACGAACTCCCTGGCCATCGCGATATAGGCCTTGCGGTTGACGAGCATGCCGAAACTGGCGACCAAAAGAATGGGGCCCGCCAGTTTTGCGATCCAGAGTGAGGTGGTCATGGTATCGTCCTTTCATTTCTCCGGCAATGTTCTCCGGCAATGTGCATGCCTGAAGACAATATCTGGGGTGCGCCAAACCGCCTGGCAAGGGCAAAAGGGAGGAATTGGACAGGCTATACAACTCGAATGTCAGCCGTCAGAGTTTTGTCGAAAACGCCGCATCCTCCATGCCAATGACGCCATATCGCCCGGCGGGCGCGCTTTATGCGCGGCAGCCCGGCACACGCGTCATTAGGACCTGATTGTTGGTATTGTATTTGTTCATGGCGCCGGTTGCGGCATCGACACCCAACCCAATGACACCTCCGAGGATGACATTACCGGCCGTCATACCTTCGACATTGGATGAAATGACACCTATACCCGGCTGAAAGCATCTTTTCTCGCATCGCACGGTAATATTGTCGGATCCTTTCGGCAGGCTGAGATTTGCCGGGGTGGTGACTTTCTTAGTCCCTATTGAGGAGGAGGTAAGAACACATTCCGCGCCTGGGGCGCCAGGTGTATCGAGTGAAATGACCTGGCTTGTTCCTTTGGTAATCGTCGCACAGCCCGACAATAGAACAAGAGTAATTGCCAGGAACAATCCACGCAGCATTAACATCAGCCCACCCATCATTTATTACTTTATGTATGGTGGAAATATTTAACGCTTATTGTCGAATTGTGCAACTTAAGGCGCTTAATCTACCTGAAACGGCCCAGAAGATCCCCCACCAGACCCGGCGAACAGCCACCCTCGCCGAAAACGGTGCCGCAGGTGAATTCATCGAGATATTCATTCTGCACCGTATAGGCGCAGCTATATTCACATTCGAGCCAAGTCCCGCCCGGGATGCGGACCTCATAGCCATTGCGGCCGGCACGCACCGGAACTGTGACCGTCCTGAAATCCTCCTGACTTTGTACCGTAATCATTTCATATCCGTCATCCCGCGCCGTCGCCGGCGTCATGCCCGATAGCGCCGCAAAAACGGCCAGAACGAAGATGCTGGCGCCTCTGAAAAAGGCGTTCGATGAAATAATTTCTGCCATTGTCCGGTCCTTCAAATAAGGGCGCAACCCATGTTGCTGATTTGATTTCACTATAACAGATAATTGCCGAATAACCGCCTGTTCCAAGCCATCTGCACACAATCGGGGAGCGGGTGTTGCATTATTGATATGGTTGTTCATATGACCACGCAATGGTTAATGGAAGCGCAACGCATCGCTATATTGCTCGATGCAATCCCGAAAATCGGGCATCTTCCCGGGCTCGGCATTGACGTTTCCGCAAAAAGCATTCTCCCATGCCCGGCCCGGTCCATGCCCGGAATTTCTGCCGCGATGGTAACGGAGCGAAGTTGGCCCCGTGCCGTCGCCAAAATCGCTGTCGATGAACTGGTGTGAATCTTCATAGTCGCCGGCGAGCCGTGCTGCGGCGCTGTCCGGCACGGTCAGCACGGCCGTCACGGCCAGCATTATTCCGGCCATCAGCCATTTGAAATTATATGTCGCCCGATGAGCCTGAACCATGCCGGACGGTTTCACATTCGATAATGTCATGCCTCACCTCCATTGGCTTCATTGCATGAACTGCCTAAAGAGAATCTAGGAAGCGCAGACTTCAATAACCAATCGTTTTTCCGTGAGCAGTCGTGAGGCTCTGTGAGGCGTCGTGAGGCGGCGTGTGGTGGGGTCCGGGGACGAAGATGGGCCACAAAAAACCGGTACCCGTCATGAGAAAATTCGGGTCTCAAACTTGCCAAGCCCAACATGATCGGCTAGGCGAATTGAACCTTCATGCGGACGTGGTGGAATTGGTATACACAAGGGACTTAAAATCCCTCGGGCGAAAGCCCATGCGGGTTCGAGTCCCGCCGTCCGCACCAGCCGATGGACGCGACTGACACGTCGGCGGTTGACCGGCAACGCCTCGCTCCGGTGGATGGCGACCATCAAACGGATTAGAGATATTTGACACCATGACCTCAGCGCAATCGGTCCCCCAGTCAATGAGCGGTTACCGGATAGGCTATGCCAAGGGTAAAGGCGAGTTCCGCGTCTATGTCTCGCTGGCCCTGTGCGCGGCATTCATCGCGGTCTGGATATTTAGCAATAGCGAACTCCTGCTGGTCCCGGTGCTGTTTTTCGGCGCTACCGGCTATTACTTCTTTCCTCTGATCGAAAGCGGCAAGGTCCGGCTTGGCGCCGGTGAACACGGCATCTTCATTGAAGGGCTCGGCATAATACCGTGGCGCGCAATCACCAATATCACCCTGAGCGTATATTTCGTGCGGACGATCGAGGTCAATGAGCTGAATATCAAGCTTGCCCGTCCCCTGCCAAAGGCGCTCGTGGCGGATTGGCGCGCACTTCCATATTATCGTCTGTTGATGAAGCTGCCCTGGTCGATGGGGCGCGATAATGTCGTTCGCGTCAATCTCGAGCCCTTCGCGGCACCGCCGCAAAATATTGTCGATGCGCTGAACAATAACTGGCGCTATTTCGGATAGTGTACGTATGCCCGATGACCGGTTCCGGTCGGGGAGGGAGCATCAGTCCAGAAATTTAAGACCGAGCGTCTTTTGCTTGCGCCAGACAACTTCGCATTCACGTCTGCTTTTACCATTGAGGATATTCAGCGTGAACAAGTTAGGGATACCAAAAACCGATTCAACAGAGATGCAGCAACCCGTATCGGACATATTGCGAATTTCGCAATCCGTCACGCTCATATTGTCGTTATAAATTATTTTTGCCGCGCGCAGCGTCTTGGTGCGCTCGGCGCCTCTTTCACGCGCGCCATCGGCCTCGGTCCCGGTGGAAGACGGCTCAGCGGGTTCGATCGCGTCCGGCCTCAACACCTGCTCCAGAGCGCTGGCGAGCTGATGAGCGGGCAGCCCTGTCAGAACGAGCTGCATATGCTCTTCGCTCAGCAAACCAAGAGCGGCATGCAGAACGGAAAGGTCCGCAGTTGGCGGGCTTTTCGTTTGCGTCCGGTCGGGTATTGGTTTTTCTGCTGACGCAGCTGTTGGATGCATAGCCTGCGCTACTGTACCGGCGGCATCCGTTGACTGTGCGACGCCCTGTTCACCCAGAATGCGTGCCCGGACATGATCCGGTAGTTTTGAGCCCCCATTATCGACTGGTCTCATTTCGGGTCCTGGAAATTTTCGTTGCCATGTTAAATAAATTAATAAATAGAGCGTCAGTTTAGCTGGCGCATATGAAAAATTGGTTTAATTCCGTAAAATTTAACGATGTTGAATACTGCCGTGTTGCCACCAGACGTGGCAATCGGCCTGAATTGACCGCAAAAACGCGCCAGTCGCTACTAGAGAGCTCTTTCGTCCCATTGGCGACAAGTTTTCTGTTAGAGTATTGCCCACCATGGAACGATTCGACATTTACGCAGGACCGGTTTCCGGATCGGATAAAGTCCCGGGACCGGAAACGCAAAAGGCACGGGTCCCGGGCCTGGTGCCTGCGCCGGGCTCAGCCACGACAGGTCGTGCGCGCGGCCGTGCGCCGGTTGTTGTCCTGTGCGCGACGGCACTTCTCGCCGGCTGCGGCAGCACATCCACGGGAAATGGATCTGCGGACGGGAACGGTTATAGCGGCCCGAAACCCGTGAGCCTCGTCAAATCGTTTGGCTCCGGAGAAGGAGCCGTTCAGACGGTGGCGCTGAACCCCAGCTCCATCGCAAAAGCCGTCGAGCGCTACCGCATCAACAAGAAGGCCGATCCGAGCCCCTACAGGAAAGTCGGGGTCGACCTTAATGGCGACGGCCAGGCCGAGGCGCTCGTCTATCTGACCGGCGAAAAATGGTGTGCGAAAACAGGTTGCACATTGACCGTCTTCCGCAGCGGCCAATATGGCTACCGCGCCGTCTCGACCATCAGGCGGGTGAAGCTGCCGATCAGAATTGCCTCCGGTGAAAGTCAGGGCTGGCGCAATCTCGTGGTCAATACGGGCGGCGTCGCCGGTCTGCCCATGCAAACGGTTCTTCTGCAATTTACAGGGCGCGGCTATCCGGGCAATGCGACAACCATAGCTCCGATACCGCAAGGCGTCCCCATTGGCGGCACGGTCGTTCTGGACGCGCCGCCGGCAGTTACCCAATCTCCGGGAAATTCCGGGCAGTCAAACGCGGCCGGGTCTCCGCGATCGGCGCCGCCTCAGCCGCCGCTCTCGCTAAATCCATAAAGCCAGTCATAACGCTTGAGCAGGCGCTTGGGCGATGTCGTGCTGATAACCAGATCGCGCAAGCGGCTCATCGGCCGTTTCATGTGGTAAATGCGCCCGTTTCTGCGCGAGGCGGCCTGTACGCGGTTGGCGCGCGGGCTGCGCTGCGCCTCGTAAGTTTTCAAGGCCAGTTCGATATTGTCCGCATCCGCCTGAATGCATTCGGCCAAAGAGGCGGCATCTTCGATCGCCATGGCGCCGCCCTGCGCCAGGAAGGGGAGCATCGGATGAGCGGCATCGCCGAGAAGGCACATCCGGCCCCGTTGCCACTGCTTGAGGGGAGCGCTGTCAAAGAGAGACCATTTATGCCAGTCCGTGACCTTGTCGATCAAAATCCGCGGCGTCGGTGACCAGCCGTTGAAATGCGGGATCAGTTCCCGTATGTCCGCGGGTTGGCTCCAGCGATTGTCCTCCGATGGATCGCGTATTATGGCAACGACATTAAGCAGATTATGATCGGGGCCGGCGTCGGATCGCACCGGATAATGAACCAGATGCCCATTCGCGCCGAGCCAGAGTCCGATGCCGTTCATATCGGTGATTTCGGGAATTTCCTCCATTGGAATGAGAGCGCGCCATGCTGTTTTCCCAGAGAACCGAAGATTGGTTGCGGGAAACATCACTTGTCGCATGCGCGACCAGATCCCGTCGGCGCCGACCAGGACAGTGCCCGAGACCTCTTCGTCACTATGGTTGATTGCGACCACATGCCTCTCCGTGGTCGAAGTCCTGTCCAGCCTGAAACCCGTCCTGATCGTAATCAGATCGTTTTCGTGCGCATGTGTGAGAAGCATCCTCTGAAGATCCACCCGGCGCATGGTCACATAAGGTGAGCCGAAGCGCTCTTCCATATAGGATTTCAGTGGAAGAGTTGTCAGGCGTCTGCCGCTGCGGCCCTGCCCGATCGTGATCCGCTCTGGAATGAACGCCTGAGACCGGAGTTCGTCCGCTATCCCCAGATTGGACAGAATGCGCACGGCATTCGGGCCGAGCTGAATGCCGGCGCCGAGTTCTGAAAATTCGGCTCTTTGTTCAAGGATGATGGATGCCAGCCCATGGCGCGCGAGCGCGAGCGACAATGTGAGGCCGCCGATTCCTCCGCCGACGATTACTATTTCAGGACGGTCCGCCATTCGCCTCCGTTTCGACCTGGTTGTCTGTTTCCGAAACCGATCAGGCGGCCGCTTCTGCGGTCGGATCGTAGTGACAAGTGGGCGGGTCCGTATCCACCGCACCCAAATTCGAGTCGTACACATAAAGCGTCGAGCAATAAGGACAGATGGCCTGGGTTTCAGCGCCCATATCGATAAATATATGCGGATGGTCGAAAGGCGGCCGCGCGCCCATGCATTGAAATTCCTTGACGCCGATATAGATTTTCTCGACGCCGATGTCATTGCAGAAATGAGGCACTATATTTTCGGCCATTATCCGTTCCTCTTGGCTGCTGCTTACGCAATTGACTGTATGGACGGCTCTATCACATAGCCAAACACACATAAACACCTATTGGCCGAAAACCTGTTATTTAGTATTCCAGGAAAGCGCGATTCTAAGAGGGAAAATATGCATCACTTCTCGTCAGACGGGATTGATATCGCCTATATCGACGAGGGTGAGGGTGATCCCATCCTGCTGATTCACGGCTTCGCGTCCAATATGACCGTCAACTGGATCGACACCGGCTGGGTGCGGACTCTGAAAAGGGCCGGCTGTCGCGTCATCGCTTATGACAATCGCGGTCATGGGATGAGCGAAAAGCTCTATGACGAGAAATATTACGGCGCTCCTCTGATGGCGGAAGACGCCCGTCGTCTGCTCGAGCATCTCGATATCCCGCGTGCAGACATCATGGGCTATTCCATGGGCGCGCGGATCACGGCCTTTCTCCTCATGAACCATCCGCATATGGTGCGCAGCGCGATATTTGGCGGCTACGGCATCAACATGGCGCGTGCCATCGCCGGGCGCCATCCCATCGCGAAGGCTCTGGAGCAGGGCAGCATTGATGATGTGGTCAATCGCACCGCCCGGACATTTCGGCAATTCGCCGAATCCACCGGCAGCGATCTCAAGGCGCTGGCCTATTGCTACCGCGCCGCAAGCGAGGTCATTGCCATTGAAGATTTCAAGACCATCGAGACGCCGATACTCGTGGCGGTCGGGTCGGAGGATGTCATCGGCGGTTCCGCCACACAACTGGCCGAAATCATACCGGGTGCCGAGGCGCTCGAGATCGAGGGCCGGGACCACATGAAGGCCGTCGGTGATCCGGTCTACAAGGCGGGCGTCCTTGATTTTCTCAAACGCCGGCCATGAAGGATATAAAGCATATTGGCGCTCAAACGGGACCGAGCACCGCCATGTCAATGCGTGTGATCGGGCCCTTTTCAGTCACAAGAACATTGACGCGGAGACACGCCGTACTTATCTGAAGGATTGAGCTATATGGTGTAATATATGCATTGCACCTGAATATAGGGCGTGGGTTCGTTCAATTTCCTGATCAGGGATTATGAGGAGTGTCATATGGCATCGCAATCTCCCAAGACGTCAAAGCCGGTCTTGAAAAGCGTTGACCCAATCTGGTCGTCATTGCGCGCGGAGGCCGAACAGGCAGCCCATGACGAGCCCGCCCTTGCCGGGTTCATCTACGCCATCGTATTAAGCCATGACCGGCTCGAAGATGCCGTCAGTTATCGCCTGTCCCAGAGGCTCAAGGATTCCGATGTGGATCAGGCCCTTATCCTCCAGACATTTGAAGATGTGCTTCAAGCCGTTCCTGAACTGGCGTCCATATTCCGGGCCGATCTTTCCGCGGTCTATACCCGCGATCCGGCCTGTTACCGGCATATCGAGCCGCTTCTCTATTTCAAGGGCTTTCAGGCGCTCCAGACCCATCGCTTTGCCCACGAACTCTGGAAGAGGGGCCGCAAGGATTTCGCCCTTCATCTGCAAAGCCAGTCATCGCGCATATTCGGCATCGACATTCACCCGGCGGCGACAATCGGCCAGGGCATCATGATCGACCATGGAACAGGTCTGGTCATCGGCGAGACGTCGACCATCGGCGACAACAGCTCGATCCTGCATGGCGTGACCATCGGCGGCACCGGCAACGAGAAGGGCGACCGCCATCCCAAGATCGGCGCCAATGTGATGCTCGGCGCGGGCGCCAAGATCCTCGGCAACATAAAGGTCGGCTGCTGCGCTCGCGTGGCCGCGGGCAGCGTAGTTCTCGAAGACGTGCCGCACGACACGACGGTGGCGGGCGTACCGGCAAAAGTTATTGGTCCCGCTGGTTGCGCCGAGCCGGCGCGCGCCATGAACCAGATGCTTGGATGCGACGAGGAAACCGATCAGGAGTGAGGATGAGGGCAGGGTTGAGAAATCAAGCGGCCCCGTCATCCTCCTTGCATTCATCGAATACGCGTGCCGGGCAATTTTCGCACCGCCCCTGCATGCGGATGAGCCGTTGCAGCGTGTGAATTGCGTCGCTCTTATTGTCGAAAAAATGATTATTGCCGATGATCTGGAAAATATGCGTTCGGCTGATCGATTGATAGACCGAGGGCTTCAGGCCGGCAAAATAAAGACCGCCTCCTTTTTCTTCCAGCCTGTGCGCTTCCTGTTCGAGCATTTCCACGCCGTTCAGGTCGATGAAATTGATGCCGGAACCGATAATCAGAATATGATAAATCCCGCCCTTTTCCGCGATCTGGTAAAGCCGGTCCTGAATATGATTGAGCGAGCCGAAATAGATCGACATGTCAATGCGGATTATGCGCAAATGCGGGCATTGCCTGGCTGGCTTTGAAGTAACATCGACAAGCGTCTTCTTGTTGTTGTGGGTGACATCGACATCTGGCGCCAGGGTGATTATTTCAGGCGTGGACGTGCGCGCCAGGAATATAATCAACGACAGCAATACACCCATATAGATCGCGAATTCCAGCTCGAGAAACAATGTTGCAAAAAAGGTGGTGAGCAGAATAGCCGTTTCCGCCTTGCTGGATTCGAGTACATGTTTGATCTGCGGCAGGTCGATCAGATTATAGGCGACGACGAGAATGACGCCGCCCATGGCCGCGATCGGCAGATGAGCCGACAAAGGCGCAACGGCGAAAACGATCAGCACAAGAAAGAGGGCCGAAAAAATAGCCGAGAGCGGTGTCACCGCGCCGGCTGAATAATTGACGCCGGATCGCGTGAACGAACCCGAGCCCGCATAACTTGAAAAAAAGCTGCCGACGATGTTGGACAGGCCTTGTCCGATGAACTCCTGGTTGCCATCAATGCGCTGATGGGACTTTGATGCGATCGATCTGCTGATCGAGACTGCTTCGATCAATCCGAGCAGGGCCACGGCGAAGGCTTCGGAGGCCAAGAGCTTGATCGACGAAAAGGACAAATCAGGCAGCCCAAAGGGGGGCAGTTGCGCTGGTATCTTGCCGACCATCGTTACGCCATGCGCACCGCCCGACAGCGCGAAGGAAACAATGCCGCCCGATATCAGCGCAATGAGGAGGTTAGGCAAAGAGGGAAGCAGCCTCTTTGAAATGATGGCAACGGCGATGGTGGCGAGCGCGACGATCAGGGCATACTGGTTCAGACTGCCGAGACTATCCCAGACAACCACCCATGTGTGCAGGAAACTGTCGCCTCTGGGCACGGCGATGCCGAGAACGTTTTTCATCTGCGAGGTCGCAATCAAAATGGCCGCGCCCGCGGTGAATCCGATCACCACCGTATGGGAGACAAAATTGACGAGAACGCCCAAACGGGCCAGGCCGAACGCGAGCTGGTAAATTCCCGCAAGCAGGGTGATGGTCAGGGTGAGCGAAATGAACTCGGGCGTTCCAGGGGACGCATGATGGCTGATGGCGGAAAAAACAACGATGGAAATGGCGGTTGTGGGCCCTGAGATGAGATGCAGCGAGGAACCAAACAGGGCCGCGACGACCGGCGTGACCATGGATGTATAAAGACCGTATTCCGGTGGCAATCCGGCAATGATCGCAAACGCCACCCCTTGCGGCAGCACGATCACTGCCCCTGTAAAACCGGCAATAAGGTCGGCGCGTACGCTCTCCCTGCTGATTTTCGGCAACCAATTTAAAAATGGAAAAACTGCAACCCAACTGGCGTGCATCGCCTGCTCCGTTATTTTTTCTATGGGGCTATCCCAAGCGGAGCACAAATACAATGGGCCTCTCGTCACACCCCCGTCATTGGCTGCAATTTCTGGCCTGTGTGGAATCGGGGCAAATGCGCACTGGATATCTTGCCAAGGTCATGCCATTCCCCCAGTATGCCGCATCGGCAAACGGGACAATTGGAACTGGGCATTATGGAAGCACTGGGTCATCTGGCACTTATCTGGTTCGCGGTGTTCATCGCCAATATTCTGGCCCGCGCGACAAAGCTGACGCCGGCATTGTGGTTCCTCGCCTTGGGCTCCCTCATGGTCAATACCGGACTGTTGCCGACGACGAGCGGCGAATTCATCTCGGGCCTGGCTACTCTGGGCATTATCGTGATCATGTTCGCCCTGGGTTTTGAGGAAAACACGGACAACTTCATCGGCAGCATGAAAAAGAGTTGGGGCATTGCATTTTTCGGTGCCCTGGCGCCCTTTCTCGCGGCATTTTTTGTCGCCGATTATTTCTGGAACGATCCGAACATCTCCCTGATGTCTGGTTTGACCATGACGGCCACGGCCGTTTCGCTGACCATGATCTCGCTGAAAAGTGTCGGCTTGCAGCTTTGCCCCGCCGCGACACGCATCATGGCCTCGGCAGTGATCGACAGCATTTCCTCACTGGCGCTCGTCGCCATTCTGGTGCCCATAGCGACCGGTCAGGGGACGACCGATATTGCCGCCATCGCCTTTATCGTCTTCAAGGCCATCGCCTTTTTTCTCGTCGTTTCGTCACTCGGCGCCTGGATCTTTCCCCATGACGTGCGGGGCTGGCTGCGACACATTCCGTTTGCCCGGACCTACGGCATCAGCCACCTGATCTCCTATGGCGAGCACTCCACCCTGACTGTTCTATTGCTCGCACTCGTCGTCGCCCTGCTGGCCCATGCGTTCGGATTCCATCCAGCGATCGGCGCCTTCATGGCCGGGCTGATCCTCAAGGAGGAATATTTCAAGCGCAAAAACGAAGCCGGATCGTTTGAAGACACAAAACGCATTATCGACAACGTTGCCTTCTCTTGGATCGGCCCTGTGTTCTTTATCGAGCTTGGGACAAAAATCCTGTTCGATTTGCAGATAATGGTTAGTGTTATTCCCCATATCACACTCATGGTGACAAGCATTGTCGTTGCGCAGGTTACGGCCGCGGCGCTAGCGGCCCGCTATACGGGCGGCATGGATTGGCCGGGGAGCGTGCTCATTGGATTTGGCATGCTCGGTCGTGCCGAACTGGCCTTCGTGGTCATAAATATCGCCTATGTACAAAATCCGATCCTCAATACCGAGGCGTTCTACACATTGATGGCAACAGCGTTCATACTCAACATACTGGTTCCGGTGACCATTACCCTGTGGAAGCCCTATTATGTTGGAGCCAGTGAAAACGAGCATGAAAAGGCGACAGCCTGAGAATAAATCTTGGCCCGATAGCGATCTCGCGCTACATGAGGCACCTAATCTGAACGAAGGCGGGGAGAGACCTGTGAAACCTGAAGAAGTGAGCCAGCTCGAACGCTTTCTCAAGAAGCGATTCAATATGGACGCCATCGAGGTGCGCCAGACGCCCAGGATCAATGACACGGCCGAGGTTTATATTGGCGACGAGATGATCGCCGAGTTGCTCCGGGACGAAGACGAGGGTGAATTATCCTATTATTTCGAAATGAATTTCGATGCGCCGTCTGGCGATGCCGGGCAATTGCAGAGCTATCTGAACAAGCGTTTCAACATGGAAACCATTGAGGTGCGCCAGCGGCCTCAGAAGAAAGATTCCGACGAGGTCTATATCGGCGACGAGTTTATCGCGGTTCTCTATCGCGAAAATACGGGTGGCAAACCGTCCTATCATTTTGAAATGTCGATTTTGGATTTCGATCTCCAGGAGATTTGAGCACACCAACGAGGTGATCCCGCGTCATGACTGTATACGCCCTCGGTTCCGAAAAAGTGGAAACACCCGAACAGGGACAATACTGGATTGCCCCCAATGCCGTGGTGCTCGGCAGGGTGCGGCTCGACCGTAATGCCAGCGTCTGGTTCGGCGCTGTTCTGCGCGGCGATAATGAACTCATCCATGTCGGCGAGGGCAGTAATATTCAGGACGGATCCGTCCTGCATACCGACCCCGGTTTTCCGCTGACCATAGGCCCCGGCTGCACGGTTGGTCATATGGCGATGATCCACGGCGCCATTGTCGAGGAAAACTGCCTGATCGGCATCGGTGCGACATTGCTCAATGGAGCCCGTATCGGTAAAAACTCCATCATCGGTGCTCATGCCCTGATACCCGAAGGCAAGGAAATTCCGCCCCGTTCCCTGGTCGTAGGCGCTCCGGGGCGTGTCGTCCGCGAGTTGAATGATGACGAGGTTGCAAGGCTGAAAACCTCTGCAAGCAATTATGTCGAGAACTGGCGGCGCTATATCACAGGCCTCAAACCTGCCTGAAGGTTGCAACACCCTCGAATTCTTAAAGCGCCCTTACCTGCCTAAAAGCCCCTGCAGCAAAAAAAAGAACCGGCGCTCAATGAAGAGGCCGGTTCCAGTTTTGGCCCGGATATGGTCGGGGATGGCAGGGTGAGGGGATATCCGGACCGTAACTCTGCATGCTGTCTTGTACTTATTCCATTCCTGTCTGGTCCAATCGATCGCTGGTTCGTTTCGGCTCAAGTGACACCCAATAGCTCGGATTGAGATAGGATTGCCGCTTGACGAAGGAATAAGGCAATTGGTGCCAGACGAGTACGTCTTCGCGCTTGTTGTCGAGTAGAAAGTCGCCCTCGGCGGTGCGCACCGTGAGGACGGCATGTCCGTCACCGCGCTCGTCTCGAACGACGGTGATAAGAAGCGCACTCATCGGCCAGCCGCGTTCAGCCAGCAATTTTCGCTTGAGGAGCACATAATCCTCGCAATCTCCATAACGTTTCGGAAACGACCAGCGCTCGACCTCGCCATAAAGCTCTTTATCGGTTACCGGCTCGACGGTGCGGTTGACGATGTGATTGACTTCCTCGAGATCCCGCCAGCGTGACGGTGTGAGGTGGAGGCGGCGCCGGGTTTGGTCCGAACGCTTGCATTCCGCCGGATTGATCGCACAGAATTTCACATAGCCGACCGGTGCGCGGGATAAGCCGTAAACCCGCATGATGGAGCTTGCCCCGGAGCCATCTGCATTTGCCGCGAGATAGCCTGCATGCGCCATGTCCGCAAAGATGCCGAGCGCAGCAAATGCCAAAACTGTAGAAAGAACCTTCTTCATGGATAACCCCGTGATCTCGAATAGCGGGTACTATCCCAGAAAGTTTTTTAGGATTGGCCAATCTACGCGAAACATATTGAGAGAATTTAAGTGAAAAATTGAGTTGGATTTTACATATTTGAATTAATCGCCATTAAGCCGGAATTGGATCGCGAAGACGGTCCGCAGGGATTGCTTGAAAATCCGGGAAAAAAGCCACAACGGTCATGTATGTGAAAGCTGTTGCGCAGGCATTTCTGTCTCCCCGCCAAACCGCACCGTGTCGTCAGCGCGCATGCCGAAGCGACCGCCCGAGGATTGAGCGCATGTGACAACGATGTGAGAAAGAAGCCTCGCGCAATGAGCGGGTTCGGTATGAATTATCCAAAATATTTCCGCAAAGCCGAAGGATTTTGAATGTCCATGAATTCGACACCGATCCCATTGTCATGATAGCGCGAAACCCGGGCTTTGAGCTTCCCGAGCATCACTTCGTGCCCCAATTCCGGCCGTGCCGTTGTTTCAACGGATGCTCCCGACAACGAAACATCCAGGAGACGGCACTGGATGGTTATTCCGTCGGCCAGTTTCAGTTCGGTGATTTCGTTTTTTGGAACCAGGCGGCCATGACGCCGCTCATCGGCAATTTTCAAAGACTGACGGTTGAGAAGCCAGGTGAGCTGTGCCGCCATCTTTTCACGGCGGTAACGCGTCGCCTGAATATCGATTGCGAATCCATCCTCGAATACCCGCTTCACATTTCCTTCCACACGTCCGATCTGATCGATATAGGCGATGACACGCTCGCCCATAACAACAGAAACGGGCGAAAAGAGCGACGCACCGCCGACAGAAATATCATTGAGTTTGCAAGGATATTCGTGTTCATCCTGTCGCATGAAGCGGCCCAGAAGATTGAGGTGAACGCGTTTATAACGGCGCCGGTCAGCATTGGTACGGGCTGAGGCATCCTGAGTTTGGCGAGAAAAGCTGGCAGTACTCGTATCCATTTTAGCTCCAAAAGGTAATTTGATCCCGCATCAAGGATCGGTTGCGAACCGGTACAAAGGATCGGGCTCCGGCAGAGTTTCACCGATCCTGCCCGAGCTCGCTGCAGGTCAGGCTCCGCTAGTGCGGCTTACCGGGCCAACTATGCGATCTTAGGCTTAAGAAAATGCTAAAAAGAGACCTGAATCATGACGATTGGACAATCGGCGCGATCAAGGGGCTGAAAGCCGTGATGGATAGCGATGACGATCCGCTTGCCAAAGGCGGCGGATCATTTGCGGTCGGCAATGGGATGACGCGACAATCCGCCTTCAAAAACCCTGAATCGCCGGTTGCTCGAGGTAACGATGCGGGGAGGGAGTGCGCTGGCGACAACGCTTTCCGGCAGAACTTTATGAGGTCGCCCGTCCGGCCAGAGCTGAGAGGTTCGTTTGATCTCGAGATTATCGAACGCATCACCCGCAACACATGGATGCATGACGGGTTCGCTCATGGATATGCTGCCGATAATCCTGTTTATGGTTTCACCAGAATGTACCAGTGGCATCATTGAGATCTCAAGATCGATGGCGCGTCCGGAAGGTGAGCTTGCCGTAACCTCAACCATCGCTACCGATCCGCATTTGGCGATGGAATGTATTGCGGAAGCGATTAACGGCCGGTCCTGTTCATTCCATAATTCGGTAATATCCCGGCCGCGAAACTCACGTCCGAACAAATCGCAGATAAATGTGCCCGCCAATCTGAACGTCGTGGAAGAACCCTCTTTATATTCGAGTATGAAGGTTTCGGGTAAAATGCTGGCAATGCTCGTCGGTTCGATTTCAAAACGTCGCGGCGCGATACGCGATCCTCGAATTTCATTCCAGTATGAGTATAAAGTTTTTGATGTTGTTGTTTCCACGAATAACCGCCTGCTATCTGCCAATCCAATCAATTTTCTGTTCTGCAGGCCGGTGTCTTTCGAACGTTCCGCCTGTTTATTCCTTTAAAACAGTCCCGATTTGAAACGGCATCTGGTCCCTGCCATCCCATTTGAGAAGGACTGAGCAGACCTTGTGCCAATCTCCGGATTTTATGATATTTGGCGGGGAGGGCGGCGACTTCATGAGAAGTTTGGTTAATCGGTCGCAGGCATGGTAAGCAGATGGTCGATCAATCAAGCCGATGGTTTTGATCGAGCGAACAAGATAACAAGCTAGGACAGTGATTGGACGAGGAACAAAGCGAACCTGAATATCAACCGATATTCAATGTACCAACTTCTGTGCTGGTCGTTCTTGGAATATTTGTCGGCGTGCATATTGTGCGTCAACTGCTTCCTGCAGAAGAAAGTGTCTGGCTGACGCTTGCACTCGCCTTTATTCCGGCGCGCTATTCGGGTTACGAGCCGGATCTCCCGGGTGGCGAACTGGCCGGCCTCACCTCCTTCGTCACCCATATGGCGGTGCATGGCGACATCACCCATCTTCTGGTGAACTCAGCCTGGTTGCTTGCGTTTGGCAGCCTCATGGCGCGGCGTTTCGGCGCCGTCGGTTTTATCAATTTCTCACTCGTGACCGGTATTGTCGGCGCCCTTTTTTACCTCGCCGCAAAGTTCGGCGAGCCCGTTCCCGTCATCGGCGCATCAGGCGCTGTCTCGGGACTGATGGCCGGGGCATTGAGAGTGATTTTTGCCGCCGCGAACAGCGGCCGAATTTCGGACTTGAGGGATGATCCGCAATCGGTGCCGGTAACGGGCATCGTGGAGACCCTGCGCGATCCCCGCATCCTGGCCGTTGTCGGCATATGGATCGTGGTCAACTATATATTTGGCATTGGCGGCAGCGAACTCACGGGCGGTGGAGAAATTGCCTGGCAGGCGCATCTCGGGGGTTTTATTTCCGGATTCTTGCTGGTCGGATACTTCGATCCGAATAACCGCGATCGGCTGGATCGATAAAATCTTAAGCCAACAGCCCTGATAAAAACTATTCGTGCCTACCGGACGGCTAACGCGCGCGTGGGCTTGCTTTGCCGCCGATTTTAGAGCAGGATTCAATTCATGGTGATATGCAGGCCGGCTCGCGTGTTTTGAAGGCAGAAGGGGCGGTCGTTCACGGGTTCTCTGCCAATCCGGTGCCGGGCGGGAGATGCTGAAAAGCCGATGCCGCTAACCGGTAGCGGTGCGTGAGAATTCAACCCCGGGAAACAGATGCCTCCATACCCACGCGCCACAAGCAGCCAACGCTCCCGTGCGCACCTGCCCGAAAGCTTGGCTTGCGGCGCTATCCGGTCTGCAAAATATATCGGAAGGAAAATGAAATGAATGTTGCTGCAATCCTCCACGACAAGGGGCGCGATGTGCTCACTGTCGGACCGGACACATCCATTGTCGAGGTGTCGAAACTAATTGACGAAAAGCGTATTGGTTCGGTCGTTGTCCTGGATGAGAGCGACCGGGTTGCGGGCATCGTCACGGAACGCGATATCGTGAAGAATATTTCCCGACACGGTAGCGATAGCCTGAAAGAGCCTGTCACAAGCTGCATGACGAAAGAGGTTGTGACCTGCACCGAGGCGGATACGGTCGAATACCTCATGGAAAAGATGACCGCCTGTCGCTACAGGCATCTTCCCGTTGTCGAGAACAATAAACTTCTCGGTATCGTGTCGCTTGGCGACGTGGTGAAGCAGCGTGTTGCCGAGACCGAGATGGAGGCAATGGCCATGCGCGACTATATTTCCACAGGCTAGAGCGGGTTCGATTGGCCGCGCGGAAACCCGGACATCGAAACGACCGGTCCTCAGCTTACGAACATGTCGAGAGTTCCGTCGACTTCGTTTAGTTTCTGCTCGGTCGCCTCTACACCGGCATCTATGCATTCCTGAGCGCGATAAAACTCGAATAATCCCACATCGCCGAGTTGTGGCCTGATCGTCAGGTCCGGCGGATCGCCGGCCAGGCGCGCGCGGGAAATGCGATCCTGCATAATGTTTACGGCATCGAGCATGACCGTGGTCATGCCGGGGGCGCCGTCGCTTTCCCCGAAAAACTGTTTGTGAAGAAGTTTCAACGCACCGCGGGTGCCACTGGCGTCGTCCGGTATCTGCTGCTTTTCGGGGCAGGTTGAAATATCGAAATCGTCGCTGCCATGGTCTGGAATGACGGAGCCCTGTACCGATTGATCCGAATTGAGATTGACGGCGATCACGGTGCGGGCACCCATGGCGCGGCAGACGGACACGGGCACCGGATTGACGATAGCCCCGTCCATCAACCAGCGGTTTTTAACCTGTACCGGGCTGAATATGCCGGGTATTGCGTAAGAAGCGCGGATCGCCTCGATCAGCCGTCCCCGCTTGATCCAGACCTCGTGACCCGTATCGACCTCGGTGGCAACAGCCGCGAATTGCCGGCCCATCCGCTCGATCCGCATGGCTTTGATGCGTTGCTCGAGCTTTGTGCACAAGCGCTGACCGGTAATCAGGCTGTCCCCTTTAAGGCTGAAATCGAGATAGGAGAAAAAACTGCGCCGTGTCAGGCTGGCTGCAAATTCTTCGATGGGATCAAGGTGATCTGCGGCATAACATCCCCCGACAACGGCGCCCATTGAGGTACCAACGACGATGTCCGGATGAATTCCGGCCTTGGCGAGTGTGCGGAGAACACCGATATGGGCCCATCCACGCGCGGCTCCCGCGCCAAGTGCTATACCAATTTTTCCTTTCATCAGCTCCTTCCCATTAGAAAAGAAACGAGCAAGCATTGTGCCACGAATAGATTAAAATTTTTCTGAGGCACTTATGGAGGATATAATAACGGAAATATTGGTTAACAATATGCCCGCCCGGCCTGTGAGCAGCGCATCTTGATCCTGTCGAACGTTCAACCGCTGTCGCTGTCGCCGTCGACGTCGCCATACACGTCGTCGGGATCGAAAATTCTGGCGTCTTCCGTGACGCGCAATTCCGTCTCCCGACCGGTACCGCCCTGTTCTGGTATGGACCGGTAAAAACACGAACGGTGACCGACATGGCACGCGGCGCCGTGCCCATCCATTTTCACGCGGATCCAGATCGCATCCTGATCGCAATCGGTGCGGATTTCGACCACGTGCTGGACATTTCCCGAGGTCTCGCCCTTGCGCCAGATCTGCTTCCGCGACCGGCTCCAATAGGTTGCCCGGCGCGTTTTGATCGTTTCCGCCAGAGCCTCCTCGTTCATATAGGCAAGCATCAATACTTCACCGGTCGCGGCATCCGTGGCCACAACCGGCAGAACGCCGTTCTCGTCGAATTTTGGCGTGAAAAGGCACCCGGTCTCGATATCATCTGTCGTGCCGCGTTCGGCAAATATTGCTTTGTCGGACAAACTCACCGGCAACCGTCGCCATTTCCAATGAGCGACATGAAGCGGTCGCGCTGGGAGGCGTCGTCCTTGAACAGGCCGAGAAACTGGGTTGTCACAGTCGACACGCCGGCTTTTTGCACGCCGCGCATGGACATGCATTGGTGCTCGGTGTTGATCATGACCGCAACGCCGCGCGGTTTCAGCACTTGCTCGATGGCATGGGCGATTTGCGCGGTCATGGTTTCCTGCGTCTGCAGCCGGCGCGCGAAGACCTCAACCGTCCGCGCAAGCTTGGACAGGCCAACGACCCGGTCGGTCGGAAAATAGGCCACATGCGCCTTGCCGATAAACGGAACCATGTGGTGCTCGCAATGGGAATACACATCGATATCGCGAAGCAGCACGATGTCGTCATAACCGGCCGGTTCCTCAAAGGTACGCGACAGGATATCGACAGGACACTGGTCATAGCCCTTGAACAGTTCGCCATACGCTTTCGCCACCCGTTCGGGTGTATCGATGAGACCCTCACGATTTGGGTCGTCACCCGCCCAGGCGATCAGTGTGCGAACGGCGTCCTCCGCCTCCTGGCGTGACGGGCGTTCGATGTCCGGGCCCTTGCCAAGGGCAGGGCGATCATTGTCATGAAGTTTTTTTACAACTGCGTCCATGATTGGTCCTCTCTTCTGGGCAGTCCTCTGTTAAAGGCAGTCCCGTCCTGGAGTAATTGACGCCGTTGATTGGGTCCGGTCGGACCGCGCCAGACGATCTGAAATTCCAAGGTGGGTAATGTGAGGTAAGTACCGGCCTCGCAAATCTGTTGATCCTAGATCTCATTTGTGCGGAAAGAGCAAGAAAATCAGGTGGTTATGCCCTTCCCCTTAGGGACTTTAGGCTCAAGACGCACCACCCCGCCTTCCGCCTTTCATTAAGTCCCACATTGCATATATAGTGGGGCTAATGAACGGCTGCAAGTCCGGGCGGCGGCGCCATAGCGGTTCCGCCTCTGTCCATTTGCCCGTATAGAATCCTCCGAATAGCTGATTATGACCGGCCAGACACGCGGATATGCGAACCAATGACATTGTTGAGCGAAATTTATAACGGGCGCATTCTCGAGCTTGCGGCGAATATTCCCTGCTCGGAACGTCTGAAAAATCCCGATGCCAGCGCCAGTGCCCATTCGAAGCTTTGCGGCTCGACCATCGACGTCGATCTGGTCATGGAGGAAGACCGGGTGACCGAATATGGTCAAAAGGTCAAAGCCTGCCTTCTCGGACAATCGGCCGCCTCCGTGATGGGGCATCACATCATTGGGGCGACTTCGGATGAACTCAGAGCCCTGCGCGATCAAATGGCGGCGATGCTCAAGGAAAACGGTCCGCCCCCCGGCGGAAAATGGTCCGATCTGGCACTGCTTCAGCCTGTCCGCGACTTTAAGGCGCGGCACACATCGACCATGCTGGTTTTTGATGCCGTGGTGGACGCCATCTCCCAGATCGAAGAGAAAAGGCGCGAAGCCCGGGCCGGGGCGGCGCAGACATGAGCATCGCCAAGACCATCGCCAAGGCGCCGATCCTGCTTTATCGCTATACCGTGTCGGCCTTCATCGGGCGCCAATGCCGCCATGCGCCAACATGCTCCGAATACGGGATCGAAGCGATTGACACCAACGGCCCGTGGCGCGGCATCTGGCTTACGCTCGCGCGCTTCATGCGCTGCAATCCCTGGGGCTCGCATGGTTATGATCCGGTGCCCGACATCAGGTCCGAAAAGCATCCATTCGCGCCATGGCGCTATGGACGCTGGCGGCTCGGTCATTATGAGGAAAAGCAGGATTGATTGCTCTTGCTTTTTCAGCCGCAAAGGGGCAAAAGCGGCCGATATTTACGGGATGATAAGGTTGGATTGCCAGCATCCCGGCGAAAAATTAGTCTTACCTGCGCAGTATGCAGCGATTGAGAGGCAGCCTGACAAAGCGGGCTGAAAAATGACATGTCCCAGATCAGTCTGACATTCCCCGATGGCAATGAACGCGAATACGATGAAGGCGTGAGCGGCTTTGATGTCGCGGCCAGCATTTCGAAATCCCTGTCCAAAAAGGCCGTGGCGTTCAGCCTTGACGGCGTTCTCAAGGATTTGAACGATACCATCGAAACTCCGGGCGAAATCCGCCTGATCACCCGCGACGATGCCGAAGCGCTTGAGCTGATCCGTCATGACGCGGCCCATGTGATGGCGGAAGCGGTTCAGGAACTTTGGCCCGGCACCCAGGTCACCATCGGCCCGGTTATCGAAAACGGTTTTTATTACGATTTCGACCCGGCTGAGCCTTTCAAACCCGATGACCTCGAAAAAATCGAGGCCAAGATGCGTGAGATCATCAAGCGCAATTCACCGTTCACCAAAGAATTGTGGAGCCGGGAGCAGGCCAGGGAATTTTTTAAAGCGCAGGGCGAGGACTATAAGATCGAACTTGTCGATGCCATTCCCGAAGGCGAGGATCTCCGCATTTACCGTCAGGGAGACTGGCTTGACCTCTGCCGCGGTCCACACATGACATCGACCGGCAAGGTCGGCACGGCGTTCAAGCTTTTGAGCATTGCCGGTGCCTATTGGCGCGGGGATTCGAACAATCCCATGCTGCAACGGATCTACGGTACGGCCTTCGCCAGTGACAAGGATCTCAAGCGCCATCTCAACATGCTGGAGGAAGCGGAAAAGCGCGATCACCGCCGCCTGGGCCGCGAGATGGATCTATTCCATTTTCAGGAAGAAGCGCCGGGCTCGGTTTTCTGGCACCCGAAGGGCTGGACCCTGTTCCAGTCGCTGATCGGCTATATGCGCCGGATGCAGGAGAGGGCGGGATATGTCGAGGTCAATTCGCCCGACATGATGGAGCGGACATTGTGGGAGACCTCGGGCCATTGGGAAAAGTTCGGCGAGAACATGTTCACCACCGTCACGCCCGACGAACGCGTCTATTGCTGCAAGCCGATGAACTGTCCGGGCCATGTACAGATATTCAAACACGGTCTTAAATCCTACCGGGACCTGCCCCTGAAAATCGCCGAATTCGGCAAGGTTCACCGCTATGAGCCGTCCGGCGCGCTGCACGGACTGCTCCGTGTCCGGCATTTCACCCAGGATGACGCGCATATTTTCTGCACCCATGAACAGATCACGGACGAATGCGTCAAGATCAACGAGCTGATGCTGTCGATCTACAAGGATTTCGGTTTCGACGATATCGTCATCAAATTCTCCGACCGGCCGGAGAAACGCGTCGGGTCGGACGAAGTCTGGGACAAGGCCGAGGACGCGCTCAAGGTAGCGGTGGAAGCCGCCGGACTTGAATATGAGCTGAATGAAGGCGAGGGGGCTTTTTACGGCCCCAAGCTTGAATATGTTCTCCGCGACGCCATTGGTCGCGACTGGCAATGCGGCACGACCCAGGTCGATTTAAACCTACCCGGCCGCCTTGGCGCTTTTTACATCGGACAGGACGGAGAAAAACACGTTCCGGTCATGATCCATCGGGCCATGTTCGGCTCGCTCGAGCGTTTTCTGGGCATACTGATCGAACATCACGCCGGTCATTTTCCGCTCTGGCTGGCGCCATTGCAGGTGGTCGTCTGTCCGATCGTGTCGGATATGGACGGTTATGCGCAAGAGGTGCTGGCTGAGCTTTCCAGGAACGGCTTCAAGGCCGAGACCGATTTGCGCAATGAAAAAATCAATTACAAGGTGCGGGAGCATTCGCTCGCCAAGGTGCCGGTGATCATGGTGGTCGGGCAGCGCGAAGCGGATGAAAAAACCGTGTCCATCCGCAGGCTCGGTGCAAAGGACCAGACGGTCATGCCGCTCGACGAAGCACTCGCATCGTTGAAAACGGAGATGCGGCCGCCCGATCAGACCTGAGTTCGGTGCGCCCCTTAGAGAGGGCTCAATCTATTTCCCTCTGGAATTACGCTCCGGATTGTCCATAATGGAGCCACTCCGGACTTCAGGGCTGAGAAAATCAGGGGGATTGTTATGCCTGTCATGCGTGGGTCGAAAATTTTTGTTGCCGTTGTCTTTACGTTGCTCGGACTGTCGTTCTGGGTCACCACCGGTACGCTGATCTATGAATTTTACGAAACCGACTGGTTCGCCCATCTCGCCCTTTACAGCCACCTCTTCGTCTTCTTCCCCACTTTCGGCGTTCTTGCGCTGTTCGCCTTCTATATTCCCTCGGTCGTTTTCACAGACTTTTACTGGGAACATGTAAAGCCGGCGGGGCGGGTCCGCTTCATTTTCGGTTTTGTCGTATTGGCGGCCGTATCCGCAAGCCTCGCCTGGTCGATCATCAAAAGCCCCGTACCGACATTCTGGGAACTCAGCCCGGCCGTGATTCAGGCCGACAAGGGCGAGCCGGCCAATTGCGGGTCGTCGCAAACTCCCTGCCGGCGCACGCCTATACAGAATGCCATCTCCCAGGTCCGCATCGAAAGCCAGCAGCGAAACGGATTGTCGGAATTCGTGCGCATATGCAAGAAAGACAAGATGCTCGAGGAGCCCATGTCCCGCGCGCAACGGCGCTTTTGCTTCGCCTCTGGCGAGTTGATGAATGCCGATGAATGCTGCAAGGCACAGAGAAATTTCAGCGCAAATTTGGAAAAGCTCTACACGAAGCCGGAAAATCACTCGCTCACGAGCCGCGTGCATGCCGTGCTTCTGCCGCTCAAGGCATTTTTTCTTCTGGTGCTTTTCGTGGTTGGTCTTTTGCTCGCTTTCTGGAGAAACAAGATCCAGGAGTTTTACACGCCGCTCATACCGAAGATCGAACGGGGCGTCATCGTCGGCGCATTGGCCGTGCTCTTTTTCCCCGCGGCCAATCACGGCTTCCTGCAATCCGCATCCGTGACCTACGGTCCCTTCGGCCAGACCGTTTATCCGGTGCTCGCGCCAATGGTTTCCATTGCCTTTGGAGCCTGGACCGTCATGCTGATGTTTTTCTTCTTCAGCCGTTTCAACAAGGACACCGAGTCCATGATGCGCATTCTGGGTTTTCTCGGCAGCGCCATCGCCGTCTTCCAATATGACGCGATCATCAATTATGCGGTGCGCTTTATCGGTGCCGGTTCCGACAGGCTCTATGTGCTTTTCTTCATCATTATCTCGATCGTCGGCATCGGCGCGCTTTATCGTTTCGGAGCCGATGAAGTGGCTCCGCCGAAAGAAGTGGCGCCGCCGAAAAATGACGCCCCGCCATCTCAGGCTGCATGAACTTCATGAGCTATGAGGCAAAAGCGTCGATGCGGCAAATGCGTCGATGCGCTCGAACCTGGCCGCACAGGGATTTGGCCCGTCCGTCATCCAGTGCGCCATTTCGCCGTTTGGGCCGAGACGCGAAACCATGGAAGCCGTCGTTTCGAAGCCGCCATGCATGCAGATCCCGCTGTCATGATGACGCAGCAGTTCCTTCATTGTTTCGGGGCTGATCCGGCCCGCGCTTTGTGTCAGCAATTGACTGCCCCAGCTTTCACGCGAACCGGGCTCCGGTTCGAGGGGGGCTGTGCTGAAAGCGGAGGAAAAATCAACCCGGTCTCCATCGTGCAAAAGACCTTGCGACCGGGCATGATCGACGAGACCCTTTGAACAAAGATCATAGCGGCTGCCTATGGACAGCCGGTTGGATATATTCCGGTACCCTTCGCCGACCCGCTCTGCAACCCAGAACCGGCCGGCTGTTTCCAGCACCCACGCCTCATTGAAATCCGCGATCAGAAACGAGTTGTCATAGGTAAACCCGGGATCGTTTTCGGCACAGCCGCCGCCCTGGCCGAATTCCTCCAGAAGCGCCGTCATGACGTCGAGCGCCTGACGCGCCGTCGATCCCCGTTCGAGCCCGAGACGCACCAGGTCCATGCCCAACAGTGCCGGCGGTCCCTGTTCGATGCGCGTCCAGACCGCTTCATTCCCAATAACGACGCCGTGCTCATTGGCGCCCATTTCACCGCCCCACATCCAGTCGATTTGCGACAACAAAATCCGGTGGGTCGCCGCGGTCTGTGGAATATCTATATAGGTGCAGTGAAGGGTCTCTGATCCCTCGTGCCGGGCGGCCGGATAAATGCGCGGCCGCTGTCCCTCCCCGACGGGCCGGTCGCTGTTCTTGCCGAAAACAACGCATCCTTGAGCAGTTGAGGGCGGCAGCGCGATGAACGTGTCACACATGTTTCGAATTTTCCGGATCGTGCTGAGCGAGTGGGCAATAGCCGTTGCAAAAGACCTTCGCGTTCATTCAGGCTATCACATTCGGACCGGCCGAAGGTGCCGGTTGGGAAAAAAATTGATTTTCTGCAATGCCCCTGCCAAGGGACGGACCTTCTCTGCAGAATGGCCAAAATCGAGTAAAATTGCCGTTTACGTCAACTAATCCGGCATCCTCCACCGGAACGGCCGGATGCGTTGAAAAATTAATATCATCAGAACTGAAACAATCACCTTGCCACGTTTTTGATCTTAGCGTTAGAGTGATGACCGTGACAAAAAAATAACCGCACGAAACGCGGAATGCTTAAAGTGCATGTTTGCTGATAGTGCATGTTTAACGTGTAGGAGGAAAAAAATGCATCAAATTCGCAATATGGCCATAACGGCGGCGTGCTCACTTGCACTCGCCACGATGCCCGCGATGGCGCAGGACAAAACGATTACGCTTGGCGCGGCGGTATCCGTAACGGGAAAATATTCGACCAATGGCGGTCATACCCGCAACGGCTATGACCTTGCAGCCAAGGTTATCAACGACATGGGCGGCGTGAAGGTCGGCGGCGTTTCCTACAAGATCGCTATCAAATATTACGATGATGAATCTACCCCGGCGCGCGGTGCGGAACTCGCCGAGCGTTTGATCAAGCAGGATGGCGTCAAGTTTCTGCTCGGGCCATATTCCTCCGGACTGACCAAGGCGATCGCGCCTGTCACGGAAAAATACAAGGTGCCGATGGTCGAGGCCAATGGCGCCTCCCGGTCCATTTTCACCAAGGGTTACAAATACACCTTCGCGGTCCTCTCCACCTCCGAACAATATCTCGCCAGCGCCGTCGCGCTGGCTGCTGAGCTGGCCAAGGCAGCCGGCAAGGATCCGAAAACCCTCAAACTGGCGGGCGCTTTCGAAAACGACCCCTTCAGCCAGGACATTCGTGCCGGCGTTCTCGATGACGCCAAGAAATTCGGCATCAAAGTGGTTATCGACGATCGTCTTCCCAAGGAGTTGAACGACATGTCGGCAACCCTGACCAAGGTGAAGGCGCTGAAGCCCGACATTCTGGTCGTATCGGGTCACTCCAAGGGCGCTGCGACCGCCATTCGGCAGATCTCCCAGATGAAAGTCAATGTTCCGATGCTGGCGATGACACATTGCGACTCGGCAAAGATCATCAAGAAATTCGGAGCAGATGCGGAAAACACCCTTTGCGCAGCGCAGTGGGAAAGGACCTTGACCTACAAGGACAGCTATTTTGGCACGGCATCCGATTTTGCCGATCTGTTTGAAAAAACATTCAAATATGCGCCACCATATCAGGCTGCGGAATCCGCTGCCGCCGTTCTTGTCTTCAAGGATGCCATCGAACGTGCAGGATCCCTCGATCCTGCCAAGGTCCGTGATGCGCTTTCGGAGACGAAAATGCAGACTTTCTATGGCAATATCGACTTTGACGCGACCGGCAAGAACATTGCCAAGCCGATGGTTCTCATGCAGGTCCAGGGTGGCCAGTACAAACTTGTTGCGCCCCAGAAATGGGCTGCGGCAAAGGTTGTTCATCCGCGTCCCACGCCATAACGGACGTTTGACGGACTGACACGCCTTCAGCAGGCCGGAGAATTTCCTCCGGTCTGCAATCTGCCCAAAGGCCGCCTGAACGGCAGTGGTTACTTTCGCGAGGGGAAAGCAGATACTCAACAATCTCAATATTTTGCTGGAAGCACCGATCTTCTCCGTCCAGCTCATTCTCGATGGGCTGCTGGTGGGCGCCATTTTCGCGCTTGCGGCCTATGGCCTTGCCTTGGTCTGGGGCGTGATGAACGTCGTGAACATCACCCAGGGCGAATATGTCATGCTCGGCGGCTTCGTTACCATCCTCTTGGCTGAGCAGGGGATGCACCCGCTCCTCACCATACCGTTTGCAGTGGTTATTCTCTATTTCGTGGGATGGCTTCTCTACCGCCTCGTGATCAGCAGGGTGGTCGATCGTGACCTTTTCGTGTCGCTTCTTGCAACATTCGGCCTCAGCATAATCATGCAGCAATTGATGAACGAGATATTCGGATCCGACGTCCGCACGGCAGAATCGGGTCTTGGCACCTGGCAGCTGTTCGGAGATTCCGTGACGGTCGCACAGGTCAAGGTCGTCGCCTTTGTTCTCGTGATGGTTCTCGGCGGCATACTCATTCTTTTTCTCAAAAACTCGCGCCTGGGTCAGGCGATCCGCGCCACGGCCCAGGACGCCCGCGCCGCCCGCGTGGTTGGCATCAATACCGATTCCGTATACGCCACCACATTCGCCATCAACGCTGCAATATGCGGCGCCGCAGGTTCCCTCGTCGCCATGGCATATACAATCCATCCCTATATCGGCCTTCCCTACACGGTGCGTTCATTCATGATCGTGATCGTCGCCGGTCTCGGTAATATGGGATCGGTGATCGTCGCCGGACTGGGGCTTGGCACGGCGGAGAATATCGCCGGGTTCATCTTCGGTGCTGAATATCAGATCGCATTTGTTTTCGGCCTGCTGGTCGTCGTTCTTCTGTTCCGCAACCGCGCGATGAAGCGCAAGCGGCAATATCTGAAATAGGGGAGGGTACGGATGACGCCAGTGATGCGAAGATATCTGCCGCTCATGGCCGTGCTTGTATTCGGCCTGATCGCCGCATTTCTGTTTCCCGCATATCAGCTGCAGATCGCCGAAATGTGGCTGTTCGTCACCTTCGCGCTCGCCTGGGACCTGACCGGCGGGCAAATGGGCTATAATTCTTTCGGCAATGTGCTCTTCGTCGGTGTCGGCATGTATGTCTGCGCCGTCGTCCAGGTCGCCATGGTTTACGACGTCGGCGCCTATACGGCGGCGAGAGGCGGAGGCACCGAATTCGTCTTGGCGGCGGCACCGAATTCGTCTTTGACGGCACGCAGTTTCTGACAGGACTCGCGGTTGGCCTGCCCGCGGGCGCCGTCGTCGCGTCGCTTTTGGCCATCACCATCGGCAGTTTCGTGCTCGCTATGCGCGGGCATTATTTCGCCATATGCACGCTCGGGCTTGGCATCGCCGCCGGCGAGCTGGCAGCGGGCTGGGACTGGATCGGCGCCGGATCGGGCATGACGACGCCGGAACCGCCCGTTAGTCTCGGCGACACAAATTACCTGATCTACTATTTGTCGTTCGCGCTGGCCGTGCTGACCATCCTGGTGATGAGCTGGCTGCTCTCGACCCGGTTCGGTCTCGCCATCAACGCCATCCGGGACAATGAGGACAAGGCCGAGGCCATGGGCCACTATACGACCCGCATCAAGGTCGCCGCCTGGACGATTGCCGCATTTTTCCTCGGGCTCGCCGGTGGCATTTACGGCAATATGAAAAAATTCATAGACCCGTCCGACACCGCCTTTGCGGGTCCGACAGTGGGCGTCTGGATGATCCTGATGGCAATTCTCGGCGGCAGGGGCACGCTTTGGGGCCCGGTTCTGGGCGCGATCGTCTTTCAGTTCACGAAGGAGCTTTTCTGGACCTACCTGCTTGGCTGGCAGCGTGTCGCTCTTGGACTTCTTATCGTCGTCATTGTCGTATTCTTCACCGAGGGCATTCTCGGCTGGGCCCGGCTGCGATGGCCGGAGCGTTTCGGCCACCGTCTGGATGAGGAACGGGCGCCCGGATCCGACGCGGGGGAGAAACACGCATGAGCATGATGCTTGAAGTCCGCGGAGCGACCAAGACCTTTGGCGGCGTCGTCGCGAACAAATCCATCAGCCTCGATGTGCCGGAAGGCAGGATCGTCGGTCTGATCGGTCCCAACGGATCGGGCAAGACGACATTGTTCAACTCCATCGTCGGATATCACCCGCTCGATGAGGGCTCAATTCGTTTTAACGGGAGTGAAATTTCCAGCCTCCTGGTGCCGCAGATCGCCCGCCTCGGCATATTGCGCACATTCCAGCAGACGCGGATCTATGGCGGCATGACCTGCGTTCAGAACATGCTGATCTCCTCCTCCCAACGCGACGTGTCTTTTTTCTCCCTGTTCGGCAGCCAGCATTCGGACCTGGAGGAGCGTGCCGGAGAATTGCTTGAATTTGTCGGCCTGTATTCAAAGCGCATGCTGCGCGCCGGGGACCTGTCTTTCGGTCAGCAGAAATTGCTCGAATTCGCCATGGCGCTGATGAACCAGCCCAAAATTCTGATGCTCGACGAGCCGACGGCTGGCATCAATCCCACCCTTATCAACGGTCTGATAGACCGCCTGAAACGCGCCAATGAGGAATTTGGTATCACGCTCTTCGTCATTGAGCACAATATGCGGGTAATCATGAATCTGGCGGAACATATCTATTGCCTGGCCCATGGCGAATTGCTCGCCGATGGAACGCCGGCTGAAATACAAAACGACCAGCGCGTCATCGACGCCTATCTGGGAGCGCATTGATGGCGGACAAGAAGGACCAGGGCGCGGGCATCAAGGGTTATGGCGGCGACAGCGTCGATACGGTCATTTCCGTCGATGCCGTAACACGGGAGGCGGAAAAGATTGCCTCCGAAGCGCCATCGGAAGAGGATCTGCGCGGGCTTGCCGGTGAAGATCCGTTCCTGGTCATCAAAAACCTCCGCGCCGGTTACGGCCGCATGGAAATCCTGCATGATTTTTCGCTATATGTCGGCAAGGGGCAGACACTCTGCCTGATCGGCCCAAATGGCGCCGGAAAATCGACCGTGCTCCATTCCATCTTCGGTTTTACAAACATTATGGACGGACACATATCGGTCGGAGACAGGGACGTCACCGCGCTGAGCTCCAACGAGAAGCTGATGCATGCCGGCATTGCCTATATCCTGCAGGACAATTCCGTATTTCCCGACATGACGGTCGAGGAGAACCTCTGGATGGGCGGCTTTCTGAAAGATGACCCGGCCGAGGCCAAACAGGCGGCGGAGCGGGTGTTCGACAAATACAAGCGCCTGGCGGAACGCCGTCATCATCCAGCCCGCGTACTTTCGGGTGGCGAACGCCGCATGCTCGAAATTTCACGCGCCCTTGTCATGGATCCTGAAGTTCTTCTCGTCGATGAACCCTCGATCGGTCTCGAGCCGCGCTATATCGACATGGTGTTCGAGATTCTCAAGGATCTGCATGAAACCGAGGGCAAGACCATCATCATGGTCGAGCAGAACGCCCGCAAGGGTCTCGAATTTTCCGACGTCGGCTATGTGCTGGTGTCAGGGCAGCTCGTCAAGGCCGGTGACGGCGACGATCTCCTCGCCGATCCCGATGTGGGGCGGCTGTTCCTGGGCGGCTGACGCCCTCCGTTTCTGGTTCAGGACAAGGCGCCCATCGCACCGCAATGAAAATTTGCGGTGCCAAAAAACCATCTCAAAATCGATACCGCGCGGCCAAATTATTGTGACCGCCGTGACCGTCTTGTGATCTTACCGTGATCACCACGTAATTCCGGTGCGGTTCACTCTCCATTGCGCCCTCAATTCAGGATGGCGCGTAAATTGGGAAAGGTCCTTCCGGACACGCCCCCCGTCATTGATCGAAAATCAAACAAAATGGAGTGATTTAGCTATGAAAATTTCGAAAAAATCAGGCGCCTTGCTTGCAACGACAGCTGCCGTCATGTTGATGAGCGGCGCCGTATCGACACCCGCCTCCGCTGCGCAAACAGCATTTGAGGCCTGTCTCGGCGTAAATGCGTGCAAGGGCAAGGGCGCCTGCAAAGGGGCTCACAATGCGTGCAAGGGCAAAAACGCCTGCAAAGGCCGCGGATACGTCAAAATGAGCAAAGCGCAATGCGAAGCCGTTGGCGGCATTCTCGGCACCGAGGTATTCAGCGAATGATGCCAAAACCCCCCGAGTAAGATCGGGCCCGCGGATCAGGATTTAATCCGCGGGCCTGAAACCCCTCACGATCGCGCCCTTGATTCTGTCAGGCGCGGGCACGCGTCTGATCACATCAGGCCCTCTGCAATGTTATTGAACGTGACCGGTGCCGAGGTAACAAAAACACCTGAAGGAGCCTATGTCTAGCGCATACCGTAATTTTTCGGTTCTCTGATTGACCGGGTAAGGATGAATCGCCCGGCACCCTGCGATTTCGAGCCGCGAGAAAAATTTAGTCATGCAAAAGAAAATACTCCTGATCGAAGACGATAAAGACGTTCTGTTCCTGATAAAGACCCATCTTTGCGATGCAGGCTATTCAGTGGAAGCCATGTCAGACGGCATGAAAGGGCTGGCCCGATGTGCAGCCGCGGAATGCGACCTGATTATTCTCGATGTGATGTTGCCGGGCATGGACGGAATTTCGGTCTGCCGCGAAGTGCGGGCCCGAAAACGCTATGTACCGATCTTCATGGTTACGGCGCGCACATCTGAAATTGACCGTATTCTCGGGCTGGAAATGGGCGCCGACGACTATTTGACCAAACCCTTCAGCATCCTGGAACTCTTGGCCCGGGTAAAGGCGTTGTTCAGGCGCATGGATGCGCTGACTGAGCAGGTTGCGGACGCGCGGGAAACCGCCGTCATACATAGGCAGGGGCTGGAGCTGGACAAAGGGCGGCACAAGGTTTCCTTGAACGACAATTCCCTTGAGCTGACGCCCAGGGAGTTTGATCTGCTATACCATTTCGCCAGCAATCCTGGGCGCGTGTTCAGCCGCGCCCAATTGCTCGACGACGTCTGGGGCTACGGTTTCGAGGGCTATGAGCAAACCGTCAACTCCCATATCAACCGCCTGCGGGCGAAAATCGAACATGATCCCTCCAATCCGGCTTTCATACAGACTCCGCCAAATGCCCTGCCGCCTTTGCAAACATTGCAAAACGCTGTAAGAAGCGCAAATCGAAACAAAACTGGCTTACGGTCCCGTAGCTCAGCTGGATAGAGCAGCGGACTTCTAATCCGCAGGTCGGAGGTTCGAATCCTCCCGGGATCGCCAGATCTTCTATGTCTCCCGTTTTTCTAGCATGCCGCACATCCGAATAGGATTGCATGATGATCCCCCGCAACTGCCCCGTCTGCCGCGCGCCGTCTCCAAGTCACTTCATGCGCGTCGATGAGCGCGATTATTATTGCTGCGGCGTGTGCGAGGCGCGGTTCCTCGATCCCAGTCTGAGACCGGCGCGGGATGAGGAACGCGCGCAATATCTGCTTCACGAAAACGACACCGGCGATCCGGGTTACCGCCAATTCCTATCGAAGCTGGCCGGACCTCTTTTGCGCAAACTCCAAGGCCCTATGCGGGGCCTCGATTATGGCTGCGGACCGGGACCCGCCCTGGCCGCGATGATGCGCGAGGCCGGTCACAGCATGGCGCTCTATGATCCGTTTTTTCACCCTGATCCCGGGCCGCTGGGCGGTACATACGATTTCATAACCTGCACCGAAACCGCCGAGCATTTCCATCGTCCGGCCGAAGAGTTCGACCGGCTGAACCATATGCTCCGACCCGGCGGCTGGCTCGGGCTCATGACATGTTTCCAGACAGAAGATGCGCGTTTCGGGGATTGGCATTACCGCAAGGACCCGACCCATGTGGTTTTCTATCGCGAGGCCACCTTACGGACGATTGCGGCGGCGCATGGTTGGCGTTGCGAAATCCCGGTCAAGGATGTTGCGTTGATGTACAAGCCAAACCTGTGCTGAAGCCCGGACAGGAAAAGCGCTGACGCACAGACAGGAAAAGCGCTGAATCGCAGACAGGAAATGTGCTAGTCTCGCCGCCGATACACAATCCTGGGAGGGACTTTGAACCATCATGTCGGAATTAATTCTTCATCATTATCCACCGTCGCCCGTTTCGGAAAAAATACGGACGGGCCTTGGGCTGAAGGGCCTCGCCTGGCGGTCCGTCGAGCAAAACCGCCTGCCGGAGCGTCCGGAACTGTTCGCCATGACCGGAGGCTACCGGCGCATTCCCGTGCTGCAGATCGGCGCCGACATTTACTGTGACACCCAGTGCATTTTCCGGGAGCTCGAAGCCAGAGCGCCCGAGCCGAGCTTTTTCCCGGACAAGAGCGCCGGCCTGCCATTCGCACTTTCGCGCTGGACCGATGACGATCTCTTCGGCCTCGCCTTCCGCGTGGCGTTTGCGCCCGTGGCCGATGAGCTCCCGCCAGCGCTCGTGGCCGACAGGCAGCGTCTGTATCTCGGCCCTGACGGCGATCTTGCAAAGGAAGTCGCCGACCTGCCGCACGCCCTCGCGCAGCTTCGTCCTCAATTGGGCTGGGTTGAGGCGCGTCTGCAAGCCGGTTCGCCCTATCTGTTCGGAGACGCGCCGGGAATGGCCGACCTGGTGGTCTGGTTTATTGTCTGGTTTGTACGGGATCGCTACGCGCAATCACGCGACTATTTTTCCGAATTTCCAGCACTCGATGCCTGGGCTGAAAACATGGCCGCGATCGGGCACGGAAGCGCGGCATCCATGACGCCTCAGGAGGCATTGGCCGTCGCATTGGCGGCCGATCCCGCAACCGCCGAGCAAGCCGATCCACGCGATCCACAGGGCCTGAAGCCCGGCATGAAAGCCACCGTCATGCCGATGACGGATAGCGGTGAGAAAGCGGTTGAAGGGGTGATACGTGCGACAAACCGCGACACCATTGCCCTCATGCTTGAGAATCCCATTTGCGGCCGGGTCGCTGTCCATTTTCCGCGTGTCGGCTACCGCGTGGCAATTGTCGAATAGTGGGAAGTCTGTTGAGGGGGGTGTCCGCTTCGGGGTGGCTTCATTTCACAGGACACCAACGCATGCGATCGTATTTCGCGGCGTTGATCGATCAGGCTTGGGCCGCCCCCCTGAGGCGCGCGAAGCCATCATCGAGGTCCTGCTTGATATCTTCGACATCCTCAAGGCCGATATGGAACCTGAGCGCCGGTCCCTCCGCCTGCCATTCCGTCGCCGTCCGGTAGCTTGAGGGATCAAACGGGATCACCAGGCTTTCATATCCGCCCCACGACCAGCCCATGCCGAAATTGCGGTAGCCGTCAAGCATGGCATGAACGCGTTCCTTCGCGACCGGTTTGAGGATGACCGAAAAAAGACCCGTCGCACCGGTGAAGTCACGCTTCCAGATATCATGGCCGGGATGGCTTTCATGCGCTGGATGCAGAATGCGCGCGACCTCGGGCCGCTCAAGAAGCCAGTTCGCGATCTCGAGCCCGGAGGACCAGTGTTGCCGCGTGCGCACGCCAAGCGTCCGCAATCCCCTGAGACCCAGATAGATCTCCTCCGAGCCGCCGCAGACGCCAAGCGCATAGAGTCCCTTCTCGATGTGGTCGCGCGACCGTTCATTACAGGTGATCGTCCCGAGCATGGCATCCGCATGACCGACAATATATTTGGTCGCGGCCTGTATGGAGATGTCGACGCCGTGCTGAAACGGGTTGAAATAAAGCGGGGTCGCCCAGCTGTTATCCATCAGCACATAGGCGCCAAACCGGTGAGCGACTTCTGAAATGGCCGGTATGTCCTGCATTTCGAAGGTCTGAGAGCCGGGGGACTCGGTAAAAACGATCCGTGTATTGTCGCGCATCAGCCGCTCGATGCCGTCCCCCAAAAGAGGGTCATAATATTCGACCTCGACACCGAGCTTCGAAAGCAGGCTGTCCGCGAAATGCCGGGTGGGCTTGTAAATGCTGTCCGTAATCAGAACATGATCGCCCCCGGCCGCGAGGGAAAGCATTGAGGACGTTATCGCCGAAAGCCCCGACGGGGTGACAAATCCTTTTGCGCCGCCCTCAAGTTCTGCAACCGCATCCGCCAGCGCGTCCGAACTCGGCGTTGCGATACGGCCATAGGTATACCGGCTATCGCCGGCCTCGAGTTCGCGTGCGCTGTCGATAAGTACGGTCGATCCCCGGTAAACGGGCGTGTTGACGAAGCCATGATGGTCCTGCGGGTTCCGGCCGCTGTGAACGAGCACGCTGTCAGGCGCGTGCCTGGGATCGTTGTCGTTGTTTTTGGAGCCTCGGGCCATATGGTCAAAATCCTTCCAGCGCGCGATACCATGCTTTCCGTGTCGCTCAAAGCCGCGCCCTCGTCAAGGGCTTGATTTTGTTGCGCGGGCGGACCAGATTCAAGGTTGCGCGGAAAGCGCAGGGCTCGCTTAAAGCCTGCCTGAACAAAGACTGAAAGCCTCGGCCCCCCGCCGGGCCGCCCCCCGAAAGGGATGGATAAAATGAATATCTCAACCGCTGCACGCCATAGCGGCCTGTCCACAAAAACCATACGTTATTATGAAGAGGTCGGTTTGCTGCCCAAGGCTATGCGAAGCAAAAGCGGCTACCGCGACTATTCCGAACGGGATGTCGCCTTGCAGCGCTTTGTCCGCCGCGCCCGCGACCTTGGCTTCGGCGTCAAGGAATGCTGCAAGCTGATACAACTATTCCTCAATCCCGACCGGGCCAGCCGCGATGTGCATGAGCTGGCCAATTTGAAGATCGTGGAAATCGATCGGAAAATAGAGGAGTTCAAGGCAGCCAGGGCCGAGCTTGAGGCTTTGACTGCGGCCTGCGCCAGCGATGACGGCCCGGATTGCGCCATTCTCGAAAACCTGAGTGGCACCGAAGAGGACTAGCACTCGCCCCCCTACCGTCGCCCCCCCGGCCGTCTTCTCAATGAGGCCTAGGCCGCGCTCTCCGCCCGGGGCCCTGATCCGGCCTCCGAGTCGGGTTCCGATTTCTCGAGCGGCAAACTGTGATCAGCACCCCATTCCGTCCAGGATCCGTCATAAACCGACCAGTTTTCATGTCCGATCTGCGAAAGACCGAGCGAAAGAATCGCCGCCGTGATGCCGGATCCGCATGTGGTGATCACCGGTTGGGCCAGGTCAATCCCGTTGGCGGTGAAAATCTGCCGCAGGCTCTCGGGATCCTTGAGCGTGCCGTCCTCATTGACGAGCAGTTCATAATGCAAATTCGACGATCCTGGAATGTGACCTGCCCGAACGCCCTCGCGCGGTTCCTCGTCGAGCCCCAAATATCGTTTTTGTGACCGCGCATCGACAATCTGCGGTTCGCACTGCTGCACGGCGCCGGCCATGTCCGACTTGTCGCGAACCAGCCGTGCATCCATTCGTGCGGTAAAGTGCCGTTGCGTCCGCGGCGCCGGCGGCATGGATGAGACCTCCCGGCCTTCCGCGATCCATTTTTTCAACCCGCCGTTCAAGACCGCCACATCCCTGACGCCCATGACCCGGAACATCCACCATACCCGCGCAGCGCTGAATATACCTACGCGGTCGTAAACGATAATGCGCATGCCGTCGCCGATGCCCATCTTGCGCATCATCGAGGAGAACTTAACCGAGCTCGGAAGCATGTGCGGCAAATCCGACGAGGTATCCGCGACCTCGTCTATGTCGAAATAGATGGCGCCGGGAATATGTTCGCTCTCATAAGCCGTCCGTGCCTTTACCTCAGCAGACGGCAACCGCCATGTCGCATCGAGCACGACGATATCGGGTGCGTTCAGATGCGCCTCGAGCCAGTCCGTCTCGACCAGCCAGTTTTTATTTTCTGCCGACATGCATTTGCCTCCTTATGCAATCAATCCCTTTTGCGACAGGGGATGTTAGAAATTCAGTCACGCGTTTTGAGCCGCGCTCAGCTCACTTCATCTGCCACTTCGACAAAGGCATCCGGAATATCCGATCCCGTCCGGTCTAGCCAGCCAGGAACCGGCAGCCCCTTTTCCCGTAAAAATGTCGGGTTGAAGATCTTGCTTTCATAGCGGAAACCGTAATCGCAAAGCAATGTCACAATTGTATGACCCGGCCCCATCTCCGACGCCAGTTTGCGCGCGCCGGCAATGTTGATGCCGCTCGATCCGCCCAGGCACATTCCTTCATTTTCGATCAGGTCGAAAACTTCTCCAAGCGCATCCTCGTCCGGGATGCTGAACGATTTGTCGATATCGGCGTCTTCAAGGTTGGCGGTAATTCGCCCCTGGCCGATACCTTCCGTGATCGAATTGCCCTCCGCTTTGAGCGTTCCATGGGCGTAATAATGATGCAGCGCCGAGCCATGAGGGTCCGACAGCGCGGTCACGATGTCCGGCTTGCGGGATTTGAGCGCTTCGGAAACGCCGGCCAGCGTTCCGCCGGTGCCCACCGCGCAGACAAAACCGTCGATTTTGCCTTCCGTCTGCTCCCAGATCTCGGGACCGGTCGTCTCGACATGCGCCCTGCGATTGGCGGTATTGTCGAACTGATTTGCCCATATGGCGCCATTGGCCGAGTTCTGCGCGAGCGTTTCGGCCAGGCGCGCCGAATATTTCACGTAATTGTTCGGATTCTTGTAAGGGACCGCCGGCACCTCGATCAGATCGGCGCCCATGGTCCTCAGCGTATTCTTTTTCTCGATCGATTGTGTTTCGGGGATCACGATCACCGACTTGAAGCCCATGGATTTTGCGATCATCGTGAGCCCGATGCCGGTATTGCCCGCCGTGCCCTCGACGATCGTTCCGCCCGGCTTGAGGGCGCCGCGGTCTATGGCGTCGCGAATAATATAAAGCGCGGCGCGATCCTTGACGGACTGGCCGGGATTTAGAAACTCGGCTTTTCCAAGTACGGTACAGCCTGTTTCTTCCGAGACGCGCCGCAATTTGACAAGCGGGGTTTGACCGATTGATTTTGTTATGTCCTGGTCAAAGTGCAAGCGCCGCCTCCCGAATAATTTGATTGCCGTAATTTTGCGCGGGCCGTGGTCGGGCTGCGCATCTCCCGCCAAGTTAGCCCCGTCCCGGTCGTACTGCAACCGGACTGTGGCACAAAATAGCACTCGTTTTCGATATTTGTTTGCCGCGCTCGGATCTGCCGATAGGGAGATTAATTACGCATTTGAGAGCGCCGGACCCGCTGAAAATGGCCGTTTCAGAAAAAAATGTATCAAAAAGAAACAAAAACCGCCCGCATTTAACCCGGCATTAACCACGACCTGCGCAAATCTATTTATCTAAACTTAGTATCGCAAACAGGTGTCTCTCCACGAGGGCCTGAATTATCAAAGGGTAGTAGAAATGACCAACACAGTTAAAGTAGGTATTGTTGCGGCAGCACTCGTGGCGACATCCAGCTTCTCCATTACAGCAAACGCAGGCGGCATCGTGGATTACGAGCCCGCTCCCGCATATTCAATGAAAGATCCGGGCTATGTTTCCATGAAGGACGCAGGCATGCCGCCGTCGCACCGCTGTTATCTGCGTGCTGACCTCGGTTACTCATGGGCAATGGATCCGGATGTGGGTTACACAAATGCAATTGGTGCGACATTCGACAACCGCGAGTACAGCGATGCCGTGCTTACCCAGTTCGGCGCCGGTTGCGATCTCGGACATCGTCTGCGCGGCGAGCTTGCGCTCACATATCGCCATGAGAACGAATTCAAATGGTTCCCGGATCCTGTCGATCCCGTCTACACATCCGTGCGGTCCCGCACCGCGATGCTCAACCTCTACTATGATTTCGCATCATATGGCTCCTTCACGCCTTACGTTGGCGCCGGCATCGGTTTCGCGCATCATAAAGTGGAAAACGTAATGTTCGTAAACTCGCCGTTCGGCAACAATCCGCAGTTCGGCGCTGACAATTATGAACTCGCATGGTCCCTCATGGCCGGTGTTGAAAAACAGGTTACACCGAACATCAGCATCGATGTCGGCTACCGCTATATCGACATGGGCGACACCAAGTCAAAAGGCCTGGACAACACAGGCTTCGTCAATCCGCCGCTGGAACTCGACAACCTCGTAGCGCATGAGCTTATGCTCGGTGTTCGTTACAAGATCGATTCACTCTTCCATTAAGTTGACCGCGGCGCAGGCCGCAATCAACGAAGGAATAAAAACAACCGGGTTCCTCTTGTCGGGGAGCCCGGTTTTTTCATGGGTAAGGTTCCTTGTTTCATCCAGCCATATGGAACAGGCCAGATTATTGCCGCCAGGCCTTGATGCATCGATTTTGAAAGTGGTAGTCTGGGAAAAAGCCGGAGGTGATCGGAAAATATGGACACAAACATTGTCTGTCTTACCGGTCGCGATAAAGCAACCGGTCTTAAAAATGTAAACTAGTGTCAGGGATAAAATGCGAAAACTTTCACCATTCAGCCGCCGGGATATGCTCAAGGCGGGCGGAGCCGCAGCGCTTATGGCGGCGGGGGCGCAAATATGGCCCGAATACGCGGTCGCGAAGGCTGACAAGGCGCTCAAGCAGGCACCTGGTTTTTTCAGGTTCGGCCATGGCGATTTCGAAATCACCGTAATCAGCGACGGCAATCTCTCTCTGCCGACGAGCTTCATGGCCGGGAATGTCCCCGAAGCCAAGCTGAAGGCCTTCCTCACGTCAAATTATCTCGATGCCCAGACGCATTTGTCGCATGTCAATCTGACGCTCATCAATACCGGCAAGCATCTGGTCCTGATCGATACGGGGGCCGGCCAGAATTTTCAGTCGAGCGCCGGCAAGCTGGTCGATAACCTCGCCGCCGCAGGCTATACGCCCGACCAGGTCGACAAGATATTCCTGACCCATGGGCACCCGGACCATGTCTGGGGCATCATCGACGACTTCGAGGAAGCACCGCGCTTCCCGAATGCCGAATATTTCATGAATGAGACCGAATGGGCATTTTGGACGGCGGATGACACCGCCTCGAAACTTCCCGAAGCCTTTGCCAGTTTTGCATCGGGCGCAAAAAGAAATCTGTTGCCCGTCGGCGGCAGAACCAAGCGGATCAAGCCTGGCGACGAGATCGTGCCCGGTATCAGCGCCGTACAGTCCTACGGCCATACGCCCGGCCATCTGTCCGTTATGGTGACATCGAACGACAATCAATTGCTGGTAACAGGCGACGTCGCATGACGGTGATCGGCTACCATCTGCCATTTCCCGGTGTCGGTCATATTGCCCGCAACGGCTCGGCCTACCGCTGGGTTCCGGCGCTTTGGCGCTGGGAACTCTAGCTAATGCTTCATCAACAGGGTTTCGGGAAATCTTGTCTTGCAATTCGATCCCACTCCCACGTAATAGAGACACAGGAATAAGCGCGGGAGTGCGGCAGCATCCCCGGGCTTTACGATGTCTGCGGCTCACATCCTGTAAAATCCGGTCGTCATTGCGATCTGATGTTGCGGAGATTCCGCCGGCAGATTGAAGCACGGGCTATGCGGCGGGCGTGGTGAAATTGGTAGACACGCCAGATTTAGGATCTGGTGGCTTCGGCCGTGGGGGTTCAAGTCCCTCCGCCCGCACCAGTCACTCCTTCGAACAACCCACCCTGGGAAATAGATCGGATCAGAACGAACATGCAGGTTACAGAAACATCATCCGAAGGTCTCAAGCGAGAGCTTCAGATTGTCGTCGAGGCGGCGGAGCTTGACAGCAAGCTCAACGAAAAGCTCAACGAGGTCAAGGACAAGGTCCAGATCAAGGGCTTCCGTCCCGGCAAGGTCCCGCCTGCCCATATCAAAAAAATATACGGCAAGTCGATGATGGCGGACATCATTCAGGAAACGGTCAGCAATTCCAGTCGCGATGCTCTTATCGAGCGCGACGAGCGGCCGGCGTTTCAGCCGGACATCAAATTGACCGAGGACGAAAAGGAGATCGAGAAGATCATGGCGGGAAAGGCGGACCTTTCCTACACCATGTCGTTCGAAATCCTGCCCACTGTCGAGCCCATGGATTTCAAGTCGATCACGCTGGAGCGCCAGGTCGCGGCCGTCGACGACGCGGAAGTTGCAAAGCGTCTGGACGAGCTTGTGCAGGGCAGCGCAACATATGAAGAACGCGAAGGACGCGAGGCCGCAATCGACGACCAGGTCAAGATCAGTTTCACGGGATCGATCGATGGCGAGGAGTTCGAGGGCGGCAAGGTCGACGACACTCCTCTCGTGCTCGGCAGCAATTCCTTCATTCCAGGCTTCGAGGAAGCGCTTGTCGGCGTAAAATCAGGTGATGAGCGCAAGGTCGAGGTCACCTTTCCCAAAGATTACAACGCCGAGCATCTTGCCGGAAAAGACGCGGTTTTCGATGTTAAGGTCTCCGCGGTATCCGAACCCGTGCTGCCGGACATAGACGATGAATTCGCCAAGAAACTCGGTATCGAGGATCTCGCAAAGCTCAAAGACGCCATAAAAAGTCAGATTAAGGATCAATATCAGCAGTTCTCGGATGCCAAAATCAAGAAGACTTTGCTCGACGCTCTGAACGAGGGGCACAAGCTGGAATTACCGCCCTCGCTTGTCGAGCGTGAATTCGACGGCATCTGGCAGCAGGTGAACGACAGCCTGGAGAAGGCGGGCAAAAGTTTCGAAGACGAGGGCAAGACCGAAGATGAGGCGCGTAAGGAATATCGTGAAATCGCCGAACGCCGGGTTCGCCTGGGCATTGTCCTGTCCCATATCGGCGAAAATGCCGAGATTTCAGTGAGCGAGGAGGAATTGCAACGCGCCCTTGCCGAGCAGGCACGCCGCTTCCCCGGTCAGGAGCAGCATCTTTATGATTTCTACCGCAAAAACCCGGACGCGCTGGCCGAGCTCAGGGCGCCGATATTCGAGGACAAGGTCGTGAACTATATTCTCGAACTGGCCGAGGTGGCCGAGGTTGAAACCTCGCCCGAAGAGCTGATGAAATCCGACGAGGATGACGAATAATCGGAGCCGGTTTTTCGACCGACCCCCGACAATCAACAATGCACGATCTGCAAAAGGATGAAACAGAATGCGAGACCCGATCGAGACGACCATGAATACACTCGTACCCATGGTGGTCGAGCAAACCAATCGCGGCGAACGCGCCTATGATATTTATTCGCGCCTTCTCAAGGAGCGCATCATATTTGTTACCGGCCCGGTTGAGGATCACATGTCTTCGCTGATCACCGCCCAACTGCTCTTTCTGGAAGCGGAAAATCCGAAAAAAGAAATTTCCATGTATATCAATTCACCGGGCGGCATCGTCTCCTCGGGCATGGCCGTCTACGATACAATGCAGTTTATCCGCCCTCCGGTCGCAACACTCTGTATCGGGCAGGCGGCATCCATGGGCTCGCTGCTTCTTTCGGCTGGCGCAACGGGTATGCGCTATGCGCTCCCCAACGCCCGCATCATGGTGCATCAACCCTCCGGCGGTTTTCAGGGGCAGGCGAGCGACATCGAGCGGCACGCCCAGGAAATCCTGTCCCTGCGCGAGCGGCTGAACCATGTCTATGCAACCCATACCGGCCAGAGTGTCGATGCCATCGCCGACGCCCTCGACCGCGATAATTTCATGACGGCCGAAGGAGCGAAAGAGTTCGGCATTATCGACGAAGTACTGACCAGCCGCGATGAATTGAAGCTGGGAGACGAGGGAGACGAGGACAAGGCTGATAAATAGCAACAAAGAAGATGCCGGCATCGGCAAGGTCTGCAGCCTGAGGCTGAATCGAAAAGGATGCATCGATCGGCAAGGATGCATCAACAGGGCGCAGGCGCGCCGGTCGATCAAGCCCTTACTGTTACCATAATTTGAGTCTTCTGATGCATGGCCGGAAAAACTGTTGTAAATCTGTCGCGTTCCAACCCCGGCTGAGGCTGAAAACTTAATGATTTCTTGATCAATCATCCATTAGCATGTCTGATAGAGATTCGTTTTGTCGGATTATTTTTGCAAGGGCACTGTGCGATTGGTGAACCAGTGATTATATGATTGAGGTTGGGTGCAGTCTTACGACAACGACTAGAAACAACGAATGAGAAGGTTGAATGCCTCAAGAGAAAAACACCCTCTATTGCTCCTTTTGCGGGAAAAGCCAGCACGAAGTCCGCAAACTGATCGCCGGACCCACTGTATTCATCTGCGACGAATGCGTCGAACTCTGCATGGATATTATCCGGGAAGAAAACAAAAACACGCTCGTCAAATCGAACGATGGCGTTCCCACGCCGAGCGAAATCTATGAGGTTTTGAACGACTATGTGATCGATCAGGATCACGCCAAGCGCGTTCTTTCGGTTGCCGTCCACAACCATTACAAGCGCCTGAACCATTCCTCCAAAAACAATGACGTGGAACTGGCGAAATCGAACATCCTTCTGATCGGCCCGACCGGTTGCGGCAAGACGTTGCTTGCGCAGACACTGGCGCGCATACTCGACGTTCCCTTCACAATGGCCGATGCCACGACACTTACGGAAGCCGGTTATGTCGGCGAAGACGTCGAGAACATCATCCTGAAGCTGCTCCAGGCGGCTGACTACAATGTGGAACGCGCCCAGCGTGGCATCGTTTACATCGACGAGGTCGACAAGATCAGCCGCAAGGCGGACAACCCCTCGATCACGCGCGACGTATCGGGCGAGGGCGTCCAGCAGGCGCTTCTCAAAATCATGGAAGGGACCGTTGCATCCGTACCGCCGCAGGGCGGGCGCAAGCACCCTCAGCAGGAATTTCTCCAGGTCGACACGACCAATATCCTGTTCATTTGCGGCGGTGCATTTTCAGGCCTTGAAAAAATGATTGCCGACCGCGGCCGGTCGACGTCGATCGGCTTTGGCGCGACGGTCGAGTCCGAAGACGACCGCGGCACAGGTGAAATTCTGAAGAATATCGAGCCCGAAGATCTTTTACGCTACGGCCTCATACCCGAGTTCATCGGACGTGTTCCGGTGCTCGCCACCCTTCAGGACCTCGACGAAGACGCGCTTGTGCAGATATTGACGGAGCCCAAAAATGCTTTGGTCAAGCAGTATCAGCGCCTCTTTGAAATGGAAGATGTCGAGCTGACATTTGCCGAGGATTCACTGCGCGCGATTGCCCGCAAGGCGATCAAGCGCAAGACCGGCGCCCGTGGTCTGCGCTCGATCATGGAAACGATACTTCTTGAGACCATGTTCGATCTGCCCGGATTGAAAGGTGTCGAGGAAGTTGTGATCAGTCACGATGTGGTGGATGGCTCGGCCCGGCCCCTGCGTATTTATTCCGACCGTGCCGAGGAAATCGAATCAAGTGCCTGAATGCCCGGGCTTTACCCAGGCTTGGCCCGGTCCAAGAGCTTCTGTTTCGGCGTTTCCAACGAAAGTGTGCAATAGTTCGCCGGCGTAAATATCCGCTGTCATGATCCGAACGGAGCATGGCAGAGAGCGTCAGGGCGCGGCTAAGGCACTGAATACGTCATGTTTTATTCGTAGCGTGCGCAACCGATTGTAGCGCCGGAGTCAGTCCGGGACGCGGGTTTGTGGCAGAGATATTCTGTGAGTTGGTCTTGAACGCGCGGGTCTTAGCCTTATTTGCATGTTATGTTCCTCAATAGTGATCTTGCGGCTAAACTGTTGATTGACCGCGATGGGACCGTGACGGGCAAAGGCCGCTCGGGAGCGTCCCGAAAGGCCGTAAAACAGCTGGTATCAAGGGGCTGGTGTCAAGGGGATGGATGCTATTTCTCGGACGGGAATGAAGAACGTAACAATCTGAAAACAAGAACAAAACAACGATAGAATAATAATGAAATGGTCGGGGTGCGACTTTTCGGAACAAGATCCGGAGTTTGGTGCCCTGAAAAAATGGGAAAAGTCAGATGGCAAATGAAATAGAAAAAGTGACGGACAAGACCGAAGACGGAAAATATCCCGTTTTGCCGCTGCGGGACATTGTGGTTTTTCCCTATATGATCGTGCCCCTCTTTGTCGGGCGTGAAAAATCGATCAATGCGCTTGAAGAGGTCATGGCGTCGGAACGGCAGATCTTGCTGGCCGCACAGAAAAACGCCGGTGACGATGACCCGGCCCAGGATGAAATTTACGACGTCGGCACTCTGGCGTCGGTGTTGCAACTGCTGAAACTCCCCGACGGCACCGTCAAGGTTCTCGTGGAAGGCAGCTCGCGGGTGAGAATCACCAAATACACCGAGAACAGCGAATATTTCGAGGCTGAAGTCGAGCCCGTCCAGGAAGATATCGGAACCGATGTCGAAATCGAGGCATTGTCCCGTTCGACCATCGGCCAGTTCGAGAATTACGTTAAGCTGAACAAAAAGATATCGCCTGAGGTTTTGGGCAGCGTTACCCAGATAACCGATTATTCGAAACTCGCCGATACCATCGCCTCGCATCTTGCCATCAAGATTGCCGACAAGCAGGAAATCCTCGAGGTGACCTCCGTGGCCGATCGCCTCGAGCGGGTATACGCTTTGATGGAAAGTGAAATCTCCGTTCTTCAGGTGGAGAAGAAAATCCGCTCACGCGTCAAGCGCCAGATGGAGAAGACGCAGCGGGAATATTATCTCAATGAGCAGATGAAGGCGATCCAGAAGGAACTCGGCGATTCCGACGAACGCGATGATATTGCGGATTTCGAGGAAAAAATCGAAGAGATCAATCTCACCAAGGAAGCCCGCGACAAGGCGATCGCCGAGCTGAAAAAGCTCAAGCAGATGAGCCCCATGTCGGCCGAAGCGACCGTGGTCAGAAATTATCTCGACTGGTTGCTTTCCATCCCCTGGGATGAGGAAGGCGAGATCAACAAGGATCTTGGCAAGGCCCAGGATGTGCTCGACGAGCAGCATTACGGTCTTGAAAAAGTCAAGGAACGGATCATCGAGTATCTCGCGGTTCAGACCAGAACCGAGAAGTTGAAGGGGCCAATCCTGTGCCTCGTCGGACCGCCCGGCGTCGGTAAAACCTCGCTTGGCAAGTCCATCGCGCAATCCACTGGCCGCGAATTCATCCGCATGTCCTTGGGCGGCGTGCGCGACGAAGCCGAAATTCGCGGGCACAGACGGACCTATATCGGCTCCATGCCGGGCAAGGTCGTCCAGTCCATGCGCAAGGCAAAAAAATCGAATCCGCTCTTTCTCCTCGACGAGATCGACAAGATGGGCGCCGATTTCAGGGGCGATCCGTCATCGGCCCTGCTCGAGGTCCTGGATCCCGAACAGAATAATACGTTCAACGACCATTATCTCGAAGTCGACTATGACCTCTCAAAGGTCATGTTTGTCACGACGGCAAACACCCTGAACATTCCACCGGCCCTGATGGACCGAATGGAAGTGATCAGGCTGTCCGGCTACACCGAAAACGAGAAGGTCGAGATTGCCAAGCGCCATCTCATTCCGGCCCAGATCGAGGCCAACGGCCTGGATGAAAAGGAATGGTCGCTTACGGACGACGCATTGCTTGAGATTATCCGCCGCTATACGCGTGAAGCCGGCGTGAGAAACCTTGAGCGTGAAATTGCCAAGCTGGCGCGCAAGGCGGTCAAGGAGATATTGATGACCGATGCGAGCTCCGTCGCCATAACGCTTGAAAACCTCGAGGAGTTTCTCGGTGTCTACAAATACAGATATGGCGAAGCCGAGCTCGAGGATCAGATCGGTATCGTCACAGGCCTTGCCTGGACGGAAACGGGCGGTGAATTGCTGACGATCGAAGGCGTGATGATGCCCGGCAAGGGGCGCATGACCGTCACCGGTAATTTGCGCGATGTCATGAAGGAATCGATCCAGGCGGCCAATGCCTATGTCCGGTCGCGCGCCGTCGATTTTGGAATTAAACCGCCATTGTTCGAAAAAAACGACATTCATGTCCATGTTCCCGAGGGCGCAACCCCTAAAGACGGCCCATCCGCGGGTGTTGCCATGGCCACGGCCATCATATCCGTCATGACAGGAATTGCGATTCATCGCGATGTTGCCATGACGGGTGAAATAACTCTGCGCGGACGAGTTTTACCGATCGGCGGGCTCAAGGAAAAGCTCCTCGCAGCCATGCGTGGTGGCATCAAGACAGTGATTATTCCTGAGGAAAATGTGAAGGATCTTGCTGAAATACCTGATGAAATCAAGAATGAGCTGGAAATCAGACCGGTCTCGATATTGGACGACGTGCTTGAGATTGCGCTCACGCACAAGCCCGAACCAATCGAGTGGGAAGAGGGCGCTGACACCGCCACAGCTTCCCGAAATAGCGAAGAAGACAGCAAGCCTGAAATGACGGCACACTAAAAAAACAGCGGAAAAAAGCAAAAAAAGAGCTAGAAACCTAGCAAAACACGCTTTATGACAGGTCTTTCGCAAGTCTGCGGAAGACCTGTTTTATTGAATCACCGCATTTCAGGTGAGCACTACCGAAAAATTCGAACCGGAAACATGGTCCGCAGATTCTATGCCACATGCCGATTTGTCAAACGCGGGCCGTGATGCCCGTCATGATGAAATGACGACAGCGGCCATGCGAAGAGATTTTTGGAATTTTTAACCAACCCGCAGAAGGGGAGAATGAAATGAATAAGAAAGATTTGATTACGATTATTTCTGACGATGCCGGAATTTCCAAGGAGGCTGCTGGAGCCGCGCTGGAATCAGTGACCGACAGTATCGTTAAGTCGCTCAAGAAAGGCGACGAAGTTCGTCTTCCCGGTTTCGGTACCTTCAAGGTAACCCACCGCAAGGCCCGCACCGCGCGCAATCCGCAGACCGGTGCGACGATCCAGGTCAAGGCTTCGGATGCGCCGAAATTCACGCCGGCAAAGGCCTTCAAGGAAGCATTGAACTAGGCCGCATTTTACCGATACCGGTTCAGTGGCTGAACGGCTCTGAACATATTCCAAATATCGGTGAATATGCTATAAGCTGCGAATTCGATCTCAAGGGCGCGATTCATCAAAAGGATCGCGCCCTTGATCCCTGACTTTCGAACACTGGTTTTCGGAAGCTATCGGGCGGTTAGCTCAGCTGGAAGAGCACCTCGTTTACACCGAGGGGGTCGGCGGTTCGAGCCCGTCACCGCCCACCATATTTCGAGTTTTCGATGCGAAGAATTCATTCGCTTGACTTGGGATAAGGGCTGCCGTACACCGGAGCCCTGCCGATAAAACCGGTTCCCGCACTGGACTGGTCGGATCGGTTCCACTTGTTATTCGTTCCGCTTGTGGCAGAGCCCGATCGTTTGCGGTCATGCTCACCTAAAGGGCGGATACTTGCAAACGACAGGCAAGTCTCGATGATAAGGGGGTGTAGCTCAGTTGGTTAGAGCGCTGGCCTGTCACGCCAGAGGCCGCGGGTTCGAGTCCCGTCACTCCCGCCACCTTCTCGAAATCTTATGCTATATCGCTCGCGCAAGGCTCAGGCCATGTTCGCGGCTGAGCGCTCGCCCATGGCTCGAAAACCAAAGCAACTGAGACGGCGCAATCATGGCCCGGCCAGTTAAATGGCCACCACGTGAGATGGCCGCCCCGTGAAATTATCGCGCCCCGTTAAATGACCCGGCCCGGTCCTGGTATGGACCTGCATGAGGGAAGGTCCTAAAATATTCCACTGCGGCAAAAAATCAGGTGTGCCCGGGCAAACGTTGCTATATAAGCCTGTTGCGAGCTTTCAATTCGGGAATTTCGCGCTTGTCCCAGCCACGCCTGGCCGACACGCGGTGCCATGTTCCTGCAAGTAATCGCACCGTTGGATGCATTTGAACGAGTTTTGGCGCTTTGCAAGATGTGTTTGCAAGGCGCCTGGAAAGAGGAACCGTGAACGAACTCTTGAGCAGTTATCTCCCGATCGCGATCTTCATCGGTGTCGCGCTGGCAATCGGTCTGGCGCTCTTGATTGCACCCTTCATCATTGCCGTCCGCAATCCCGACCCGGAAAAAGTGTCGACTTATGAATGCGGCTTCAATGCCTTCGATGACGCACGCATGAAATTCGATGTGCGGTTTTATCTGGTCGCGATCCTGTTCATCATATTCGACCTTGAGGCCATCTATCTCTTTCCCTGGGCGCTGTCCTTTCGCGAAATTGGCGATGTCGGCTTTTGGTCGATGATGATATTCCTGGGCGAATTGACCATCGGGCTGATTTACGCCTGGCGCAAAGGAGCACTCGAATGGGATTGAAATATCTTGGAGCGCCGATGTCGAACATCGTCTGGGAGCAGCCCGGAGAGCGCGCGGGTGGAGAGGCGAGCGATCCTGCCCGCGACAGCTATTTCACTTCCATGTCCAGCGAGCTGGCCGACAAGGGCTTCATAACAACGAGCACGGACGACCTCATTAACTGGGCCCGCACGGGCTCCTTGATGTGGATGACGTTCGGGCTTGCCTGCTGTGCGATCGAGATGATGCAGGCCTCCATGCCGCGTTACGATCTTGAGCGCTTCGGTTTTGCGCCGCGGGCCAGTCCACGGCAATCGGACGTCATTATTGTTGCCGGAACGCTGACCAACAAGATGGCGCCCGCCATACGCAAGGTTTATGACCAGATGCCGGAACCACGCTATGTGATTTCCATGGGAAGCTGCGCTAATGGCGGTGGCTATTATCATTACTCTTATTCCGTTGTCAGGGGCTGCGACCGGGTCTTGCCGGTTGATATTTATGTCCCCGGATGTCCGCCGACCGCGGAGGCTCTTGTATACGGCGTAATGCTGCTTCAGAAAAAAATCCGGAGAACGGGTACAATCGTACGATAAGAACAAACGGGCGGAAGAACCCTGGGAGAGCGGTCGAGCCGCAGGTCAACATGGACGACACACTAAACGTTATTGGAGAAAGCATCGCCGCGCGCCTCGAGCAGGCTGTGGTCGATTGGCGTGTTGAGTTCGGGGAGCTGACCATGACCGTGTCGCGCGAGCGGGTCGGTGCGGTCCTCAAATATCTCCGCGACGACGCCCAGTGCCGCTTCGAATGTCTCATCGATATTTGCGGGGTCGACTACCCCGGTCGCGATCTGCGTTTCGATGTCGTTTATCACCTCCTTAGCCCGCGCAACAATTTCCGAATTCGCGTCAAAACCCGGACCGACGAAACGGAGCCCGTACCCTCCGTGGTCGATTTGTTCCCGGCCGCGAACTGGTTTGAGCGCGAGGCTTTCGACCTTTACGGAATACGGTTTTCCGGTCATCCGGATTTGCGCCGCATCCTGACCGATTACGGCTTCAAGGGGAATCCGCTGCGTAAGGATTTCCCTGTATCGGGTTATGTCGAGGTGCGTTATGACGACGAGCAGAAACGCGTGGTCTACGAACCCGTCAAGCTCACGCAGGAATTCAGGAGCTTCGACTTCATGAGCCCGTGGGAAGGGGCCGAGTACCTTCTGCCCGGCGATGAAAAAGCGGCAAAGAAAAAAGACAAGAAAAAAGAGAAAAAAGCTAAAAAACCGGACGTCGAAAAATCAAAAAAAACCACGGACGACAGCAAGGAATAACGGACGCCCATAGCTATGGCTGAAACCGAGATAAGAAATTTTAATATCAATTTCGGACCGCAACACCCGGCCGCGCATGGGGTGCTGCGCCTGGTGCTCGAGCTCGACGGCGAAATTGTCGAGCGCGTTGATCCGCATATCGGTCTCCTGCACCGCGGTACTGAAAAACTGATCGAACAGAAAACCTATCTCCAGGCCATTCCCTATTTTGACCGTCTGGACTATGTCGCCCCGATGAATCAGGAGCACGCCTTCTGTCTCGCCGCCGAGCGGCTCTTGAAGCTCGAAATTCCAAAACGCGCGCAGCTCATCCGCGTGCTCTATTCAGAAATCGGACGCATTCTGTCCCACATCCTCAACGTCACCACCCAGGCCATGGACGTCGGCGCACTGACGCCGCCGCTGTGGGGATTTGAGGAGCGTGAAAAGCTCATGGTTTTCTATGAACGGGCCTCCGGCTCGCGCATGCACGCCGCTTACTTCCGCGTCGGTGGCGTCCATCAGGATCTGCCCCGCGAACTTGTCGAGGATATCTATGCCTGGTGCGATCCCTTTCTCAAGGTTTGCGACGACATCGAGACGCTGTTGACGGATAACCGGATTTTCAAGCAGCGCAATGCCGATATCGGTGTGGTCAGCCTCGATGAGGCCTTTGCCTGGGGCTTTTCGGGCGTCATGGTGCGCGGATCGGGCGCTGCCTGGGACTTGCGTAAATCGCAACCCTATGAATGCTATGACGAACTTGAGTTCGATATCCCGGTTGGCAAGCATGGCGATTGTTATGATCGCTATCTGATCCGCATGGAGGAAATGCGCCAGAGCGCCTTCATCATGAAGCAATGTTGCGAACGCCTGTTCGAGGAGACAGGCCCGCACAATGCCGAAAACCAGAAAGTCGTGCCGCCGAAGCGCGGCGAGATGAAGCGCTCCATGGAAGCGCTCATCCATCATTTCAAACTTTATACCGAGGGATATCATGTGCCCGAGGGCGAAATCTACGCCGCGGTCGAAGCGCCCAAGGGCGAATTCGGCGTCTATCTCGTATCCGACGGCAGCAACAAGCCCTATCGCTGCAAGATACGCGCTCCCGGTTTCGCCCATCTGCAGGCCATGGATTTCATGAACAGGGGACATATGCTCGCAGACGTCTCCGCCATTCTTGGCAGTCTCGATATAGTCTTCGGGGAGGTTGACCGATGAGCGTTCGCCGACTGGATCCCAATCAGCCCGAAAGCTTCGAATTCGACGATGAGAATATCGCCTGGTCGAAAACCTTGATCGCGCGTTATCCCGACGACAAGCAGCAATCCGCCGTCATTCCGCTTCTCTGGCGGGCCCAGGAACAGATCGGCGGCTGGATTACCGAACCGGCCATACGCAAGGTCGCCGACATGCTGGACATGGCCTATATCCGGGTTCTCGAGATCGCGACCTTCTATACGATGTTCCAGCTTTCGCCCATTGGCCGCAAGGCGCATATTCAGGTTTGCGGCACGACCCCCTGCATGTTGCGCGGTTCGGAAGACCTCGTCAAAATCTGCAAAAAAAATATTGCGGCAACACCGCACACCCTTTCCGGCGATGGCGATTTTTCCTGGGAAGAGGTCGAATGTCTCGGTGCCTGTACCAACGCTCCCATGGTGCAGGTCGGCAAGGACGTTTATGAGGACCTCGACGAGGCAAGCTTCGAGGCGGTTCTGGACGCGTTCGCCCGTGGTGAAAAGCCGGCGCCCGGACCTCAGAACGGCCGTCAGTTTTCAGCCCCTCTCGGTGAGCCGACCAGCCTGACCGATCCCGCGCTCTATGATGGAGAGCCCGCAAAGAAGGCCGCCACGGACCAAGGGTCTGATCATGACGAGGGAGAGACCTGATGCTCAAAGACAAGGACCGCATATTCAAAAACCTCTACGGCCTTCATGACTGGGGGCTCGAGGGCGCGCGCCGGCGCGGCGCTTGGGACGGCACCAAGAAATTTCTCGAAATGGGGCGCGACGGAATTATCGAGGAAGTAAAGAATTCGGGCCTCAGGGGCCGTGGCGGTGCCGGATTCCCGACCGGTCTGAAATGGTCTTTCATGCCGCGCGAATCCGACGGCCGTCCGCATTATCTCGTCGTCAATGCCGACGAATCCGAACCCGGCACCTGCAAGGATCGCGAAATCATGCGCCATGATCCCCATCTCCTGATCGAGGGCTGTCTTCTGGCCGGCTTCGCCATGGGGGCCAATACGGCCTATATTTATCTGCGCGGCGAATTCATTCATGAACGCGAGCGGCTCCAGGCCGCCGTCGACGAGGCCTATGAAGCCGGACTGATCGGCAAAAACAATATTCATGGGCACGATTTCGACGTCTATCTTCATCACGGCGCCGGAGCTTATATCTGCGGTGAGGAAACGGCCCTGCTCGAAAGCCTCGAGGGCAAGAAAGGCCAGCCGCGATTAAAACCGCCTTTCCCGGCCAATTGCGGCCTTTACGGCGCCCCAACGACCGTTAACAACGTCGAATCCATCGCCGTCGTGCCCGATATTATGCGCCGCGGCGCCACCTGGTTTTCATCCATCGGCCGGCCGAACAACTCAGGCACCAAGCTGTTCTGTATTTCGGGTCATGTCGAGCGGCCCTGCAATGTCGAGGAGGAAATGGGCATTCCGCTCCGTACGCTCCTGGAAAAACACTGCGGCGGCGTTCGCGGCGGATGGGACAACCTTCTGGCGGTCATTCCCGGCGGCTCCTCCGTTCCGTGCATCCCCGCCATGGAATGCGGCGATCTGCCGATGGATTTCGATACCCTCGTCAAACACAAATCCGGTCTCGGTACCGCAGCCGTCATCGTCATGGATAAATCCACCGACATCATCCGCGCCATCGCGCGCCTTTCCTATTTCTACAAGCATGAAAGCTGCGGCCAGTGCACGCCCTGCCGCGAGGGCACGGGCTGGATGTGGCGCGTGCTCACGCGCATGGCCGAGGGCCGCGCGCAAAAACGTGAAATAGACATGCTGTTCGAAGTCACCAAACAGGTCGAGGGCCACACGATCTGCGCCCTTGGAGACGCGGCTGCCTGGCCGGTACAGGGGCTGATCCGGCATTTCCGACATGTTATCGAAGCGCGGATCGACGAATATGCAGGCAATCCCGATCCGGACGGGGCGGTGACCGAACCCGCCGAGCAACCGCCGGCATCGCCACCGGCCTCGCCGGTTGCGGCGGAATAGGGGGCGGGAGGAACAACCATGCCTTTACTGATCATTGACGGCGAACAGTTCGAATTCGAGGACGGCATCACGCTGATCCAGGCCTGCGAGATCGCCGGCCGGGAAATCCCGCGGTTTTGCTATCATGAGCGCCTGTCCATCGCGGGCAATTGCCGCATGTGTCTGGTGGAAGTGGTCGGCATGCCCAAGCCGATGGCGTCCTGCGCCATGAGCGTGAACGATCTCAGGCCGGGGCCCAATGGCGAATTGCCGGAAATCCGCACCAATTCGGAAACGGTCAGGCACGCGCGGGAAGGCGTGATGGAATTTCTCCTCATCAATCACCCGCTCGATTGCCCGATCTGCGATCAGGGCGGCGAGTGCGACCTGCAGGACCAGGCCATGGCCTACGGTATCGACACCAACCGTTATGAGGAAAACAAGCGCGCCGTCGAAAACAAATATATCGGCCCTCTTATCAAAACCATCATGACCCGCTGCATTCATTGCACGCGCTGCGTCCGTTTCATGACCGAAGTTGCCGGCGTCGAGGAACTCGGCGCGACCGGCCGCGGCGAGGACATGGAAATCACCACCTATCTCGAAGCCGGCCTGACGTCCGAACTGTCAGGCAATGTCATCGACCTTTGCCCGGTTGGCGCTCTGACGTCGAAGCCCTATGCGTTTCAGGCCCGGCCCTGGGAGCTTCGCAAAACCGAGAGCATCGACGTCATGGACGCATTGGGCGCAAATATCCGCGTCGATTGTCGCGGCCGCGAGGTCATGCGCATCATGCCACGCAATAATGACGAAGTGAACGAAGAATGGATTTCAGACAAATCGCGGTTCATCTGGGACGGCTTGCGCAGCCAGCGCCTGGACCAGCCCTATCTGCGTCGGGATGGCCGTCTGGAGCCTGCCGGCTGGGACGAAGCCTTCGGCGCTATTGCCGACAGGATAAAATCCGTCCGGCCCGATCAAATGGCGGCGCTGGTCGGCGACTTGCAATCAGCGGAGGAAATGTTCGCGCTCAGGGATCTTTTCACGCGGCTGGAAATTCCTCATATGGATTGTCGTCAGGACGGCGCGCAATTGAATCCGGCCCTGGGCCGCGAGACATATCTCTTCAATTCGTCCATCGAAGGCGTTGACAAGGCTGATGCGCTGATGCTCATCGGCTGCAATCCGCGTCTTGAGGCACCTGTACTGAATGCCCGTATTCGCAGGCGCTGGTTGCGTGACGGTCTGGAAGTCGGCGTCATCGGTGAAAAGATGGATCTAACCTATGATTACAGCTATGTCGGTGCCGGGCCGGACAGCCTGCAGGCTTTGCTGGATGACGACACATATTCAGGCACGGCCACCCACCCGATGGTGATTATCGGACAGGGTGCGCTTGCGCGTGACGATGGGTCGGCGGCTTTGGCTGCGGCGGCAAAATTTATAGAAAAACGCGGTGGGTTGCGTGACGACTGGAATGGCTTCAACGTGCTGCATACGGCGGCTGCGCGCGTGGCCGGTCTCGATCTCGGAATTGTGCCCCGGGAAGGTGGCCGAGATACCGCAGCCATACTCGATGGGGCGCGAGATGGTGATATCAGGCTCCTTTATCTTCTTGGCGCCGATGAAATCGATCTCCAGGGAACCGAGGACGCCTTCATCATCTATCAGGGCAGTCATGGCGACCGCGGTGCGCATCACGCCGATGTGGTTTTACCGGGCGCCGCCTATACGGAAAAAGAGGGAACTTATGTCAATACCGAGGGCCGCGTTCAAATGACCAAAAAGGCCGCGTTCCCGCCCGGCGATGCCCGCGAGGACTGGACAATCATCCGGGCACTGTCGGATAAGCTGGGTGAGACGCTGCCCTATGACAGCCTTGGTGAATTGCGCAAGGCGCTTTATGAAGCCCATCCCCATTTGGCACGGCTCGACGCGCTGCCGGAATTATCAGGCGACGGTCTAGCAAAACTCGCCACTGCCGGAGGCTCAATGGGCACGGAGCCCTTCGCATCCGCAATAGAAGACTTTTACCTGACCAATCCCATCGCCCGCGCATCCTCGGTCATGGCCGAATTAAGCGCATTGAAATCCGCACAATCAGAGGAGCTGACGGGAACCGATGGCTGAACTCTGGACAAATTACGGCTGGCCGGGAACGGTCATTTTGGCCCAAAGCCTGGCGGTCCTGTTGCCGCTATTGATCATTGTCGCCTATATCATTTATCTCGATCGCAAGATCTGGGCTGCCGTGCAGATGCGTCGCGGCCCCAATGCCGTGGGGGCGTTCGGCCTGCTGCAATCCTTCGCCGACATGCTTAAATTCCTGTTCAAGGAGGTGGTCATACCGTCGGGCTCGGACCGTTCGGTCTATCTCCTCGCCCCGCTGGTGAGTACCGTGCTCGCCCTTTCCGCCTGGGCCGTTATCCCCGTCAACGCCGGCTGGGTCGTGGCCGACATCAATGTCGGCATATTATACATATTGGCCATCTCCTCCCTCGAGGTTTACGGCATCATCATGGGCGGCTGGGCGTCAAACTCGAAATACGCTTTTCTCGGCGCCTTGAGATCGGCGGCCCAGATGGTCTCCTATGAAGTGTCCATCGGCTTTGTGATCGTCAGCGTCCTGTTGTGCGTGGGCTCGCTCAATCTCACCGATATCGTCAACGCCCAGTCGGGCCCTTATGGCTTCCTGAACTGGTACTGGCTGCCGCTCTTCCCGGTCTTTGTCATTTTCTTCATCTCGGCACTGGCCGAAACGAACAGGCCTCCCTTTGACCTTCCCGAGGCCGAATCCGAACTGGTCGCCGGTTTCATGGTCGAATATGGCTCATCCCCCTATATGTTGTTCATGCTCGGCGAATATGTCGCCATCTGCCTGATGTGCGCGCTCACCACCATCCTCTTTCTCGGTGGCTGGCTGCCGCCCTGGGACATTGCCCCGCTGAACTGGGTGCCTGGAATTGTCTGGTTTGCGCTGAAATTCATATTTGTGTTTTTTGCCTTTTCCATGGTGAAAGCCATCGTGCCGCGTTATCGCTATGACCAGCTCATGCGCCTGGGCTGGAAGGTCTTCCTGCCGATATCGCTCTTTATGGTCGTCGCGGTGGCCTCCGTGCTTCATTTCGGCAATCTGGCCCCGTAACCGTGCAAGGAACTGATCAAATGGCTCGCATCGCACAATCCGTCAAATCTCTCTTCCTGGCCGAGTTCGCTTCCGCCACCTGGCTTGCGTTGAAATATTTCTTCGCGCCCAAAAAGACGCTCAACTACCCGTTCGAAAAGGGGCCCCTGAGCCCTCGTTTCCGTGGCGAGCATGCCTTGCGGCGATACCCCAATGGCGAGGAACGCTGCATCGCCTGCAAGCTCTGCGAGGCAATCTGCCCGGCCCAGGCCATCACCATCGAGGCCGGACCGCGCCGCAATGACGGGACGCGCCGCACCACGCGCTATGACATAGACATGGTGAAATGCATCTATTGCGGGTTCTGCCAGGAGGCCTGTCCGGTGGACGCCATCGTCGAGGGACCGAATTTTGAATTCTCCACCGAAACCCGCGAGGAGCTTTACTACGACAAGGACAGGCTGCTCTCGAACGGCGACCGCTGGGAAAGAGAAATCGCGCGCAACATCGAACATGACGCACCCTACCGCTAGAGGTCCGGAAAGATGATCGAATTGATGAGAGATATGGCTGGAAGGAGTATCGGATGAACCTGGTTGCAGCCTTCTTTTACCTGTTTGCAGGCCTCACCGTCGCGTCCGCCTTCATGGTGATCTCGACGCGAAATCCTGTCCATGCGGTGCTCTTTCTCATTCTCGCCTTTTTCAATTCGGCAGGGCTCTTTCTCCTCCTGGGGGCCGAATTCATCGCCATGGTTCTGGTCATCGTCTATGTCGGTGCCGTTGCCGTCCTGTTTCTGTTCGTCGTCATGATGCTCGATGTAGATTTCGCCGAACTCAAAGGGGGCTTTGCGCAATATCTGCCCCTTGGGGCGCTCATCGGCATAATCCTGCTTGTCGAACTGATCCTCGTTTTGGGAGCCTGGGTCGGCGGCGGCGTGAAAGTCGCCAGCATTCCATCCGCTCCCGGTCCCGCGCCGGGCAGCACGCTCACCAACACCGAAAGCATCGGCAACATTCTCTACACCGACTATATTTTTTACTTTGAAATGGCGGGCCTCATTCTGCTCATAGCGATGGTCGGCGCCATTGTACTGACCCTGCATCAAAAAGCCGGCGTCAAGCGCCAGGATGTTGCCAGACAGGTTGCCAGGACGCGCGATGGCTCGATCGAAGTCATAGAGGTTGAAAGCGGCAAGGCCGTCTTTCCGCAGAGCGCGAAGGAGCCGGGTCCCTGATATGAAAAAGTTCAACTCACCGAGAGCGTTGCGCCAATGGAAATAGGCCTTGAACACTATCTGACCGTTGCAGCCATCCTGTTTACATTGGGTGTATTCGGAATTTTCCTGAACCGGAAAAACGTCATCGTCATTCTCATGTCGATCGAGCTGATGTTGCTCGCCGTAAATATCAATCTCGTCGCCTTTTCGGCATTTCTGGGCGATTTGATGGGGCAGATTTTCGCGCTTCTGGTGCTGACCGTGGCGGCCGGCGAGGCCGCGATCGGTCTTGCGATCCTGGTGGCCTATTTCCGAAATCGCGGCTCGATTGCCGTCGATGACATCAACATAATGAAAGGCTGAGGGACGGGGACATGTACACGGCCATCGTATTTCTTCCGCTTTTGGGCGCTCTTGTCGCAGGCTTTCTGGGCCGAATAATCGGTGCGCGCGGCGCCGAAATCGTCACCTGCACATTTCTTGTCATCGCCGCCGTGCTGTCGTGGGTCGCTTTTTACCAGGTCGGCATTTCCGGCCAGGACGCCAAAATCGTTCTGTTTAACTGGCTGACCTCGGGTGAACTCGATGTCTCATGGACAATCCGCGTCGATACCCTGACCGCCGTCATGCTGGTGGTGGTCAATACGGTCTCGAGCCTCGTTCATATCTATTCCATCGGCTATATGCATCACGATCCGCACCGGCCGCGCTTTTTCGCTTATCTGTCGCTCTTCACCTTCGCAATGCTGATGCTTGTCACCTCGGACAATCTGTTGCAGATGTTCTTTGGTTGGGAGGGCGTCGGCCTTGCGTCTTATCTCCTGATCGGATTCTGGTATCACAAACCAACCGCCAATGCCGCCGCCGTTAAGGCCTTTGTCGTTAACCGGGTCGGCGATTTCGGTTTTGCCCTGGGCATATTCGGGGTCTTTTTCGCCTTCGGAACCCTCGACTTCGATGCCATTTTCGCAGCCGCACCCGAACACGCAAACCGCAGCATCACTTTTCTCAACTGGCAGGTCGATGAGCTGACTTGCCTCTGCCTGTTGCTCTTTATGGGCGCCATGGGCAAATCGGCGCAGCTTTTTCTCCATACCTGGCTGCCCGATGCCATGGAAGGCCCGACACCCGTATCGGCGCTAATCCATGCCGCGACGATGGTCACCGCCGGCGTCTTCATGGTCGCGCGCCTTTCGCCCCTGTTCGAGCAATCGCAGGAGGCGCTCTGGTTTGTCACCCTGATCGGTGCAAGCACGGCCTTTTTTGCCGCCACGATCGGGCTCGTGCAAAACGACATCAAGCGCGTCATCGCCTATTCGACCTGTTCGCAACTGGGCTACATGTTCGCGGCCCTTGGCGTCGGTGCTTATTCGGTAGGTATATTTCACCTCTTCACCCATGCCTTTTTCAAGGCATTGCTGTTCCTCGGTTCCGGCTCCGTCATTCATGCCATGAGCGATGAGCAGGACATCCGAAAAATGGGCGGGCTGGCGCCGAAAATCCGCTGGACCTGGGCGATGATGCTGATCGGCACCCTGGCGCTGACCGGCGTCGGCATTCCTCATATGATCGGCTTTGCGGGTTTTCATTCAAAGGACGCCATTATCGAGGCTACCTATGCCGCCCATACCGGCATCGGCCAATATGCCTTCTGGCTTCTCGTCGCCGCGGCCTTCATGACGTCCTTTTACTCCTGGCGGCTGATGTACATGACCTTCCACGGCCGTTCCCGCGCCGAACCCGAAGTCCTCAAGCACGTGCATGAAAGCCCGAAGGTCATGATGCTGCCGCTGATCGTGCTCGCCATCGGATCCATCTTCGCCGGCTTCGCCTTCAAATCCCTGTTCATCGGTGAATCTTATGACAGTTTCTGGCGGACATCCCTCTTTACGGGCGCCGACAACAACATTCTCGAAGCCATGCATCACGTGCCCGAATTCGTGTATTTCGCCCCTTTCATCGCCATGCTCGCCGGATTGTTTCTGGCCACGCTCTATTATATCTGGGTGCCGTCATTGCCGGCCCTGACCGCCCGTATTTTCAAGCCGGTTTATCTCCTCTTCCTGAACAAATGGTATTTCGATGAGATTTACGACTATCTGTTCGTGCGGCCGACCAAATGGCTCGGCCGGTTTCTCTGGAAAGTCGGCGACGGCGCCATCATCGACGGGCTCGGCCCGGACGGTGTTGCGGCCCGCGTTATCGACGTCACCAATAAGGTAGTCCGCCTGCAGACCGGCTACGTCTATCACTATGCCTTCGCCATGCTCATCGGCCTGGCCATCATCATCTCATACTTCATGTTTTCGGGCGGGATACTGAAATGACATACGATTGGCCAATTCTATCAGCGGTTACATTTCTGCCGCTCATCGGAGCGCTGCTCATTGTGCTCATGGTTCATGACGATGACGAGGCCGCGCAGGGAAACGCCCGCTGGACGGCGCTCTGGGTGACAATCGTGACGTTCCTCGTCTCCCTGCTCATCTGGTGGGGCTTCAATCCCAAGAGCGCCGAGTTCCAGTTTGTCGAGGAACATGAATGGCTGGGCGGCAACATTCGTTACAAAATGGGTGTGGACGGCATATCCATGCTCTTTGTCATCCTCACGACATTCCTGATGCCGATCTGTGTCCTGGCGAGCTGGGACGCCATCAAAACCCGCGTCAAGGAATATATGATCGCCTTCCTGGTCCTCGAAACATTGATGATCGGTGTGTTCTGCGCCCTCGACCTCGTTCTCTTCTATCTCTTTTTCGAGGGCGGCCTGATCCCCATGTTCCTCATCATCGGCGTCTGGGGCGGCAAGCGCCGCGTCTATGCGAGCTTCAAATTCTTCATGTACACGCTCCTCGGTTCCGTCCTGATGTTGCTCGCCATGATGGCCATGTATTCCCAGGCGGGCACCACCGATATTCCGACACTGTTGACTTACAAGTTTCCCTCAGGGCCAATACCCTTCCTCAACTGGGAAATTCAAGGCGGCGTCCAGACCCTGCTGTGGTTCGCTTTCTTCGCGTCATTTGCGGTAAAAATGCCCATGTGGCCGGTGCATACCTGGCTGCCCGACGCCCATGTGGAAGCGCCCACCGCCGGTTCCGTTATTCTCGCGGCCATCCTTCTGAAAATGGGCGGTTACGGATTTCTGCGCTTCTCCATCCCGATGTTTCCCGTAGCCTCGGAACTCTATGCGGGCTTCGTGTTCGCATTGAGCATTATCGCCATTATTTACACCTCGCTGGTCGCCTACGCCCAGCAGGACATGAAAAAGCTGATCGCCTATTCATCCGTCGCCCATATGGGTTTCGTAACCATGGGCGTCTTCACCCTCACAGTGCAGGGTGTCCAGGGCGGCATATTCCAGATGCTGAGCCACGGCATCGTCTCGGCCGCGCTGTTCCTCTGTGTCGGCGTCATCTATGACCGCATGCATACCCGTGAGATCTCCGCCTATGGCGGTCTTGTCGACCGTATGCCGATCTACGCCTTCTGCCTGATGGTTTTCACCATGGCCAATGTCGGTCTTCCGGGCACCAGCGGCTTCGTTGGAGAATTTCTCACCCTTTTGGGCGCGTTCCGCGTCAACACCTGGGTGGCCTTCTTTGCCACGACCGGCGTTATCCTGTCCGCGGTCTATGCCCTTTGGCTGTACCGAGCCGTCATATTCGGCGTAATGGAAAAGGCCTCGCTCAAATCCATACGCGACATGAACATGCGCGAAATCGCCATCATGGCACCGCTCGTCATACTGACCATATTCTTCGGCATCTATCCCGCTCCACTGCTTGACGTATGCGCCGTGTCCGTCAAGCAATTGATCAGCAATTATCAGCTCGCCCTGTCGGCAGCCGGGCAGAGCCAGTTGGCATTAACGCATTAGGCACTCAAGGGACCCAAGGATCGCAAGTAATGGATGACGCATTTGCAGCTCTAACGACCTACGCGCCGGCGCTGCCCGAAATAATTCTGGCGCTCGGCGCGCTGGCGCTCCTCACCTATGGCGTCTTCCGCGACGACAACGCCGCCAAAACGGTTGAGTGGCTGACCATCGGCGTGCTCGCGGCCGCGGGCTGGGCGATCGTCGCACAACCCGCTGGCGACCAGATTCTCTTCAAAGGCAGTTTCGTCAATGACGACTTTGCCCGCTTCATGAAGCTTCTGGTGCTGGCCGCCTCGGCTTTCTCAATTCTCATGGCCTCCGACTATTTGCGCAAGATGAAAATGGATCAATATGAATTTCCGGTCCTTATCCTGTTTGCGGTTCTCGGCATGATGATCATGATTTCGGCCGGCGGCTTGATCGCGCTCTACCTTGGACTCGAAATGCAGAGCCTCGCATTATATGTCGTTGCTGCATTTCGCAGGGATTCGGTGCGCTCATCGGAAGCGGGTCTGAAATATTTCGTTCTGGGCGCCCTGTCGTCGGGCATGCTCCTCTATGGCGCCTCGCTTGTTTACGGTTTCACCGGTGCCATCACCTTTACGAAAATCGCTGCCGCCGTACAAACCGGAGGCGACAATATCGGGCTTGTGTTCGGACTGGTTTTCCTGCTGGCGGGCATTGCCTTCAAAGTATCCGCCGTGCCATTTCACATGTGGACGCCCGACGTCTATCAGGGCGCCCCGACGCCGATCACGGCCTTTTTCGCAGGCGCCCCCAAAGTCGCGGCCTTCGCCATGCTCATGCGGGTGGCGCTCGACGCATTTCCCGCCATCGCCAATCAATGGCAGCAGATCGTCGTCTTTCTCGCCATCGCTTCAATGCTGCTGGGAGCCTTTGCCGCCATCGGCCAGACCAATATCAAACGCCTGATGGCCTACAGCTCCATCGGACATATGGGATACGCCCTCGTCGGCCTGGCCGCCGCCAGTCAAAACGGAACCAGGGCGGTGCTGATCTATCTCGCCATCTATGTGGTCATGACGCTTGGCGCCTTCGCCTGCATTCTCGCAATGCGCCGCTCCGATGGCATGGTCGAGGATATAAATGAACTCAGGGGCCTCGCGCAAAACGACCTGACGCTGGCATTCCTGCTCGCCATGCTGTTGTTCTCGCTGGCAGGCATACCGCCGCTCGCCGGTTTTTTTGCAAAATTCTACGTTTTTCTCGCGGCCATCGAGGCCAGGCTCTATACCCTCGCCATCATTGGCGTGTTGGCCAGCGTGGTCGGCGCCTATTATTACTTGCGCATCGTCAAGATCATGTTTTTCGACGAGGCCGCCGAGCCGTTTGAACCCATGGCCCGTCCGCTCAAGCTGGTTCTGGCGCTGTCCGGCATATTCGTTCTCGCCTATGTCGCCTATCCGTTGCCGCTGGTCGAAGCGGCAAACGCCGCCGCCAAATCCTTCTTCTGATAGAAATTCGGCATGGAAAGTCAGAAAAGCGTCTTGCCCGGTCAAATGCAGCTTCTTGAATTCGACGAGATTGACTCGACCAATCAGGAGGCATTGAGGCGGGTTGTGGCCGGAGACAAGGGGCCGCTCTGGATTCTCGCCAATCGCCAGACCGGCGGCCGTGGGCGCAGGGGACGGACATGGATCTCCGAAGACGGAAACTTTTTTGCCAGCTTTCTCGATACAACCGGGTGCGACATCGCCGACGCCGCGCAAATTTCCTTCGTCGCCGGTATCGCGCTCTTCGATGCCGTCAACGACTTGTTCTGGCTGAACAGAAAACCCTCCAACCTGATGCTGAAATGGCCGAACGACCTATTGCTGGATGGAAAAAAACTTGCCGGTATCCTGACCGAGTGTACACCGGGAAGGAGGCTGCAAGAGCACATGCAACCCGAAACCGCATTCGTGATCGGCATCGGTCTCAACCTCACCACGAGCCCCGATCTGCCCGATCGCCCGGCCATTGCGCTCAGCGATTGCCGCCTCGAGATCCAGCCGCAAGAACTGTTGCAGCCGCTCGCCGGTCACCTGGACCGCTGGCTGGGTATCTGGAACGAGGGGCGCGATATTGCGACGGTCCTTGAGGAGTGGCAAAAGCGGGCGATGAAACCCGGGACCGAAATTTCGGTTCACACGGGACATGATGAAGTCATCAGCGGAAAAATTGCCGGTCTCTCGCCAAGAGGCGAATTGCGCGTCGAGACCTTTGGCGAAGTCCGGACGATCAGTTTTGGTGATGTGGAAGCCCTCGAAGGCGACCCTGACAATATGCAAAACGGCAAATAGGCATGGTGCATGGCAAAGACCGGAAATAAAAAACCGAATTCTGAAAATGCCGGCGAGCTGCTGTTTCTTCCTCTCGGCGGTGTCGGCGAAATCGGAATGAACCTCTATCTCTATGGGTTGGATTCGGGCGGCAGACGGCAATGGCTGATGGTTGATCTCGGCATCACCTTTCCCGGCGAGCGGGAACCGGGGGTCGATGTGATCATGCCCGATATCCGCTTCATCGAGGAAGAACGGAAAAACCTGTCCGCCATCATTCTGAGCCATGCCCATGAAGATCATTTCGGCGCCCTCCTGGACCTTTGGCCCCGCCTGGGCGTACCGGTCTATGCCACCGCTTTCACGGCGGGGCTTCTCAAGGCCAAGATCGCCGAATGGGGATACGACATCGATCTGCCCCTCAAAATCATCAAGCAAGGATCGCGATTTGATGTCGGCCCGTTCAATGTCGAACTGGTCACCATGACCCACTCCATTCCCGAGCCAAACGCCCTCGTCATACGCACAAGCGCCGGCACCGCCCTGCACACCGGTGACTGGAAACTCGATTCCGAACCGGTGGTCGGCAGTCTCACCGATGAAAAACGCCTCCGGGAAATCGGTGAAGAGGGCATTGACGCGATGGTCTGCGATTCAACCAATGCGCTTAGGGGCGGCAGCTCGCCGACAGAAGGTGAAATAGGCCGCTCGCTGACCGAACTCATCGGTAAGGCAAAGGGCCGCGTCGCGGTCACGACATTCGCTTCCAACGTCGCACGCATCAAGTCGATCGGACTGGCCGCGAAAGCCACCGGACGGCGATTGCTGGTGGCCGGGCGCGCCCTCAACCGGGTGATCGATGTCGCCATCGAGACCGGACACCTGCCCGCGAAATTCAAGTATTACGGACCGGATGATTATGGCTATCTCCCGCGCGAGGAGGTCCTGCTCCTCTGCACCGGCAGTCAGGGCGAATACCGGGCAGCGCTCGCCCGCATCGCCAATGACGAGCACCGGTCCATTCATCTGGCGCGCGGCGACACCGTCATTTTTTCGTCCCGGACGATACCGGGCAATGAAAAGTCGGTCGGATATATTCAGAATGCCCTGGCGGATCTGGGCGTCAATATCATCACCGACCAGGAAGCGCTTGTTCATGTCACGGGCCATCCGCGCCGCAGCGAACTGAAAAAGCTCTATGGCTGGTGCAAACCCGAAGCCATCATTCCCATGCATGGCGAAGCCCGTCATCTCGAGGAACATCGGCGTTTTGCCGCCAAACAAGGCATCAAGGCAAGCGTTTCTGCCCGCAACGGCTCGATTGTCAAGCTGGCGCCGGGCCAGCCGCAAATCATCGATGAAGCGCCGTCTGGCCGCATTTACCGCGATGGCCATCTTTTCCTGGGCGCCGATGCCTCGGCCATCACGGAGCGCCGCAAACTGAGCTATGTCGGCATCATCGTGGTCTCTTTGCTCATGACCGAACACGGCGAATTCTACACGGAGCCGTCGATCATCCTCGACGGCGTGCCGGAACTTGACGCCATGGGGGTTCCCCTGCGCGATGAAATCCTCGACAGTCTCGAGGGCGCCGTTTTGAGCATTCCTAAAAAGCGGCGGAAAAACATCGATACCGTTCGCGAGGCCGCGAGACGCGCCGCCCGTGGCACGGTGTTTCGCGCCTGGGGCAAAAAGCCCATATGCAAGGTCCTGGTGGAAGTGATATCAGACTGATCTATGATAGTGTGTAAACTCGAAGGTACAGCCGCATGATCGGACGTCTCAATCACGTTGCCATCGCCGTACACGACATCAAGGCGGCCACGGCCGTCTACCGCGATATTCTCGGCGCGGAGGTCACCGATGAAGTGCCTCAGCCCGATCACGGCGTTACGACGGTTTTCATCAACCTGCCGAATACGAAAATCGAACTCCTGGAGCCATTAGGCGAAAATTCGCCGATCAGCGCTTTTCTCGAACGCAACAGCGCCGGCGGCATCCACCATGTCTGTTACGAGGTCGATGACATCATCGCGGCCCGTGACAGGCTCAAGGCCGGCGGCGCGCGCGTGCTCGGAGACGGAGAGCCGAAAACCGGCGCCCACGGCAAGCCGGTACTGTTCCTTCACCCCAAGGATTTTTGCGGCACGCTTGTCGAGCTGGAACAGGCCTGATGAATCGAACCGACGGGAGACATACCAAACCATGGGCCTGACGCTCTCACTCGCAGTATATTTTGTCATCTGGTGGCTGGTTCTGTTCACCGTGCTTCCGCTTGGGGTTTCCACCCAGGGCGAGGAGGGCGATGTCGTCCCCGGCACGCCGGAAAGCGCGCCGGCAACGCCGCAACTCAAATGGAAGTTCCTGCTCACGACCATCATCGCCGCTATCGTATTCGGTATTTTTTACGCCATGGTCGCAAGCCAGATTATCGACATCCGGACAATCCCGGCTTTCCCCCCGCAGGCGCAATAACGCGCTCCACAAAAGAAAAAGCAAGGCACAAGGCCTTGCCAGAGAAAGTCGATCTATTCAGCTTGACGGAAGTTTACGCAATACCCAATTATTATCGTTTTTCCCGCCGTCATGCCCACCGCCCCGAAGAGCGGCAGAATAATCGCACCTTTGCTGTCCTCCCTAAACCTGAGCCATTGCTTGGTGGGGTGATACCCCAGGCACAAGTACTTTCATGGACGCTCCATTTACAAATTTTATTAGAGTGCGACACTCTGCTTATACACATAAAAGGATGGCGTTCCCGGGGCAAGCATTAATTTTCACCGGCAAATATTTTTTCAACAATTTCAGTGGTTTTGGGGATATAGCTTGACCTCCACCAAAGCTTGCATTGCATGGTGTCAGCGAACAAGTTATTCACGGCCTGCTCTCGAGCGTTTCTTTCGAACGCCCGCCGACCGGGTTTGAACGCCAATATCGGACAAACAGAAAACACATGCGCCTCTCACAATATTTCATGCCGATTATGCGGGACATGCCGAAAGAGGCTGAGATTATCTCGCATCAGTTGATGTTGCGCGCCGGGCTCGTCAGGCAGTCGAGCTCCGGCATCTATTCATGGCTGCCCGCGGGCCACCGTGTATTGCGCAAGATCAGCGAGATCGTGCGCGAGGAGCAGGACCGGGCGGGCGCCATTGAAATGCTCATGCCGACAATCCAGTCCGCCGACCTCTGGATCGAGAGTGGCAGGTACGATGATTACGGCAAGGAAATGCTGCGCATCACCGATCGTCACGGCCGCGATATGCTCTATGGCCCAACCAATGAAGAACTGATCACCCAGATATTCCGTGACGGCGTAAGTTCCTACCGCGATTTGCCGCGCAATCTTTATCACATCCAATGGAAATTCAGAGATGAAGTCCGGCCGCGTTTCGGTGTCATGCGCGGGCGGGAATTTCTCATGAAGGACGCTTATTCCTTCGACCTTTCCGTTGAAGATGCGCGCCGCGCCTATTACCGCATGTTCACCGCCTATCTCCGCACATTCGCCCGCATGGGCCTGCGCTCGATCCCAATGGCCGCCGATACCGGACCCATTGGCGGCAAGCTCAGTCATGAATTCATCATCCTGGCCGATACCGGTGAAAGCGAGGTCTTCTGTCATGCGGACCTTCTTGAAATGGACACCCCGGACATCGAAACCGACTTTGACGGCGATCTCGAACAGGTCTTCAATGCCTGGACCGCAAAATACGCGGCGACCGAGGAAATGCACGATGCCGCGCGTTTTGAAAAAGAAGTGCCCGAAACGAAGCGCATCTCCGCCCGCGGCATCGAAGTTGGCCATATTTTCAACTTTGGACAGAAATACTCTGAGGCCATGAATTGCCGGGTTCAGGGCCCTGACGGCAAATTGATCACACTTGAAATGGGATCCTATGGAATAGGCGTCTCGCGTCTCCTCGGCGCCATTATTGAAGCGTCTCATGACGAAAATGGAATAATCTGGCCGCTGAGCGTGGCGCCTTTTCATGTTGGGCTGGTCAATCTGAAATCCGGGGACAGCGTGACCGATACGGCCTGTGAAGCACTTTATGCGGACTTGACGTCAAGCGGCATTGAAGTTCTCTATGACGACAGTGACAACCGCGCCGGCGCCAAATTTGCGGCCATGGACCTCATTGGGTTACCTTATCAGGTCGTCGTCGGTCCACGCGGCTTGCAGGACGGGAATGTAGAGATAAGAACGCGCGCAGGCGGAGAACAGCAGACAATGGATATTGCGGCAGCCAAAACCTATTTAAATGAAAAAATACGGGATGGCCTGACCGTTCAGTGACACGACGACGCCCGGACAGGGCACCAGCCAGCCTCAGCAGGGAAGCAGAATTAACAAATGGACACCGCGCCTTTTTCAGCCTTTGAGTGGATGTTGGCCGGACGCTATCTGAGAGCGCGCCGGCGCGAAGGATTCATATCCGTCATCGCCGGGTTTTCGTTTCTCGGCATCATGCTCGGCGTCGCCACCCTTATCATCGTCATGGCCGTGATGAACGGCTTCCGCGCCGAGCTTTTCGATAAAATTCTCGGACTGAACGGTCATATGGTCGTCCACAAGGTTGGTGGCAATTTCACCGATTACGACGAATTGGCAGAGCGCATCAACAAGGTGCGCGGTGTCGAAAATGCCATGCCGCTGATCGAGGGACAGGTCATGGTGTCGGGCCCTGGATCGTCCATGGGCGGCCTTGTGCGCGGTCTGCGCGGAAGCGACATAAAAAAGCTGAAACTCGTTTCCGGCAATGTCCGCGCCGGCACGTTTGAACGCTTCGATCTCGGATCGGCCATCGCCATAGGCACGCGCATGGCCAACGCGCTCGGCGTCAAGCTCGGCGACACCCTGACCATGATCAATCCGCGCGGCAAGACCACGATCATGGGCACTACGCCGAATATCAAGCGCTACCGGATCGCGGCGATATTTGAAATCGGCATGTCGGAATATGACCGGACAATCGTGTTCATGCCCTTTGACGAGGCGCAACGCTATTTCAACAAGCGCGGCAGCGCCAATGTTCTCGAGGTCATGGTCGATGATCCTGAAAAGGTGGGCGATTATGCCGAAGAAATCCGAAACGCAGGCGGCAAGTCGATCTTCGTCAGCGACTGGCGTCAGCGCAATGAAAGCTTCTTCACCGTTCTCGAAGTCGAGCGCAATGTCATGTTCCTGATCCTGAGTCTCATCGTGCTGGTCGCCGCGCTGAATATCATTTCAGGCCTTATGATGCTGGTGAAAGACAAGGGCCGCGACATCGCCATCTTGCGCACCATGGGCGCCAGCCAGGGCGCGGTCATGCGCGTGTTTCTCATCACCGGTGCGAGCATCGGCGTTGTCGGAACCATCGCGGGCTTCGTACTGGGGGTTCTCGTCTGCATCAATATCGACCATATCCGCGAATTCATCGCCCTTCTTACGGGAACGGAGCTGTTTTCCGCCGAAGTCTATTATCTCCGCACCATGCCCGCTGAAATGGATGCCGGCGAAACCGCGACGGTCGTTTCCATGGCGCTGGGACTGTCGGTTCTTGCAACGCTTTATCCCTCATGGCGGGCTTCAAAAATGGATCCGGTGGATGCACTCCGTTATGAATAGCGCGCAATCAACCGGGAAGCGGCGTGACCGGTCGCGCATCGTCAGATAAACCCACGCATATGAGAGACCATTCGAAAGCCATCACATTGGATCAGACGACAGCCATACCGAATTTGAGACTTGCCGATATCAGGCGGACCTATCATCAGGGACCGCGCGCCATTCATGTCCTGAACGGCGCCAGCACCGATCTGATGCCTGGAGAGGCCGTTGCCCTTGTCGGCCCGTCCGGTGCCGGCAAGTCGACCCTGCTTCACATAGCGGGCCTGCTGGAGAATCCGGACAGCGGCATGGTCTTTGTCGACAATCGCAATTGCGCCGACCTTCCCGACCGGGAACGAACCCGCATGCGGCGTTCGGAAATCGGTTTCATCTATCAGTTTCATCAACTTCTGCCGGAGTTTTCGGCGCTGGAAAACGTCGTCATCCCGCAACTCATACTCGGGCGCGACAAGAATTCTGCCGAGGAACGCGCCCATGAACTTCTCACAGGTCTGGGACTGGCGGACCGGGTCCGGCACCGGCCATCCGAACTGTCTGGCGGCGAGCAACAGCGAACCGCCATCGCCCGTGCCCTGGCCAACAATCCGAAAATAATTCTGGCCGATGAACCCACCGGAAACCTCGATCCCGGCACGTCAGACCGCGTTTTCGTCCAGCTTATGGATCTCATCCGCAATTCGGGCGTTTCCGCCCTGATCGCCACGCACAATATGCAGCTGGCCCGCGATATGGATCGCGTCCTCCGTTTGGAAGACGGCCAGCTCCATGAAATTCAGATCCCCGCCTGACGGGCCGAAAAAGCCGAAAAGGCTGAAAAGCCTGAAAGTCCCGGACGGCCATCTTGGCTGTGGAAACCGGGTTTCCAATTGCGCCTGAATCAATCAAAATGACCGCGGCGCGGCGCCAGTGGCCGCACCCGTCCGGAAAGCGGAATGGTCCTCGACCGGACATTATCGGGAGCAAGGCAATGGGCAGACGGCAACAAGGGGTGGACTTCATCCATCTGCGCGCTCATTCCGCCTATTCGCTTCTCGAAGGCGCCATCAAGATTCCCGAAATGGTCGAGCTTGCCCAAAGCGACAACATGCCGGCGCTGGCCATTACCGATCGCAACAATCTCTTTGGCGCGCTTGAATATTCCGAAAGCATGAGAAAGGCCGGAATCCAGCCCATTATCGGATGCACCCTGGCCGTTGCCATGGACGCGCCCGGAGATGACAAACCGGCAGGCGGCGCCGAGCCTGGCCATATCGCCAAAGACCAGCTCGGATTTCTTGTGCTATATGCCAAGGACCGCACGGGTTACGCCAATCTGATGAAGCTCTCGAGCCATGCTTTTCTCGATTGCGGCGATGCGGCCCCGCCCCATGTGCCCCTCGAAGTTCTCAAGGCCCACGCCCAAGGCCTGATCGCGCTCACTGGTGGACCGGAAGGCCCCGTCGACAGGGCCGTTTACAACGGTCAACTTGACCTGGCGCGCACCGTTCTCGATCAGCTCATGCAGATTTTCGGCGACCGTCTCTATCTCGAATTGCAGCGCTATGGCGGCGCCCGGGCAAGCGCCAATGAGCGGCGCCTGCTCAAATTCGCTTATGATCTCAATATACCGATCGTGGCCACCAATCAGTGCTTTTTCAAAGGCCCCGGAGAATTCGAGGCCCATGATGCGCTGATCTGCATCGCCGAAGGCACATATGTGTCGGAGGATGACCGCCGCCGCCTGACCCCCGATCACTATTTTAAGCGCCAGGCCGACATGTGCGATCTCTTCCGGGATTTGCCGGAGGCGATCGCGAACACCGTCGAAATCGCCAAACGCTGCGCCTATTGCCCGTCCACCCACGATCCTATTCTGCCGCAATTCCTGACCGGTAAAAACTTCAAAACTGCGAAGGCGATCCTGGAGGCGGAGGAAAAGGAATTGCGCGCTCAGGCGAAAGCCGGCCTGAAAGAAAGGCTGAAGCTTCTCGACGTCGCCCGGGGTCATGAAGAAAAGGAGTATTGGGAGCGCCTCGATTACGAACTCGGCGTCATTTCCGGAATGAAGTTCCCGGGCTATTTTCTGATCGTTGCCGATTTCATCAAATGGGCGAAGGATAACGGCATTCCCGTCGGCCCCGGCCGTGGCTCTGGCGCCGGTTCGGTGGTGGCGTGGGCGTTGACGATCACGGATCTCGATCCCTTGCGGTTCGACCTTATTTTTGAGCGTTTTCTCAATCCCGAACGTCTGTCCATGCCGGATTTCGATATCGACTTCTGCCAGGACCGGCGCGACGAGGTTATCAATTATGTTCAGGAAAAATACGGCAGGGATCGCGTTGCCCAGATCATCACCTTCGGAAAGTTGCAGGCCCGCGCCGTTCTCCGCGATGTCGGCCGGGTGCTGCAAATGCCTTATGGACAGGTCGACCGGCTGTGCAAGCTTGTGCCCAATAATCCTGCCGATCCGGTGACATTGGAGGAGGCCGTCAATGGCGAACATGCCTTCCGCGAGGCCGCCCGTGACGATCCTCTCGTCAAGCGCATGCTCGATATCGGCAAAAAACTCGAGGGGCTCTACCGCCACGCCTCCACCCACGCTGCCGGGGTGGTCATCGGCGATCGGCCCCTGACCGAACTCGTCCCCCTTTATCAGGATCCGCGCTCGCCATTGCCGGCAACCCAGTTCAATATGAAATGGGTTGAACCCGCGGGTCTTGTCAAATTCGATTTTCTCGGTCTGAAAACCCTGACCGTGATCAAGAAAGCGTGCGACATATTGGCGGCGCGGGGGATTGAGCTCGACCCGGTGACTTTTCCCCTCGATGATCCGCCGACTTTTGAAATGCTGAAAAAACGCGAGACCGTCGGGGTGTTTCAGTATGAAAGCGCCGGCATGCAGGACTTGATGCGCAAGGCGCAGCCCGAGAATATCGAGGACCTGATCGCGATCGTCGCCCTCTATCGGCCGGGACCGATGGAGAACATACCCAAATACCTCGCCGCCAAGCACGGTTCCGAGCCGCCGGAATTTTTACACGAGACCGTGACGCCGGTACTCAACGATACCTATGGCGTGATCATCTATCAGGAACAGGTGCTGAAAATTGCCCAGGTTCTCGCCGGCTACTCACTCGGTGAAGCCGACATCCTGCGCAAGGCCATGGGCAAGAAAATCAAAAAGGAAATGGACGCCCAGCGGGAACGCTTTGTCGAGGGCGCCATGAAAAACGGCGTCGGAAAACTCCAGGCTCATTTCATTTTCGACCTGGTTGCCAAATTCGCGGGCTACGGCTTCAACAAGGCGCATTCGGCCTGTTACGCTTTCGTCGCCTATCAAACGGCCTATCTCAAGGCCAATTATCCGGTTGAATTCCTGGCCGCCTCGATGACGCTCGACATGGCCAATGCGGAAAAACTTGCGACCTTCGCCGGCGAGGCCCGGCGGCTCAAAATCGAAATACTGCCGCCATGCGTCAATCATTCGCGCGCCGATTTCACCGCCCGGGACAACGCCATCCGCTACGCTTTGACGGCCCTCAAGAATGTCGGACGCGCGGCGGTTGAGCATCTCTGCGAGGAGCGCGACGAAAACGGACCGTTTGAAAGTCTCGCTGATTTCGCCGGCCGCATTAATCCGCGCCTCATCAACAAACGCGCCCTGGAAACCCTGGCGGCTGCGGGTGCATTCGACGCGATTCATCCAAATCGCGCGGAAGTCCTGGAAAATGTTGAGACCATGATCGCCCACGCCCAACGCATGGCCGTTGATCGCGAGGCCGGCCAGAACGATCTCTTCGCCGGCGAAAGCGATGATGCCGCACTGCCTCTCAATCTTCGGGAGACAAGGGAATGGCTCCCCGCCACCCGCCTGAGCAGGGAATTCGATGCGGTCGGTTTCTTTCTGTCGGGGCACCCGATCGATGAATATGAGCAGGTGCTTGAAGATTTGGGTGTCACCACCTGGACCGAGTTGAACCAGAATTCCTCTGCCACCAAGGCGCTTCTTGCCGGCACCGCCACGAGCGTTAAGGAACGCAACTCAGCCCGCGGCAACCGTTACGCCTTCGTCAGTTTCTCCGATCCCACGGGCCAGTTCGAAGCGCTTCTCTTCTCCGATGTGCTCGATCATAGCCGCGACATGCTCAATGACGGCAGCCCGGTGCTGATCACGGTCGAGGCCGAACGCGATGGCGAGAGCACCAAGCTGCGCGCCCTGTCCATCGAGCATCTCGATAAAGCCGCCCGCAATCTCCAGAAGGACATGACCATTACCGTCAGCGGCGGCACCGATTGGCGGGAGCTGGCAAGTGCCATTTCCAAAAAAGGGGACGCAAATCTGAAATTGCGCATCCATCTGCCCGATTGCGCCCGTGAGATCGAATTGAAGCTGCCAGAAAAATACGATCTCTCGCCATCCACGCGATCCATCATAAGGCAGGTCAGCGGTGTTGTAGAAATGCGCGACGATTGAGCCGCTGATTTCTTCGGTTGTTCCGGCTCTTTAGGCTTGTCTTTACCTCCTCATGCGCCTATAAGGCGTTCCATTCCACACGCGAACTTACTGGCAGATGAGGAGCAAATTCTCCCATGGGCCGCTCCGGTGGATGCTTGAAGCCGCATAAGGCGTCTGGCATCTCATGTGTTCGCGGAGGTGAAACCGGAAAAGGAGATAGATTTTACTATGGCGCTGCCACAATTCAGCATGCGTCAGCTTTTGGAAGCTGGCGTGCATTTCGGACATCAGACACATCGTTGGAATCCGAAAATGGGCCAATACATATTTGGCTCACGCAATAATATTCACATTATCGATCTGGCCCAGACCGTGCCTTTGCTTCATCAGGCGCTGGTCGCGGTAAGCGATGTCGTTGCCGGCGGCGGCCGCGTTCTTTTCGTCGGCACCAAACGGCAGGCCTCCGAGGTCATTGCGGAAAGCGCGAAAAACTGCGCTCAATACTTTATCAATCACCGCTGGCTCGGTGGCACGATGACCAACTGGAAAACCATTTCCCAGTCAATCCGCCGTCTGCGCCAGCTCGAAGAAACCCTGAGCGGCGATATCCAGGGTTTGACCAAGAAGGAAATCCTTCATCTGACCCGCGAGCGCGACAAGCTGGAAATCACATTGGGTGGCATCAAGGACATGGGCGGTGTCCCGGATCTTGTTTTTGTACTCGACACCAACAAGGAATCGATCGCCATAGCGGAAGCGCAAAAGCTCGGCATACCGATCATTGCGGTTATCGATTCGAACAGTAACCCGGATAACATCACGCATCCGATACCCGGTAATGACGATGCCGGAAGGGCGATAACCTTGTTTTGCGACCTGATTTCACGGGCGGCAATCGACGGTATCGAGCGGGCATCCGCCGAGTCGGGCATGGATGTGGGCGCTGCGGTTGAACCGCCGAAAACCAACCTGCCCGCCGAGCCCGGAATGGCTGCGGCGAAAGAGGCCGGGACCGAAGAAGCCGGGTCCGGGGCCAAGCCCAACGGGGCCGCGGGAAAGACAGCAGAAAAGACCGAAGATACGGCCGAGACAAAATCCGAAGATACGGCCGAGACAAAATCCGAAGACGCGCCGGCAATTGCCTATAAGGGGCTTGATGCGCCGGAGGGCGAGGCGGACGATCTCAAAAAAATCTCGGGCGTGGGGCCGGTTCTGGAGGAAAAGCTCAATAAACTGGGTATCTATCATTTCCGCCAGATCGTTGCACTGAGCCCGTCTGAAATATCCGCCATTGACGGGGCTCTGAATTTCAAGGGCCGCATTGACCGCGACGGCTGGATCGATCAGGCAAAAAAACTGATGGCCGAAACCGCGGCTTGAGGCCGCCATTCGAGCCGGCACATACAACACTAAGCGATGTCTACACGCGCAAATTGCAAAAGAGATAGGAAATAGCCATGGCGACGATTACCGCTGCAATGGTCAAGGAGCTCCGCGTAAAAAGCGGCGCCGGCATGATGGATTGCAAGACCGCATTAACCGAAAACGATGGCGACATGGACGCGGCAATTGACTGGCTGCGGACCAAGGGCCTTGCCAGTGCCGCCAAGAAAGCAGGGCGCGTGGCGGCCGAAGGCCTGATTGGTGTTGCGGCCAGTGGCACGGGCGGTGCCGTCGTCGAGATAAATTCCGAAACGGATTTCGTCGCACGCAACGACCAGTTTCAGGAAATGGTGCTCGCCATCGCCACCCTGGCGCTTGAGTCAGACGGTGACGAAGAAGCGCTCAAAGCCATGACTTATCCCGGGTCCGAGAAAACGGTCGAGGATTATGTCACGGAAATGATCGGCACGATCGGCGAGAACATGACATTGCGCCGCGCCCAGGGCCTGACGGTCGATGAAGGCGTGGTCTCCTCCTATATTCACAATCAGGCCGCGCCCGGTCTGGGCAAGATCGGCGTGCTCATCGCCCTGAAATCCTCGGGCGACGCTGCCAGGCTGGACGAAATCGGCAAACAGATCGCCATGCATGTCGCGGCCACCAATCCGGTCGCTCTGACGCAGGATGATGTGCCTGCGGACATCGTCGAACGCGAACGCGCCGTTCTCATCGAGCAGGCGCGCGAATCCGGCCGGCCCGACAATATTATCGAGAAAATGGTCGATGGCAGAATGCGCAAATATTTCGAGGAGGTCGCTCTTCTCTCCCAGACCTTTGTAATCGATGGCGAAAACACCGTCGCCGATGCCGTGAAAGCCGCCGAAAAAGATGTCGGCGCGCCCATCGAGATTTCCGCCTTCGTACGGTTTGGTCTTGGTGAGGGCATTGAAAAAAGAGAGGAAGACTTCGCCGCCGAGGTTGCCGCTGCCGCATCGGGTCAGTAGATTGCCGGGGCAGCCTCTCCCGACCTTGCAAGGGAGAGCATTTGAAATGGCCCATGCCTTGCCGGCCTTCCGCCCGTGCGGTGTCAATGGCGGCGCAAGGCAAGTGGGGGAGGGCGTTTGAACATGGCCAGGGCTGAGTTATCGAATTGCAAGCGGCTGCTCGTCAAATTATCGGGCGAAGCGCTCATGGGCGAGCGGGAATACGGCATTGACATGTCGACTGTCACCGAAATCGCCCGGGACATCAAAACCAACATCGACAACGGTCTGGAAATCTGTCTGGTCGTCGGCGGCGGAAATATTTTTCGTGGCTTGTCCGGCGCCGCACAGGGCATGGACCGCGCCAATGCCGATTATATGGGCATGCTGGCAACAATCATGAATGCCCTGGCAGTCCAGAATGCTCTGGAGCAACTGGGCACGCCGGCCCGGGTTCTGTCCGCCATTCCCATGCCCACCGTTTGCGAGCCCTATATAAGGCCGCGGGCTTTGCGCCATTTGCAAAAGGGCCGGGTGGTCATCTTTGCCGCCGGAACCGGCAATCCTTTTTTCACCACCGACACGGCTGCCACCCTGCGCGCCGCGGAAATGCATTGCGACGCCATCGCCAAGGCCACTCAGGTGGACGGCGTCTATTCCGCCGATCCGAAAACGACGCCTGACGCCACCCGCTTTGACGAACTGTCCTATGACGAAGTGCTGACCCGCAACCTCAAGGTCATGGATGGCGCGGCCATTGCGCTCGCGCGCGACAACGGTCTGCCGGTCATCGTCTATTCCATGCTGGGCGAGGGCGGGCTGTCCGCCGTATTGCAGGGCACTGCACCTTGTACGACTATTCGGAATGATGCTAACCCTTAATCCTCACGGCCGGACGTGATGCCGGCCGCAAAGGTTCCGCGAAGTTCGAGACAATTGGGAGATGGCCATGTCATCAGGCGACTATGATCTGGACGATCTTGATAGAAGGATGCACGGCGCACTGAACGTTCTGAAGAGCGAATTTGCGGGTCTGAGAACAGGTCGCGCCAGCGCCGCTCTCCTCGATCCGATCAGTGTGCAGGCATATGGTTCAACCATGCCGCTCAATCAGGTCGCAACGGTTTCCGTGCCGGAACCGCGCATGATTAGCGTCCAGGTATGGGACAAGGACATGGCGTCCGCCGTCGAGAAGGCCATCCGCGAGTCGGATCTTGGTCTCAATCCGGTCGTTGAGGGGCAGGTGCTGCGCCTGCCCATCCCCGAGCTCAATGAGGAGCGCCGTCAGGAGCTTGTCAAAGTCGCCCATAAATATTCCGAACAGGCCAAGGTCGCGGTCCGGAACGTGCGCCGCGACGGCATGGAAAAGCTGAAAATCATGGAAAAGGATGGCGATATCGGTAAAGATGAACATCACCATGAATCCGCCAATGTGCAAACGCTGACAGACAAGGTAATCAGCGAAATCGATACTGCCTTGGCCGACAAGGAGACGGAAATCATGCAGGTGTGAGTATGGCTTGCATGACGGCAGAAGCACGGCCGCAAGAGAACCGGTATAGAACCAGAATATGATTTGGGCGCGGCTTTACGAAAGCCTGAAATTTGAGCTGAAAGGTCCCCCCGATTTCCACCGAAAGAAAAATTCCACCCTCCCCCGCGCACATTGCCATCATCATGGACGGCAATGGCAGATGGGCACGGCAACGGGGACTGCCACGCGCCGAAGGCCACAGGCAGGGTGTCGAAACGGTCCGTAGAACCGTCCGAGCCGCGATCGAGCTCGATATTTCCTATCTCACCCTCTATAGTTTTTCGTCCGAAAACTGGTCGCGTCCCAAGTCGGAGGTCAGCGATCTTCTCGGGCTGTTGAAGAAATTTATTCGCCAGGATTTAGCGGATTTGCACGACAACGGCGTGCGCATCCGGATTATCGGAGAACGGACTGGCATCGATCCCGATATCAAAAGCCTGATCGAAGAGGCCGAACAGGTAACCCGGAACAATCAGGCTTTGAACCTTGTTGTCGCTTTCAATTATGGCGCCCGCACTGAAATCGCCAGCGCCGCGAAAAAACTGGCCATCGACGTTCGCGACAACAATCTCGATCCGGCCATGATCGATCAAGACTTGTTCGGCGCCCGTCTTGATACGCAAGGTATTCCCGATCCCGATCTCCTGATCCGGACCGGTGGCGAAAAACGCCTGTCGAATTTTCTCCTCTGGCAACTGGCCTATGCGGAGTTCACTTTCCTGGACATTTTCTGGCCCGAGTTTTCGAAGGAGGATCTTCAGAATGCGATCGACGATTTCCACAATCGGGAACGGCGTTTTGGCGGACTTAACCTGAAGTCTTCGGCATAGTTTCATGGATCAGGAAACATCAGCTGAGCGTGATGGTGCGCACGGTCAGGCAAAAAAAAACGAGCTGTTAAAGCGCGTCCTGTCTGCCATCGTGCTGGGTGGAGCTGCCATCGCCCTGACCGTCTGGAGTCCGCTCTCATTTATCATACTCGTCGGCATCGGCGCCGCCATCATGTGCTGGGAATGGCGCATGCTGATCGGCAGCTACGACAAGGGGGGATATTCACGCCTCGCCCTGACCATACACATCGCGGCGGTACTGATAGCCATATTGTTGATGATGGATGCCCAGTATGCAGAGGCTTTTTACGCGCTCTGTCTGGGTGCGGTACTGATTGCGATCCTGCCGGGTATTCACCACAGGCCATTATCGTTCGCCGGGCCTTTCTACACGGGCCTGCCGGCAATCGCCCTGGTCTGGCTGCGCATGGATCCAAAATACGGCCTGCAAACGATACTTTTTATCTTCCTGGTTGTCTGGACGGCCGATATCGCCGCATTTGTCGTCGGCAGGACAATCGGCGGTCCGAAGCTCTCGCCGGCTATTTCGCCCAATAAAACATGGTCGGGGATGATCGGAGGGCTGGCCGGCAGCATGGCCGTCGCCGCGCTTTTTGCCGCCTATATTCAAAACACGTCGCTCATAATACTGCCGATTGTCGCACTTCTTCTGGCCTTCGGGTCCCAGGTCGGCGACCTGACGGAATCGGCGCTCAAGCGCAAATTCAAGATCAAGGATTCAAGCCGCATCATCCCCGGACATGGCGGAATTCTCGACCGCGTCGACGGTCTGATCGTGGCCGCCCTTCTTGCCGCACTCCTGGCGTTTCTGATTACACCGGCGCATCCCGGTCATGCCATACTCATCTGGCAATAAGCATGAAATTCAAATCCGAGGATCTCCCGAACATGGGGCAAAACCACATAAAACCGGACTGGACCAGCGATGATGCGAGGCCCGCGTCGGATGCGGACGCCGGCAAAACGGTCACGATCCTCGGTGCTACCGGGTCGATCGGAAAAAACACCCTGGATCTGATCGAGCGCAATCCGCAGCGCTTCAGGGTAGAGACGCTCACCGCCAACAGCAATGTCCGCGAGCTGGCGGAGATGGCCCTGAAATACGGCGCCAGTCATGCGGTCATAGGCGACAGCGCGTTATATGCGGAGCTGAAAGACCGGCTGAGCGGCTCCGGCATAACGCCCGCTGCCGGACCCGACGCTCTCGTCGAGGCCGCCACCATGCCGGTCGATTGCGTCATGGCCGCCATTATCGGCGCGGCCGGATTAAAACCGACATTTGCCGCGCTGAGCCAGGGAACGCGTGTCGCACTCGCCAACAAGGAATGTCTTGTGTCGGCCGGCGATGTGTTCATGCACGAAGTGGCGCGGTCGGGCACGGACCTCATCCCCGTCGATTCGGAACATTCCGCCGCCTTTCAGGCCATCGAAAATCTGAACATTGAGTCCGTGGAGCGCGTCACCCTGACCGCGTCGGGCGGGCCGTTTCGAACCTGGCCGGCCGACAAGCTCGCATCCGCGACGGCCACGGACGCACTCAAGCATCCCAACTGGTCGATGGGAGCGAAGATCACAATCGATAGCGCCACATTGATGAACAAGGGCCTTGAGGTCATCGAGGCCTATCATCTCTTTCCGCTGCGAAAAGATCAGTTCGGCATTGTCGTGCATCCGCAATCCATCGTTCATTGCCTGGTCGAATATGATGATGGGTCCGTATTGGCGCAGATGAGCGCGCCGGATATGAGAACGCCGATCGCCTACAGCCTGTCCTGGCCAAGGCGAATGAAGACGCCGACCGAACGCCTTGATCTGGCAGCGCTTGGCAGACTGGAATTCGAATCCCCCGACGAGGCGCGCTTTCCGGCTTTGCGTCTCGCCCGCGAAGCCATGCAGGCCGGCGATCCGGCATGCACCATCCTGAATGCAGCAAATGAAGTAGCCGTGGAAAGCTTTCTCAATGGACGTTTGCGTTTCACCGGGATAGCTGAAATCGTCGAAAAAACACTGAACAAAGCGCAGCGACTGGGCTTGCCAAACAGTTTTAAAACACTAGATGAGGTGTTAGAACTTGATCGGTCCGGACGCGAATTGGCACATTCATTGCTCTGATCCAGTATTGCCGGGGCCGAAATTTACAGATTTTAGACCACCGGGCCACAATCGGATCAATCTCGATCGGACTTGACCAAACCACAAGAGCTGGCTCATATGGCCTGGAATTTTCCCCAGAACCGTGAATATGCCGGAACACCGAGGAGCGCTATTTAAATGGACTTGTTGACACAATTTTCCGGTTTCGGATCCGGGCTCATAACCTATGTCCTGCCATTTCTGTTTGTCCTGACAGTTGTTGTGTTTTTTCATGAACTTGGCCATTTTCTCGTGGCCCGCTGGTGTGGCGTTACCGTCACGGCTTTTTCGATTGGATTTGGTCCCGAATTACTGGGCTTTAACGATAAGCACGGCACCCGTTGGCGTTTGGCGGCCCTGCCATTGGGCGGTTATGTCAAATTTCTGGACGACGAGAACGCCGCCAGCGTACCGTCGAAAGACGCCATCGGGCAGATGGGCGAAGAGGAGCGCGAGGGCAGCTTCCATGGCAAATCGCTAGGCCAGCGCGCGGCCGTTGTAGCCGCTGGTCCTATCGCCAATTTCATCCTCGCGATTGTTATATTTGCGGCCGTCTTTTCAACGGTCGGCCAGCGGGTGACCGCCCCGCGCGTCGATGAGGTAAGCCCCGGTAGCGCGGCCGCCACCGCCGGCTTCAAGTCCGGCGATCTGGTGGTGGCCATCGACGGCGCCAAAATCAAAAGCTTCAGCGACATGCAGCGGATCGTCAGCGGCAGTGCCGACCAAAAGCTTGAGATCACGGTCGAACGCGGCGACGAACTCCATACGCTCATAGCCATCCCCGACCGCAAGGAAATCACTGACCGTTTTGGCAATAAGATGCGTCTGGGACTGTTGGGCATCAAGCGGACCACCAAGGAGGGCGACTGGACCTTCGAGCGGGCAAATCCGGTACATGCAATTTGGCTCGGAGCCAAGGAAACCTATTTCATTATCGACCGCACCATGGGCTATCTCGGCGATGTTGTTTTGGGCCGCGAAGAGGCCGACCAGCTCGGCGGCCCCCTCCGCATTGCCGAGGTTTCCGGGCAAATGGCGAGCGTCGGCTTTCTCGCGCTGATCAACCTGGCGGCCATCCTGTCCGTCAGTATCGGCCTTCTCAATCTGTTCCCGATACCTCTGCTGGATGGCGGACATTTGCTGTTCTACGCATTCGAGGCGGTCCTCGGCCGGCCCCTCAGTCCGGCCGTTCAGGAGATAGGATTTCGAATCGGTCTCGCCCTGGTGCTGATGCTGATGATTTTCGCCACCTGGAACGATCTGGTTCACTTTAAATTTCTCTAGATTTCAGAGAATTCGATTTTTTATTTGATTTTCCTGAAATCTGCCCGAAAACCCTTGAAAACAGGCAAAAGTGTGTGATTTTAAACACGCTTATTTGACGCTGCACTCTGTGCGCAAAAAGACTTCTTTTCAGTACCGCAATGAATCTGTAAAACAGACTTCACCAGTCAAAAATTGGCCGCAAACGAGTGGCCTCTTGAGTGCTGAAAAAAAACAACGCCTGGGGGACAGGCGAACAACGAGGGGCAAGAAAAAAGAAATGCCTGCGATGAGGATGATGATGAGCAAGGGGTTGTTGGTATTCACCCTCATGCTCTCGTTTGCTCCGGCCCTGTTGGTGCTGAATGTGCAGCTCGCGGTAAGCGCGGCTGCGCAAGGTACCACCATCCGCGCTATCGATGTTGTCGGTAACAAGCGGGTTGAGCCGGAAACCGTCCGTTCCTACCTCCAGTTCAACGTTGGCGATCGCTACGATACGTTCAAGGTCGATCAATCCCTGAAAGCGCTGTTTGCCACTGGGCTCTTCAGGGATGTCAGCATCGACCTGGTCTCGACCACGGTCGTCATCAAGGTTGTCGAGAGCCCCATCATCAATCGCGTGGCTTTTGAGGGCAACGACAAAGTCGATGACGCAACGCTCAAATCCGAGGTGCAGCTCAAGACACGGTCCATTTACACCCGCGCCCGGGTTCAGGCCGATGTTCAGCGCATTCTGGGCGTTTATAGCCGTCAGGGTCTGTTTGCCGCTTACGTCGAGCCCAAAATAATCCGTTTGCCGCAAAATCGGGTCAATCTCGTTTTTGAAATTTCCGAGGGGCCGGTCACCAAGGTCAAAAGCATCAACTTCATAGGCAACAAGGCCTATTCGGACGCTGACCTCCAGGACGTCATCACCACCGGTGAAAATGGCTGGCTGAGCTTTCTCAAATCGAATGACATTTACGATCCCGACCGGCTCAATCTCGATCGTGAACTGCTGCGCCAATATTATCTCAAGAGCGGTTATGCTGATGCGCGCGTTCTCTCGGCCATGGCGGATCTGGACCGGGATGGCCAGGGCTTCTACATCACCTTCACCATTGAAGAGGGCGAACTCTACACATTTGGCGATGTTCATATCGAAAGCGCCCTTGCGGCTGTCGACACGGCCGGCCTCGAAGCCGGAGTATTGACCCATAGCGGCTCGATCTACAATGCGTCGCTGATCGAGAAGACCGTCGAAAAACTGACCCTGACCGTGGCGGAGCAGGGCTATGCCTTTGCCCGTGTGCGTCCGCGCGTCGACCGCGATCCCATTTCGCGCACGCTGAATATCACCTATCTCATAGAAGAAGGTCCCCGCGTTTATATCGAACGTATCAATGTCATCGGTAATTCGCGCACCCGCGATTATGTCATTCGCCGTGAAATCAGACTTGCAGAAGGCGACGCCTATAACAGACTTCTGGTCAATCGCGCCCGGCGGCGTCTGAACGCTTTGGGTTTCTTCAAGAAGGTCGACGTTTCGAACGAACGCGGCAGCGCGTCCGACCGGGTTGTTCTGAACTTCGTCGTCGAGGAACAGTCGACAGGCGAACTCTCCTTTGGCGGCGGCTATTCCTCGAGCGAGGGGGTCGTGGGCGACATTTCGATTACCGAACGCAACCTCATGGGGCGCGGGCAGTTTCTGCGTTTGAAACTGTCGGGTAGCCTGGAACGGGCGCAGATCGATCTGAGCTTCACGGAACCGAGATTCCTCGATCGCAATCTGTCCGCCGGCATCGACGTCTTCCACAAGGAGGTCGATTTCTCGGACGAAGCTTCCTACAAGAGCCGGAAAACAGGCGCTGGCCTGAGGCTTGGCTTCCCGCTGGCTGAAAATTTCTGGATGTCGACGCGCTACACCTTTACCCGGGATGAGATTTATGAAGTGGATACACTTGCCTCGGCCGCTGTACAGCAGCAGGAAGGCATCAACCACATTTCGTCGCTGGGTTACTCGCTGATTTACGATACCCGCAATGACCGCAAGAACCCGTCCCGCGGTCTATACGGATCATTCACGCAGGATCTGGCGGGCATTGGCGGCGATGTGAACTATATACGCAGCTCCGCCGAACTCAGGGCTTATTACCCTATCTTCGATCAGATTATTCTGGTCGGACGCGCTATCGGCGGGCACATCACGGGATGGAACGGTGACGATGTGCGCCTGATCGACTCCTTCTATAAAGGTGGCGAAACGATCAGAGGATTCGACCGAGCCGGCTATGGACCGAGGGATCTCGCCTCGAATGACGTTTTGGGCGGTACAATTTTCTATTCGGCAACAGCGGAAGTGCGCTTCCCTCTCCCCTGGGTTCCAGAGGAACTCGGGATCAGCGGCGCTCTCTTCGCGGATGCTGGCTCTCTCCATGACGTGAGCGATTCTGCAAGCTCGACGCCCGGTGTCATTGTCGCCGACGATTCAACGCTTCGCTCAGCCGTTGGCGTCAGTTTGTTGTGGCGCTCGCCCGTTGGCCCTCTGCGCGCGGATTACGCCTTTGTGCTCACCTCGGAAGATTATGACGAGCAGCAACAATTCCGCTTCGGCGCATCGACAAAATTCTGATATAACACCATCCAATTCATGGATATGGGCGTTGCGCCGATGCCGGAAACGGCATTGGGCAGACGAACCGGTCCGGCGGCTCGCTTAGCAGCCAAGGGACGATGGCCCGCAGATTATAAATGATCCTAGGTTGAGCTGGCTGACACAATGGAACACCCAGGCTTCTTCGAAAAGGCAGGCCCCTTCACACTGTCGGACATTGCCGGGCTGGCGGATGCCGAGGTCGGCAATCCCGATAAGGCTGCGCTTGAAATTTCCGACGTTTGCCCGCTCGATCTCGCCGGCGCCGGAGACATAACTTTTCTCGACAATCCGAAATATCTGGGCGAGCTCGAAAACACCCGCGCCGCAGCCTGTTTCATCGCACCGAAACATGCAGAGCGCCTGCCGCAAACCACCATCCCATTGACGGCCAAGATGCCTTACCAGTCCTTCGCCAAGGCGCTTGCCGCTTTTTATCCTGACGCGCTCAGGAGCAAGGGCGCCGATTACGCGGCTGACGACTTCGCTGGAAACGTCCACCCCACGGCCGGACTTGAAGATAATGTGGTCATCGAGCCCGGTGCCGTCGTCGGACGCGAAGCCCAGATTGGAAGCGGCACAACCATCGCGGCCGGTGCCATTATCGGCTATCGTGTCAGCGTCGGGCGCAATTGTTATATCGGCCCCGGCGCCGTAATCACCCATTCCCTGCTCGGTAACAGTGTGGTCGTTCATTCAGGCGTCTGTGCCGGCCAGGATGGATTTGGCTTTGCCATGGGACCTACCGGCCATTTGAAGGTCCCGCAGATCGGCCGCGTCATCATTCAGGACGACGTCGAGATAGGTGCCAATACAACCATTGACCGGGGTGCGCTCAAGGACACGATCATTGGCGAGGGAACCAAAATCGATAACCAGGTCCAGATCGGCCATAATGTCGTAATCGGCCGTCATTGCGTCATTGTCGCGAAATGCGGTATTGCGGGCAGCACGGAAATGGGTGATTTTGCCGTCATGGGCGCGGCCTCCGGGCTGGCCGGCCATCTCAAAATGGGAGCCGGAGCCATGCTTGCGGGCGGGTCCTTGTCAAAGGATGACATACCCCCAGGCGGCCGCTGGGGCGGAACGCCCGCCCGTCCGTTTACGGAATGGGCGCGCGAACTTGCGGCCATCAGGCGTTTGACGCGCAAAAAACCGAAGAAAGATTGACCACGAATGCATGCAAGGCGTGATGAAAGCGTTATAACGGGAAACGGAACAATCCGGTCTGCGCCAATTAAGACCAATTAAGACCAATCAACCCGATGAGCACCTTACGACGAAGCCTTCAGGGAGCTGAATGAAATGAACATTGAGGACAACACGACTGAGCTGCCCTCGGCCGACATCGCCAAAATCATGAAATTGCTGCCGCATCGCTATCCATTTCTTCTGGTCGACCGCATACGCGATATGAACCAGGACATTTCGGCGGTAGGCATCAAGAATGTGACGATCAACGAGCCGTATTTCCAGGGCCATTTCCCGGATTTTCCGGTCATGCCCGGTGTGCTTATCATCGAAGGCATGGCACAGACTGCCGGGGCGCTGGCCGTTCATGCAAACAATGCGGAAAATGACCCCATCCGCGTTTTCTTCATGTCGATCGACAAGGCCAAGTTTCGTCGTCCCGTTCTTCCGGGCGATACGCTTCACTATCATGTCGAGAAAGTGCGCAGCCGCGGAACGGTCTGGCGCTTCAGGTGCGAAGCGAAGGTCGAGGGCAAACTTGCGGCAGAGGCTGAAATCGGCGCAATGGTTTCCAAGGTAGAAGAATAACATGCCAGAAATCCATGACACCTCAATCGTCGATCCGAAAGCGGAAATAGGGGACGGAGCCAGAATAGGCCCGTTCTGCGTCATAGGCGCCAATGTCAAACTCGGCGCAAATGTCAGGCTTCATTCCCATGTGGTCGTTGAAGGCCACACGACAATCGGCGATGAAACTGAAATCTACCCCTTTGCCTCCATCGGACATATCCCGCAGGACAAGAAGTTCGAAGGGGAGAACAGCCGTCTGGAAATCGGCGCGGCCAACCGTATCCGCGAACATGTAACCATGAATCCGGGCACGGAGGGTGGCGGCATGGTGACACGGGTCGGATCCAATGGTCTTTTCATGGCCGGCTCGCATGTCGCTCATGACTGCACCGTGGGCGACAATGTGATCCTGGCCAACAACGCGACGCTCGCCGGTCATTGCTCCATTCAGGATTTTGCCATTCTCGGCGGCTTGTCCGCTGTCCATCAATTCGTGCGCATCGGCGCCCATGCGTTCATAGGCGGTATGACAGGCATCGAAAATGACGTCATCCCCTACGGCATGGCGATCGGTAATCGCGCGGCTCTCAGCGGGCTGAACATTATCGGCTTAAAGCGCCAGGGCTTCGACCGGGAACAAATTCACAGTCTTCGCAAGGCCTATCGCATGTTGTTTGCAACCGAGGGAACGCTTGCCGAGCGTCTTGACGATGTCGACAAGATGTTTGGCACGGACGCCGGTGTCGCCCAGATCATTGATTTCATCCGTTCAGAATCGGGCCGGTCACTTTGCGTTCCAAACAATTAGCCGGGGCAGGCGGCGCGAAGCCGGTTAAAATGGCGATGCCGGTAGAAATAACAATGGATTTGTATCCGGAATTCGATTGATGGTCTCCCCCGAAACACGCATTGGTATTATCGCAGGCGGTGGTTCATTGCCCGCGGCCGTCGCGCAAAGCGCAATGAACAGCGGCAATGACATTTATATCATCGGCATCAAGGGCGAGGCTGACCCGTCCATAGAACGATATCCCCACTGCTGGGCCCGGTGGGGGGAAATCGGCAGGTTGCTTGCCACCCTTGAAGATCAAAAATGTTCGAACCTGGTCATTATCGGCAGCGTCAGCCGGCCCGATCTCTCGGAAATCCGCTTCGATTTTGGTGCGGTCAAACATCTGCCCACAATCCTCGGCCTGACAATCGGCGGAGATGATACGGTTCTTAAAAATGTCATCCGTTTTTTTGAAGGCAAAGGCCTTACCATCAGCGGCGCCCATGAAGTGGCGCCGGACCTTGTCGCCGAACGCGGCCGGCTGGGCCGTCATGCACCCGACGATGCGGATCTGAAGGACATCAGGCTGGCATCGGGGCTTCTTGACGCCCTTGGCCCCTATGACGCCGGGCAGGCGGCCGTTGTCACGCGTGAACATGTCATAGCCATCGAAGCTGCCGAAGGTACCGATGAAATGCTGGCCCGCGCCGCTGCGCTCCGGCAATGGGGACGAGCCAAGAAAAACACCCGGGCCGGCATACTCATGAAAAAGCCGAAACCCGGACAGGAACTCCGTGTGGACATGCCCGTGATCGGCCCGAAAACAATCGCCGGGGCCGTCGAGGCAGGTTTGAGCGGCATTGCCTTGTCGGCGGGGCACGTTCTTTTGGCCGAGCGCGAGAAAACGATCCGGGATGCCGATGAGGCAGGACTCTTTCTTGTTGGTATCGATACATCCGATCAATGAGGCACAGGTCCAGATCTGGGAGCAAACCATGAGCGAAACCGGCCTGGAAACGCATATCGTCCTGATTGCCGGAGAACATTCCGGCGACAATCTGGGGGGCGGTCTCATGGCCTCATTACGCCAATTGCATGCCGCACCGCTCCGCTTCTCGGGCGTAGGTGGCGCATTGATGGAAAGAGAAGGTCTGAATTCGCTCTTTCCCCTCGACGAGATCGCCGTTATGGGACCGGTCGCTATTTTAAAACGCCTGCCGCAACTCGTCAGGCGCGTCTATCAGACGGTCGACGCCTGCGTGGCCGCAAATCCCGATGTCATTGTCATTATCGACAGTCCTGAATTCACGCATCCGATTGCAAAACGCCTGAAAAAGCGCCTGCCAGGCGTGCCGATCCTGAATTACGTCTCACCAAGCGTATGGGCATGGCGGTCGGGCCGGGCCAGGAAAATGGCGCGTTATATCGACCATGTGCTGGCGCTCCTGCCGTTTGAACCCGAGGTTCACGCCGGACTTGGCGGCCCGAAATGCAGCTATGTCGGCCATCCCCTTGCCGAAAAGATCGAATCCATCGGCGCAATCGACACAGCGCCGCTCCGGTCGCGGCTGAACCTCGATATGACCCAGCCAACGCTGGCAATATTGCCGGGAAGCCGTCCGAGCGAGATTAGCAGGCTGATCGATATTTTCGGCGCTGCCTTGCAGCGCCTGTCAAAACGACATGGGCCCGTGAATATCCTTATTCCGACATTATCCCATGTCCGGCATCTCATCGAGGCGGCAACAGGGGATTGGCCGATGAAGGTTCATATCCTCATGGACGAAGAGGACAAATTTGCCGCATTCCGCCTGAGCGAAGCGGCCCTCGCGGCGTCCGGCACGGTCACGCTCGAACTTGCCGCGGCAGGAACGCCGATGGTCGTAGCCTACCGCGTCGATCCATTGGCCGCACGACTGGCCTGGCTTGTCAAAGTGCCTTCATTCGTGTTGCCGAATCTTGTCATCGGCAGAAATGCGGTGCCCGAATTCATGCAGGATGAATGTACTGCGGAAAACCTGAGCAGCAGCCTTTTCGATCTCCTGACCGACGACGCCGTCAGACAAGATCAGCTTGCCGCCCTGCGGGAGGTGCAGAAAAAACTTGTGCTCGATCACGGCACGCCAAGCAGGCGCGCCGCCGAAATTGTTCTCGAATATATCGGCGGGCAATAAAAATGGCGGGGTCGGCCCCGCCATTTTTAAGATCAAATTCCGTTTGCAGGCTCAACGGGTAAGGACGATAAAATCGGTTCCTTTGCCCGTTTCATTGCTGATCCCTCTATCCGTAACGACCATCGAAGAACCTGGTGTCAGAAGTTCGGAGACGACTTCCCTGACATCGCTCGAAATTTCAATACGGTCCAGCGCCTTGGTTGCCGATATGGAGGAAACCAGCGGTGCCGGAATTGTCCTGCAGATATTGCGGCGTCTTTTGCGGCTCCATTTGCAGCGTTTCTGCGGCTTTCCGGCCCGCGCCCGCATCGTCAGCGATGTCCAGCGTGTTTTGGTGGAATCCTTGTCAAAATGCATGGCCGTGAACAGATGCGTACCCAAAGGCATGGCCCCATCGCGCACCTCGACAGGCACATCGAACAAATCGTTGAATTCCTGCCGTACATAAAGATGCCATTCGCCGGGCTTGCGCTTGCCGCTCGCCTTGTAAAGTTCGTCGAGCAACCGGTCTGAAAGCGCGCCCGTTACCGGCATCCGCCTTTCAAACTGAAAATCACTGATCGCCTGGCGCGACATTCTACCCAGATTGCCGTCAATACCGCCGGTATCATAACCAAGCTCGTTGAGCAGGGTTTGTGCGGTTGTCGCCTTCTCGAGCGATTTCTTGCGTGTGATTAAAATACGCAATGGCTTGTCCGATCGTGGCAATTTAACATTATCGGTACTGAGGTCGATCACTTCTCCGGATATGCGGTGAAGAGCGATGATCAGATCAGTGTCGATCCTGCCGGTCGCCCGCTTGCCAAGTCCGTATTGGAAGTTCTTGATCGCCCTGATAGTCCCGCCCCTCACATCACCGTCGATTCTTCCTTTATACCGTCCAAGGCGTTTCAAAAATTTCTGCACGTCTTTCGGCCATTGGCGTTCACGCATTTTTTCAACAAGTACGCGTCGCAACTGGTTTTGTGTCGTCGCTGCCGGTTGCACCGCCACGGCGTCATCGAGACTGGCAAGCTTCTTCAATACCACATCTGTCGCCGCCTGGGCGGAGGAGACAATGGCCGATCCCTCTACGGTTGAAGGGGTTGAGCTGGTGAGCTGCACATTGCGCCTCGCGGCATTCGAGATCATCGCCGGAGTGCTTTGCCCGCTGGTTCCCGTGCCGAGGGATGCGCGTTTATCGAGAGAAATGCGCGGCCCCACCTGATCCGCTGCCGGAATGGGCTGGAACAGGGTAGCGTGTGCCACATCCTTTGGCTGAAGCATGCTGTCGGCGACCACAACATGTGCGCCCATATTGGTGTAACCGAATAATTTTCCGGCAAATCCTCTCGGCAGTCTTATGCATCCATGCGATGCCGGGTAATTCGGCACGACGCCGGCATGCAGGGCAACGCCGGACCACGTAATACGCTGCATGTAGGGCATGGGAGCGTTATTATAGAGATTGGAGAAGTGACGGCGGTTTTTCTGGATAATGCTGAAAATGCCGGCTGGTGTCCTGTGCCCCGATTTCCCGGTCGATACGCGCGTGCTGGCAATCTTCTGCCCGCCCTTGTAGAGCGACATTCTCTGATCGGGAAGAGAGACGATGATCTGAACCGGCCCCTTGACCTGCTGACTGCTCGGCCAGGGCTTGGCGGCAATGTGTGGTTTCCTGGCGCGTGTTTTCCTCTTGTAACGCCGCTTGGCTCTGTAGCGGCGGGCTTTGCGGTAACGCGTGCGTTTCTTTCTGTATGTCTTAACCTTGTAGCCGTTCTGATAATAATAATACGGGCTTGCATATTGTGCCTGGACCGTCTGGGGGCGAAGCGCAGTCAGCAACATCATTGTCAAGACAATGGCCAAGCCCTTTATCAAACGCAGCGCCAAACCGCTGCGGTTACTCTGTACAAATTTCGATATCAAGGTGTCATACTCCAGTGTTACAGTCCAAGATTAGCGACTGGAACCACAAATACCAAGACATAATGAACCGAATCTTTCCAAGTGTGGTTAATAAGCTACGAACATGCATTGCTAAAAAGTGAATCATTCCAAAGCATTGCAGCCGCGCAGAGACGAAATGCACCGTGTAGGGAGGATTTGTCGTAGGGATATTTACTCATCCCCGGCCCATGGGCTCAAGCCCGTCCCAGGGACCAGCTTCGTCCGGGGGACAAGGCGGTTTTGACAAATATCTTTACAAAGAAAATAGGTCCGCCAGGCCGGTCCGGATTACTTGCGGTCGGCCATCTCCACATAATCGCGTTGCAACGGCCCGGTATAAAGCTGCCGCGGCCGTCCGATCCTGTGGTTCGGATCGACAATCATTTCCTTCCATTGCGCAATCCATCCCACTGTGCGCGCCACCGCAAAAAGTACGGTGAACATGTCATTGGGGAAGCCCATCGCCTTGAGCGTAATGCCGGAGTAGAAGTCGATATTCGGATACAGTTTTTTCTCGACAAAATACTCGTCTTCAAGCGCTATTTTCTCGAGTGCCAAAGCCACCTTCAGGAGGGGATCCTTTTTCACGCCCTTCGTCTCAAGAACCTCATGAGCCGTATTGCGCATGACGGTCGCGCGCGGATCGTAATTTTTGTAAACCCGGTGACCGAAACCCATCAGCCGGAACGGATCGTTCTTGTCCTTGGCCCGGGCAATATATTCGGGAATTCGGTCGACAGTGCCGATCTCCGCCAGCATCTTGAGCGCAGCCTCGTTGGCGCCGCCATGCGACGGCCCCCAAAGGCATGCGATGCCCGCGGCGATACAGGCAAATGGATTGGCTCCCGATGAGCCCGCCAGCCGCACGGTCGATGTCGAGGCATTTTGTTCATGATCCGCATGCAGAATAAAAATGCGGTCCATTGCACGCGCAAGCACCGGATCGACCTTGTATTCCTCGCACGGAACGGCAAAGCACATATGCAGAAAATTGGATGCGTAATCGAGATCGTTTCTCGGATAGATAAAGGGCTGTCCGATCGAATATTTGCGGGCCATGGCCGCGATGGTCGGCATTTTTGCGATCATGCGGTATGTCGCGACTTGCCTTTGCTTCGGATCGTGAATATCGGTTGAATCGTGATAAAAAGCCGAGAGGGCGCCGACCATGCCGACCATTATGGACATCGGATGCGCATCGCGCCGGAAACCGGAATAAAACCTGTTCATCTGCTCATGCAGCATCGAGTGATAGGTGATCACCCGGTGGAATGCGCTGGATTGTTCTTCATTAGGCAGGTCGCCATAGAGAAGCAGGTGGCATGTCTCTAGAAAATCGCCCTTCTCGGCCAGTTGATCGATTGGATATCCGCGATAGTTGAGGACGCCTTCTTTCCCGTCTATGAAAGTGAGCTGGGAGTCGCAACTCGCGGTTGATGTAAAACCGGGATCATATGTGAAATATCCCGTTTGTCTGTAGAGACGGCTGACGTCAATGACATCCGGACCGCGCGAGCCCCTCAGAACAGGCAATTCATGGGATTGACCGTTGATTTCGATACGTGCGGCACCAATCTTCTCTTTCTTCGCGGGCGGTAGTTTAGGCGGTACGACATCGAGAGGCATGCACTACTCCATTGTCTCGGCGACATGAAATAAATTTCCGGGACGGCCCAGAAAAACCGAGCTTGTTATCTAGCGTTTCATTGCCATAGGGGTAGTATATTTTTTGCGCTGCGGCAAGGTGCAACTCCAGTGGCCTACCGCTGCTGGCGGGTAAAAACCCCGCTATTCATGCCGGGCGATGCTGGCTTCAGATGAAATATGTCGCAATGCATCAAAGCCTTTAGAGGCCCATATCGGCCGTCACCCGTCGAGCGCCTGGTCCTCGAGGCGCCCGAGCGCCTCGTCCCGGTCAAGCACCGCCAGAACGTCGAAAATACCCGGACTGACATTGGTTCCGGTCAGGGCCGCTCGAAGAGGCTGTGCAACTTTACCGAGTTTCAATCCCTCCTCTTCGGCCAGTTCCCGAACTGCTGCTTCGATCTCGTCCGTCGTCCAGTCCGCGAGTTCGGCGAGTTTCGCGGCGATCCTGCCGAGCAGGGCGCGGGCATCGTCATTGAGTATCTTCTCCGCCTTGTCATCGAGAACCAGCGGTCTTGCGACGAACAGGTAATGGGCGCTGGCGATGAGATCGACGAGCGTTTTCGCCCGTTCCTGCAACCCCGTCATGGCAAGCTCCAGCCGCCGCCAGTCATTTTCATCCAATTCGCGCGGGAAACGTTGTTCCGGCTCAAGATGCGGCAGCAATTTTGAAATCTCTTCGACCAAGGCCCCAGGGCCGGCATTGCGAATGTAATAGCCGTTCAAATTCTCAAGCTTGGCGAAGTCGAAACGTGCGGCCGAACGGCCGATCGCCTCGATGTTGAAGCGGGAGATCATCTCCTCGGTCGAAAAGATCTCTTCGTCGCCATGACTCCAGCCGAGGCGCACCAGATAGTTTTTCAAGGCATCGGGCAAATAGCCCATGGACCGGTAGGCTTCAACGCCGAGGGCGCCGTGACGTTTCGAAAGCTTCGCCCCATCGGCCCCGTGAATAAGCGGCACATGGGCGAAGTGAGGCGCGTCCCATCCAAGCGCGTCGTAAATCTGGACCTGACGTGCGGCATTGGTGAGATGGTCGTCGCCACGAATGGCATGAGTGACCCCCATGTCATGATCGTCCACGACCACGGAAAGCATATAGGTCGGCGATCCATCGCTTCTGAGAATGATCAGATCGTCGAGATTTTCATTTTGAAACACGACCTGACCCTGCACCTTGTCGTCGATGATCGTAGAGCCTTCGACCGGCGACCGAAAGCGGATCACCGGCGGCACGCCCTCAGGGGCTTCGGACGCATCCCGGTCCCGCCAGCGGCCGTCGTAAATCGGTGGCCGCCCTTCATCCCGGGCGGCCTGGCGCATTTCGTTGAGCTCTTCGGCGCTTGCGTAACAGCGATAGGCATTCCCCTCCGCAAGCAGCTTGTTCGCCACCTCCACATGCCGCTCCAGTCGCGTATGCTGATAGACCGTCTCGCCGTCCCAATCGAGACCGAGCCATTTGAGCCCGTCCAATATGGCCTCGATGGCATCGTCGGTGGACCGTTCCCGGTCCGTGTCTTCAATGCGCAAATGGAATGCCCCGCCCTTGGAGCGGGCATAGAGCCAGTTGAATAGCGCAGTGCGCGCACCGCCAATATGAAGAAATCCTGTTGGAGACGGCGCAAATCGAGTCACAACCTTTGAGGTCATGGAGCAAAATCCTGTGGTTTGAAAAAATCGGGTTCCGAATTCGCGTTTGATGTAACATAGGACATCACGTCTTGTAAGTGCGAAGCGCGAGAGGCATGAGCAAAGCGCTGCCCGGCAGAAGGGTAGGGGGGGATACATGGCCACCCTCGAACGAGGAGTAAAATGGCGCGCCCGCCAAGGCGCCGAGAGGGTTTGGCCCGGCATTTCCAGCCCAAAGGCAATTCTGCGCCTCCTTGATCTTGAGCAGGGGCGCCTGTTCTACTGGCTGCCGGTTTTTATCGGGCTGGGCATCGGCATATATTTCACCCTGCCGTTCGAACCCGGCCTTTACAGTCTCGCTACCCTGATCGTCTTCCTGACCGGCATGATATTTTTCGCTCCGCGCACCCTGGCGTCGGTCCTTGTTCTCAGTGCGCTTGTCGCCGCGGGCACTGGTTTTGTATCGGCAAAAATCCGCACCGAATGGGTCCGGGCGCCGAAAATCATGGCAACCACCGGGCCTGTCGAGATTGAGGGCTGGGTCGAGCGCATCGAAGAACGCGCTTCGTCGGGAAAAGCCGCGCGCCGCAAGAAATCGTCAAGCGGGGCGGAACCGGCATTACGGGAAAATAGGGCAGACCGGCCGACTGTCGGTCACCGCATCACCATGCGTCCGGTCCGGGTGGAGAAACTTGAAAATGACCACCTGCCTAAACGCATCCGCCTCTATGTCAAAAGCGAACGCAATCGCATCTCGGTAGGCGATTATTTAAGCGTGTCTGCAATATTGCGGCCGCCTCCCGGACCGTCGGAGCCGGGCGGATATGATTTTGCCCGCCGCGCTTGGTATCAGGGGCTCGGCGCTGTCGGCTACACGAGACAACCGCCAAAGATCATGCCTACAGAACGCACGCGTGGAGTGGGCCTCGATCTGATCGTTGCGGTTGAGAAATTACGCGCAGATGTGGCCCACCGCATTGGCGCGCACCTCAACGGCACGACCGCTGCGATCACAACCGCACTTCTGACCGGTGCGCGGGGCGCCATACCGGAAAACGTGAAAACCGACCTCAGACATTCCGGTCTGGCCCACATCCTCGCCATTTCCGGCCTGCACATGGCGATCATGTCGGGCGCGGTGTTCTGGCTGGTGCGGGCGGGGTTGGCCCTGTCGCCGACCCTGGCCCTGACCCGGCCGATCAAGAAATGGAGCGCAATAGTCGCCATGCTGGGCGCTGCTTTCTATCTCGCCCTGTCAGGGGCGTCGCCCGCAACCCAGCGGGCGTTCTTCATGGTCATGCTGTTATATCTTTCCGTCCTTCTCGACCGCCCTGCGCTTTCGCTCCGCAATGTCGCCATCGCCGCGCTTTTCATACTCATCCTCTGGCCGGAAAGCCTGCTCAATATAAGTTTTCAGATGTCCTTTGCCGCCGTCACCGCCCTTATCGCCTTTTACGAGACCTGGAATGAGCGGCAGAGCCGGACGCATGATCGGGGCTGGCGGTACGGCCGAATGGGCAGGTCGGTCAAATTTCTCATCGGCATAGCCTTGACGACAATCATCGCCGGCGCCGCGATCGCGCCTTTTGCGGCGTTTCACTTCAACAAGGAAGCGGGTTACAGCCTGCTTGCCAACATGCTGGCCATGCCGGTCTTTACCCTCGTTACCATGCCCATGGCGTTAATGAGCCTGATGGCCATGCCTTTCGGTCTGGAAGCGCTGCCCCTGACGCTCATGAGCTGGAGCATCGAAATCATCGCGGCCATCGCGGCGCGCATCGCGAGCCTGCCCGGCGCCGTGCTCTACGTACCGCAGATTCCGATATCGTCACTTCTCTGCGTTGTATTGGGAGCGATCTGGCTGATGGTCTGGCGTCAGCGCTGGCGCTATCTGGGATTGACCGGCATCGCGGCCGGTCTTGCCTTGGCGCAAACGGGACCGCGCCCCGATATTCTGGTGGGGGACAATGCCCGCACAGTGGCCGTAAGAAACGACGCGCAAAAGCCAGGTTTCATGAGGTTAAGCGCAACGCGCGGCACCGCCAGAAGTTATGTCTTTGCCCGCTGGCTGGAAAATGATGGCGATGCGAGAGCGCCAAAAGAGGCCGGCAAGGGCCTGAATTTTCGCTGCGATAGGCGGGGCTGCGTGACGCGCATCAAGGGTTTGACGCTTGCCCTGACCCGCCATCCCTCGGGCCTGAACGACGATTGCGCAATGGCCGATATCGTCATCGTCCGATTTCCCGTCAAACGGGTCTGCGAAAGCCCCAGGCTTCTCATCGACCCGGATATGACCCGGCGCGACGGCGTACATGCCGTCTATATGGATGGTGATAAATTTCGCATTGAAACGGTCGAGGCCCATCGCGGACGGCGCCCCTGGACCCGTCATCCGGCGCCTTGATCGATCGGGACATCACAAGGAAAGATTTTACGCTTCACGCCATCGGCCAATGGCGCAGGAGAGTCCATTGATTTCCCGCCACGAACGCGGGAAGGGGAAACAGGGTCAGGTCATGGTTCAACAACGAATAGCATCGATTTTCCCGCGAAGGCGGGAATCCAAGCGATCATCGGCATGAGCACATTTCAAGAAAAATAACAGGCTCGCAAACGCGCTTGGATGCCCATCTTCATGGGCAATACGGTATGGAGATTCTTGGCTCGCGATCGGTTGCAAGACGGAAAACACGTGAAGAACGATTGATAACAACGTCAATCAGGCCGCTGCGGTCGGGTCAATCCCCGAGGCTTTAAAACGGCGTGCCAACCATAAGTCGTGGCGCCGCTCTTCATGCGCGTAGTGAACGCGCGTTCAATATTTCCGGACAAGGCTTACCAGCTTGCCCTGAATATCGACCTGGTCGGGGCCGAGGACGCGGGTTTCATAGGCCTCGTTCGCGGCCTCGAGTTCGACAGTGTTGCCTTTGCGCTTGAGGCGTTTCAGCGTCGCTTCCTCCCGGTCCACCAGCGCCACGACGATATCCCCGTCTTCCGCCGTGTCGCAGCGGCGGATGAGAACCACATCGCCGTCCATGATGCCCGCATCGACCATGGAGTCGCCCTGAACCTCAAGAGCGAAATGTTCGCCGCCCGCAATCATGCCCGGCGGCACCTCGACATCGCTTTGATGCTGCTGAATGGCCTCGATGGGAACACCGGCCGCGATCCGTCCCATGACGGGCACGCTGACCATCGCTGTCGGTGCCGCGCTCAGACCGCCTTCAATGACATTCGGCTGAAAGCCGCCTTTGGACGCAGCCTGTGTCCCGCCGTCCTCAATCTCCGATTCAGGCAGTTTCAGCACTTCCAATGCGCGCGCCCTGTGCGGCAGGCGCCGGATGAACCCGCGCTCCTCAAGCGCCGTGATCAGACGGTGGATGCCGGATTTAGACTTGAGATCGAGCGCATCCTTCATTTCATCGAAGGAAGGCGGCACGCCTTCGCTTTTCAGCCTTTCATTGATGAACAAAAGGAGATTTTTCTGTTTCTGCGTCAACATGAGGACACCCGC
>CAMYJA010000008.1:80277-103099 GCA_947258705.1 uncultured Hyphomicrobiaceae bacterium | reverse complement strand
TCCCCACTGCTGCCTCCCGTAGGAGTCTGGGCCGTGTCTCAGTCCCAGTGTGGCTGATCATCCTCTCAGACCAGCTACGGATCGTCGCCTTGGTGAGCCATTACCTCACCAACAAGCTAATCCGACGCGGGCCCATCTAATGGCGATAAATCTTTCCCCCGAAGGGCGTATACGGTATTAGCTCAAGTTTCCCTGAGTTGTTCCGTACCACTAGGTAGGTTCCCACGCGTTACTCACCCGTCTGCCACTCCCTCCGAAGAGGGCGTTCGACTTGCATGTGTTAGGCCTGCCGCCAGCGTTCGTTCTGAGCCAGGATCAAACTCTCATGTTTGAAAATTCGATTCTGAATCTAACCCGGATGAATCTGTCCGGGTTGGTCTGCTTTGCGTTTATTGACGAGTTCCAACACGCCAAATCACGATCACAATATCTGCACTTGCGTACAAAACTGCTTCTCGCAATCTGGGATTGGTTCGAAACGCAAGACCGTCAGAGTCTCTTAGTAGTCATGCGACCGGGCAAGGAATACCCGATTGCAGACTCGCCAGAACTCCGCCGCCTGCGTTTCTCTTTCTTATTTCATATAACGATGTCAAAGAGCGTTGAGCAGAATCCTCAAACCCACAAGATGCTGCTTGCACCCCACGGGTTAAGACGAATCAAGACTGGCTACCGGGATTCCGGATCAGCCCTGCTTCCGCTTCTGAAATTTCTGCCCAAAAAAACCGCGCCAAAGAAACACTTGAACGCGGAAGACCTCCAATAAACACTGAATCGCAATTAGTGTCAAACAAAAAAACACGACAAATCATGTTTTTTTTGCCGCACTGCAAGTCTCCCGGCAAGACGTCTTGCAAAAGGCAGGCAATAACGGTTCGAAATGTAGGCCGGGAGAGACCTATCACTCCGCCGCGTCATCCGTCAACGCCACAATCTGGCCCGAAAATGCACTGAGAATGCAGCGACTGAGTCAGCAGAGCGGCCTTAACAAAAATACGGGTTCGCTGTTGTGCTGGTCCGGCAAATTATGCCATGTTTTATTGCGTCGATTGAGTGGGCTGAGGATTGTCTTGTTTTTTGCGCGTGGTATCGACTTTTCGCCTCATCGTTTTTAAAATCCGAATGCTGAGTATCTGAGCATTTTGATTGAACGGATGGCATGGTTTAAATCCGGCACGATGTCAGAAACGAAACAAATTTCAGGGGCCCGAGAGGGACTGGATAATTGATCAGCGGTCGTTCAAAGAAAACAAGCCGTCGCCCATCGCGCGCGCTCGTCAAACGCAACAAGCAGAATCTTCCCCAGGTCTATTTGTCTGGCGGTGCCGGGATGGCTCCCGACATTTTTACCTCCGAGCATGGCGAGCGCAATGCGCTTTCACGCCTTAAATGGATCATCGGCACATGTCTCGCCGGCATGGTGGGATTCGGCGCGATCGGGTTCGCCATCTATGTGTCTGCGGACATCGAAGATGGCACCGGCATGATACCGAGCATGAAACGCGCCAGCTTGAATGCGCTTGAGCCGTTTCAACCATCTATGAAAAAGGCGTCCAGTCTGCGCGCCGCGCAGCAAAAAACGGCCCGGTTGCAAATCTCCGCCGACGGGCTTTCGACGCAGCACATCATTCATGAGTCGGTTCGGGAAAGACGGGGATCGCGGGAATTCATCAAGATCAAGCCATATGTGAGGATCGTTGCGCGACTGGCAACGGCGCAACCAGACCGTGACGACGAGATCCCGACTTTCAATCCATTGAAGCTCTATGCAGACTTGTCGCCAATCGCGGATGACGAGGACAGCCCGTCGCCGGACAAAAGCCACCGTAATCTGGCCTTCCGGGTCGTTGAGCTTGCCGGCGGGATTTTACCCGATGAAGACAATCAGATCCTGGACGATGCAGAAGCGGTGAAAATCACATCGGCGGTGCTCGAAAACATGGAGGGGTCGACCGATGGCCTCAGGCCCGGCTTCGCACCCGATGGCGGCCATTCGAATGATGCGCATCTCTTCAATGAAGATGTAGACGATGCCGATATTGCCGACAAGAATGCCCAGGTGCTGCCGCCCAGGACAACTGTGCTTGAAAAAAACGTCTATGCACCTGAAGAGGACGAGGACCTCTCCAACAGAGAAACACATGTGGTCAAGGTCAAGTCTGGCGATACGCTCATCCGATTGATCCGCAGAGCGGGCGCCGAGAACTGGCAGGCGGTAGCAATGGTTGAGGCCGCCGCGAAAATTTTCCCGGCAAAGTCGCTCTCGGTCGGCCAGTTGATTCACTTCGACCTGGTTCGCTCGTTAACCGACCCCAACAAAAAGGATCCGATGCGGCTCAGCATATATGACGGCGGACATCGTCATCGTGTGACAATTTCACGTAATGATGCGGGTGATTATATCGCCAGCAAAAGACCCATCGGACCGAATATCCAGTTGCGTTTGAACAGTGCAAGCCAACCCCGGCGCGCCTCGCTCTATACGGGCTTATATGCCTCCGCCCTATTACAAAAATTACCACCCTCTCTGATAACGAAGATCCTCAAACTGCATGCCTATGACACCGACTTTAAAAAGCGGGTGGCGCCGGGCGATGGCTTCGAGTTGTTTTTCGATGTCAAGGAGGGGGCGACGGGCAACGAAAACCAGCTTGGTGAACTGCTCTACACGTCGATAACAGCCGCCGGAGAAACAAGGGACTTTTTCAGGTTTCGCACGCCGGACGGTGTGGTCGATTATTACGACAAGAATGGCGACAATGTTCGTAAATTTTTGATGCGAAAACCGGTCAAGGGTGGCGGCGTACGTTTCACTTCCGGTTTTGGATACCGGTTCCATCCAATTCACAAACGGCGTAAAATGCACACGGGTATTGACTATGCCGCACAATCCGGCACGCCAATTCTCGCAGCCGGGAACGGTGTGGTCGAGGCCGCTGGACGCAAGGGTGGATATGGAAAATATGTCCGCATCCGGCATGCCAATGGATACAAGACAGCCTATGCTCATCTCCGTCGCATCGCCAAGGGCGTGCACAAGGGCGTCCGCGTTCGGCAGGGACAGGTTATTGCCTATGTGGGATCGACAGGTGTATCTTCCGGTCCGCATCTGCATTATGAAGTTCTTGTCAATAATCGGCATGTCAATCCGATGAAGATCCATGTGCCGCGGGGACGGCAGCTCCGAGGCAAGCTCCTGACCGCCTTTCGCAGAGAGCGGCTGCGCATCGTCGAGCTGAAAAACAGAGCCCCGGTTCAAACCCGGGTTGCCTCGGCGCAACGTGGCGCGGATAGTCAGTAGAAACAGCAATATAGGCGCCCTTAACCTTGACCATATCCGCCGATAGCACCAGCAGTACGAGATCACCGTTCTGGCTGATTGTTCTCATCTGCGTCGTCGGGCCGGTTTCCGTCTGGTCCTATATCGATGCCAAGGACACGATCATCTGGTGGGCCGAGGCGATCCCTGCAATATTCGCACTGGTATTTCTTCCCTTCACGTTCAGAGTGTTTCCGCTCACGCCTCTTCTTTACATACTCATCACCATTCACGCGGTTATCCTGCTTATTGGCGCCCATTACACTTATGCGGAAGTCCCCATCGGCGACTGGTTCCGGGACCTGTTCGGCTATGACCGCAATCATTTTGACCGCCTTGGACATCTGGCGCAGGGATTTGTGCCTGCGATCCTGGCGCGCGAACTTCTGTTGCGCACATCACCGCTCAAGCCCGGAAAATGGCTGTTCTGGATCGTGCTCATGAGCGTGCTCGGATTCAGCGCCTTTTACGAAATTATTGAATGGCAAAGCGTCGTGTGGGCTGGCGAAGGCGATGTGACAGGTGATTTTCTAGGTACGCAGGGTGATGTGTGGGACGCGCAAAAAGACATGGCGATGGCGCTCATCGGCGTGATTTCGGCACAACTTCTTCTCGGCCGTCTACACGACCGGCAACTGGCTCAACTTTGAAAAGATTTTGCAATATGGATTGAAATCCTGCCATACTCCGAGCCTGATGCTGTTTGAGTAGTTTGGGGGGATTATTTCGATGAGCAATGATGGATTTCTGTCCAGAGCCAGCGGTTTTATCAGTCAATTCGTCGTTCCGTTCAGTGAGCTGCGGGGACCGCTCGTTGCCTCCGTAATCGCTTTTATCGGCCTGTCGTTTCCTGCTCAAACGATCGAGATATACCGGGCACTGGCGCTTGACCGGCAAGTGTTTCTGCCTCAGATCTCTCTGGCCATATCAAGTCTTCTGCTGTCCAGCATTGTCATCTGGTACATCGCGCGCAATTTCACATTGCGCTGGCAGGCCCGGGAAATGCAAAGTCACACGATTGCCGGCCTGCTGCTCAGATGGCTGCCGAGAATTCTGGGCGCGTTGCCTCTCCTTGGCGCGGGCATCGGTGTGCTCATGGCGGCAAAGCGCATCGACACCATTACGATCGCCCCGTGGTTCAATGCGCAGATGAAAGATGTTTACCCGCATCTCGATGAGGCATCGCGGACATTCTCCGGGGCCCAGGTTTTTCTGACCACGGCAGGTTATTCGCTATGTGCGCTCGCGGTCCTGTTCGTCGTCCTTACCTATTTAAGGTCGCGCAACAAATTCAATAAATATGATAATCCAAACAGGTTTCTGTTTGGCCGCGCCTTGCCACTGACGACACTTTTTCTGGTCGTATGCGCTGTCATCGCGTTTTGTATCTATTACGCGCTTGAACCCAATGCAGCGAGCGAACTGGCCATTCAGATCGGATCTCTGGCGATCTTTAATATCTTTATCGTCTGTCTCGCATTCACGCTGGGATATTTTACGCTTATTCATCACCAGACGAAATTTCCGGTCATTACGGTTCTGGTAATCGTGGCGTTCATATCGACCGCCTTCGATCTCAATGACAATCATCAGATCCGTCTGCTCAAACCCAATACGGAACAACAGGACAATCTCTCTCTGGCATTGACGCGCTGGCTCAAGTCGCGCCCGGACCTGGCATACTATCAGACGGCCGAGTTTCCATATTTGGACAAGCTTGGGCTCTCGGAGGCTCAAAAAAAGACTCAGATTGAAGAAAGGCGGCAATATCCGATATATGTCATCGCAGCACAGGGGGGCGGGCTTTATGCGGCTCACCAAACGGCCCTCACATTGGCGCGTATACAAGACCGCTGCCCTGCTTTCGCACAGCATGTTTTTGCGATAAGCGGGGTGTCGGGCGGCTCACTCGGTGCTGCGCTTTTTGCCGCGCTCGTGAAATTCCGCACCCAAGGCAAGCCTCCCATTAGCGATCCAACCTGTCTCGAAACGCCGGTACGACTTGATAAGCCGGGGTGGTATGAAGAACGCGTCAATATTTTCATGAGCAGCGACTTTTTGTCGCCACTCGTTGCCGCCGGGCTTTTTCCCGATTTCATTCAGCGCTTTCTGCCATATCCCATTCCGCAGCTCGATCGCGCGCGCGCTTTCGAGGTAAGCCTTGAACGGGCCTGGAAGAAGGCCGTTCCGGAGGACAAGAAAAACATGTTCGCACGGAACTTTTACAGGCTTTGGAAACAACAGGGCATCGTTCCCGCACTTGTGCTCAACACGGTCGAAGTCCAGAGCGGCTCACGTCGACTTGTTTCGCCTTTCGTCTTCAAGGGCAAGACGCTCAACAGCCTTGAAACCATGCGCCCGATCACCAAGCACAATATCAGAACCAGCACCGCCGTGGCGCTCAGCGCGCGCTTCCCCTGGCTTCTGCCCGCCGCAACGGTCACGGACGATAGCAACCGGCAATTTCGTTTTGTCGATGGCGGTATTTATGAATATTCAGGTGCTGCCACCGCACTTGAGATTGCCGAATACATGAAAGGACATCTCAAATATGTTTACAACGTCTACAAAAAAACCGGCAAGTTGTGGAACGCCAACGCCCGGGTGCAGATGCTTGTAATATCGGACGACGAGATATTGGAGGATGCCTCAGAACCGCGCGAAATCCAGGCGCGTTCCCTGGCAAAGGAAGAAGGGCATAGCCAGAGAACCGTCAGGAAAGAAGGTGGATTGCGGGTGCGCGACGATCAGGGAAAAAATATTCGCCAGGGATTTGGCGAGTTGCTGTCGCCTGTGCGTTCGCTCCTTAACTCGCGTACCGAGCGCGCGATCGTATGGGTGACCCGTGCCTTCGATAAGTTCTGTCCGCATTGCTACAAGACCAGGGAATATAACTGGGCGCGCATGCCCTTTCCCGGATTTCACGGCGCGGTCGGACTGAACCGACTCAATCACACGGATTACCAGTTTACCCTGGGCTGGCAACTATCTCATGCCACGCGTCAAGTGATATCGGCGCATAGCGGTTTCGCGCATCATTGCAAAGCCGCGATATCGGAAATCTATAATGGCTGGCCCTGGGCAGGGCTCGTGTTCAACCAGAATAATTGTTCCGCCTGCCGTATTGAGCATGACCTGGAAACCAGCTGGTATACTCTGGTGGCCCGTCTCAGGCGGAATATCAAGTTTGGTGGTTCCAGAAGCATCATCACGCTTTGCCGTGGCGACGATCTGGCCCACCCCCACCTATCGCCACCGCCACCGGTTTCGCAGCCCGATCCTGCGCCGTAGTAAGGATTTTCTCTGGCGGATCAACCTGCCCGTCGGCTCCTGTGGGAGCGTAATAAAATTACCCAATTCCTGCTCTATTCATAATTAACTTTAACGTTAACGCTAATATGCCTGAATCAGGGGATATTGATGGTTTTTAACGGCTATTCAGCTTGAATAAATGTTGCGGTGCACCACATATTGCACTATCAAATATTCAAACATTCGAAATCTTAAATTCCCTGATATGGACAGCCCGGACTGTGGAAAGATCATATGCCGGCTTCATAAAGGAGACCGCCCATGGATAACAATACGGGCAATGATACTGCGAACGAGCACATAAAACTGCCTCACGTTTTGTCCGCGACGGACGCTCACGACCTGGTGTCTGAGGGTAAAATCGTGATGATCGACATCCGCAATCCGGTTGAATGGATGAAGACGGGCATTCCCGAGGGCGCGATCGGTCTGACGCCAGTGGATCTGAGCTTTATCGATGAGCTATTGCAGATTGTCGAAGGCAACAAATCGCACCCGATCGCACTGATCTGTGCGACCGGCAATCGCACATCGCAGCTACAGCGTTTTTTGATCGATCAGGGTTTTGAAGCGGTCTGTGACGTGAGCGAGGGAATGCACGGCAATCGCACCAGCGGACCAGGCTGGGTTTTGCGCGGTTTGCCGGTGATACCCTATACAGGTTAAATCACCGCCATATCGCTTGAAGGTTTTGGACAAAAGCCCCTGGAGTTTTATCTCCAGGGGCTTTTTCAGTTCACTACCTTTGGTTCGGCTTCCTTCATGGGTCAGGCCGCTTCACGAACCGTCTGACCGTTGACGATCAATGCGCCTTCACCGGTTGTAACGCGCACTGTGTCGCCATCCTTGACCTTGCCCGCCAATACCTGTTCGGCGAGTGCATCCTGGACATTTTTCTGTATGACGCGTTTAAGGGGGCGCGCGCCATAGGCCGGATCATAGCCCTTGTTCGCAAGCCAGGCACGAGCCTGTTCATCGAGTTCCAGCGTGATCTTGCGGTCGCCCAGAAGTTTCTGGAGACGCTCGATCTGGATATCCACAATGGCCGTCATTTGATTGCGTTGCAGGCGATGGAACAGAATAATCTCATCGAGCCGATTGAGAAATTCAGGCCGGAAACCTGCGCGAACGACATTCATGACTTCATCGCGGACATCCTCAACATCTCCATCCTCCGGCAGATTGACGAGGTATTCGGCGCCACTGTTTGAGGTCATGATGATAAGCGTGTTACGGAAATCGACCGTCCGGCCCTGGCCATCGGTCAGGCGCCCGTCATCCAGCACCTGCAGGAGCACGTTGAAGACATCGGGATGCGCCTTCTCGATTTCGTCGAACAGGATTACCTGGTAAGGGCGTCTGCGCACGGATTCGGTCAGCGCTCCGCCTTCGTCATATCCGACATATCCGGGGGGCGCGCCTATCAGGCGGGCCACCGAGTGCTTTTCCATATATTCGGACATGTCTATGCGAAGCAGAGCCTGCTCATCGTCAAAAAGAAACGCGGCAAGCGCCTTGGTCAGTTCGGTTTTGCCCACACCGGTCGGTCCGAGGAACATGAAAGAACCGATGGGACGGTTGGCATCCTGCAGCCCGGCGCGGGCGCGGCGCACGGCGGTTGAAACCGCTGTCACGGCCTCTTCCTGGCCAATCACCCTGCGAGCGAGATCTTCCTCCATCCGGAGAAGTTTTTCACGCTCGCCTTCAAGCATTTTATCGACAGGTATGCCTGTCCAACGGGACACGATTTGAGCTATGTGATCGGGAGAAACCGCCTCTTCCACCGATAATTCGGTTGCGCCGCGTTCCTGCTCTTCGGTCTCGCTCAGACGTTTTTCAAGTCCGGGGATCACCGCGTATGACAGCTCACCGGCACGGGCAAGATCACCACGGCGCTGAACCTGTTCAAGTTCGATGCGCGCCTGGTCCAGTTCTTCCTTGATCTTCTGGGCCGTGCTTAATTTTTCCTTTTCCTGATCCCAAATCTGGGTTAACGCGGTTGCCTTTTCATCGAGATCTGCGATTTCCTTTTCAAGTTTTTCCAACCGGTCGCGGGATGCCTCATCGTCTTCCTTTTTCAAGGCCTCGCGCTCAATCTTGAGTTGAATCAACCGGCGATCGAGCTCATCGAGTTCTTCAGGCTTGGAGTCCACCTGCATGCGCAGGCGGCTGGATGCCTCGTCCATCAAATCGATGGCCTTGTCGGGGAGAAACCGGTCGGATATATAGCGATCCGATAATGTGGCCGCGGCGACAAGCGCCGAATCTGTAATCCTGACACCATGGTGGAGTTCATATTTTTCCTTCAAGCCGCGCAGGATCGATATCGAGTCCTCGACAGTCGGCTCAGCAATGAAAACAGGCTGGAAGCGCCGTGCCAGGGCCGCATCCTTTTCCACATGCTTGCGGTATTCATCAAGCGTCGTGGCGCCGACACAATGCAACTCGCCTCTGGCCAGGGCCGGCTTGAGAAGGTTGGATGCATCCATCGCGCCCTCTGATGCGCCTGCGCCTACCAGTGTGTGCATCTCGTCGATGAAGAGGATAACGCGACCGGCTTCGGATTCTATTTCTTCAAGCACGGCCTTCAGACGTTCTTCAAATTCACCGCGATATTTGGCACCCGCAATGAGCGCGCCCATATCGAGGGCGAGCAGTTTCTTGTTCTTCAGGCTTTCCGGCACGTCGCCCTGAATGATGCGTTGGGCCAAGCCCTCCGCGATCGCCGTTTTACCAACGCCCGGCTCGCCGATCAGGACCGGATTGTTTTTGGTTCTGCGGGAAATGATCTGGATTGTTCGACGGATTTCTTCATCACGGCCGATGATCGGGTCGATCTTGCCTTCAGAAGCCGCCTCGGTAAGATCCCGCGTATATTTTTTGAGCGCGTCATAGGACTGCTCGGCGCCGGCACTATCGGCGGTCCGGCCTTTGCGCAAATCATTGATCGCCTGGTTCAAGGCGGCGGCGGTTACTCCGGAATTCTTCAAGATTTTCCCGGCACCCTCGCTTGCATCCATGGCAAGCGATAGCAGCAGGCGTTCGACCGTTACGTAACTGTCACCGGCTTTTTTGGCGACCTTCTCGGCTTCATCGAACAGCCTTGCCGTGGCAGGATCAAGGTAAAGCTGCCCAGCGCCACCACCCGATACCTGCGGCAATTTCGCCAGTTCAGCCTCGGTGTCCCGCAGGGCTTCGTCAGGATTTCCTCCTGCACGGCGGATCAAGCCGGCCGACAGGCCTTCCGTGTCGTCAAGCAACGCTTTCAGAACATGTTCGGTTGTAAATTTCTGATGATTTTCGCGCACCGCGATATTCTGGGCCGATTGAATAAAACCCCTGGCGCGATCAGTATAATTTTCAAAGTTCATCGTCTTCCCTTCCTCAGCATACCTACACCGCCTCAAATGAGCCCGATATGGGTACCGTCACAGAAATTGACTGTCTTGTGCTTTGCGAATCCGAATGGCATTCATAAGCGGCAAGATATTTAATTTGATATAGTGTCGTTTTCGGCCAGCAAAAGGGACGGGGATCATGTTTTTCGTTTACCAATTTCAATGATCGAACGCGAAAAGGCGACCGTCTCATCGATTTACCGTTATCCGGTAAAGGGCCTCAGTCCTGAGCCACTGGATGAAGTCGTTCTCACACCTGATGAAACACTTCCGGGCGACCGGATTTATGCTGTTGAAAACGGCCTGGGGCGGTTTAAGGCCGATGATCCAAAACATCTGCCGAAACTCAATTTCCTGATGCTCATGCGGAATGAGCGGCTGGCCATGCTGGACACGAAATTCGACCCAGACAGCAATCAATTAACGGTGTTCCGGTCAGGTAAACAAGTGGTTTCGGGCGACCTCAGCACGAAACTCGGACGGACGATGGTCGAACAATTCCTGGCGGGTTTCGTCCGGAAAGAGAAACTCAGAGGCGCGCCGCATATTGTTCATGCGCCCGGACACAGCTTTTCAGATGTCTCCGCAAAATGTTTGCATCTGGTCAATCTGGCTAGTCTGCGCGAGGTTGAGCGCGTGTCTGACCGCGCTATCGATCCACTGAGATTTCGGGCCAATATTTATATGGATGATCTGTCGGCATGGCAGGAGTTTGACTGGCTCGACGGGGAAATTCTCATTGGGGAATGCCGGTTGAAAGTTTTCAAGCGCACGGTTCGATGTGCCGCAACCGATGTCGATCCGAAGACCGGCGAGCGTGACATGGCGTTGCCGGCATTGCTGGAGCGCCATTGGGGACATCGTGATTTTGGTGTTTATGCGCGTGTTGTCGAAGGTGGCTCGGTCGCCCGGGGGGCCGACATTAAAACCCTTTGAGAGGAGGGCCTTTGAGAAAAAGGTCCTTTGAGAAAAAGGTCCGGGGCTGAAATCAATCAGGGGCGGTTGGTCAAATCCCGCTTCCGCCGAGACAAATAATCCGGGACCATTTCGCCAGGACATCGGCGCATTGACCGGTCCACTGTCCTCTCGACGATATGAGCGTCAATTCCTGTCAGAACCGTGAGCGCCAAAGCGATGCCCGAGGGCGGGTTAGTGTGGTCAATGATTGGTGTGAGATGATTCCACCGGTGTGGAACAATTGCTAACCAGCATCTTCCGTGGTCGCAGTCTCGGTTTTTGCCGCGGCCGCTTTTGCGTTGGGCCGGGCGCCTGGCTTGGCACGTTTACGGGCCGGTTTTGCCGTAGCTGCTTCGCCTGCCTCATCAGTCCCCTTGTCGGCCGCCTGCTGCGTGTCTCCACCACCGGCTTTCCCAGTGCCATTGGCTGCTGTGTTCTGCTGGTTATCCGATGCTGCCGCGCTTCCATCTTTCGACTTGGGTCTCTGGCCGCCATTGGCTCCGGAGCCCTGGGGTTTGGATTGCGCCTGAGCTTCCGCCGATTGAACAATGCGATTGTAGTGCTCGGCGTGCTGCCAGTAATTTTCCGACGATACGGGGTCACCCGCTGATCGTGCATCTCTGGCGAGGGCGGAATATTTTCCTGCAATATGCGCTGCAGAACCGCGGATTTTTACGTCCGGTCCATTCGATTCATAGTTACGGGACGCGGGATTCGAATTCTTGCGAGGTCGGTTTCCACGTCCCCTTCTGTTTTGATTTCCTTGCCTCATATGATCCTGTCTGATTGAGGTTGATGTAAAGATTGTTCAGCTGATTCAGGAAGACGGAACTCCGACTGCCGTGTTCTCACCCCAGTAAAAAAGATTCATGCCATGGCGGTCACATTCCATGCATGAGCTCTCAGATATTGAGCTTTCCGTTCTCGTTTTTTACCTAAAGATACAAATTCGCGGCGCATTCAACTCAATTGAAGCAGCACGCATTGGTCGCGGGCTCACATTAGCAATATGTGTTCGTCCAAACTCGCGGTTCTGCCCGTTCTTCCCTCAAATTTTGTTCGTTTCTACCGAAATGGTTCTTCGGACCAAAAGGTTCAAATCCAAGTTTTCGGGGGGTATTTAATCTTTTAGCCAATCGCGGACAGTCAGTACGTTACACCCTGTCACTCTTTGCGGCTATGATCGATTCATTTCTCTCTAGAACCTAGACCGAGAATCCTTATTTTCCAACTATTTTTTTTCGTTGCCGGTGAAACGTGCTTTTGCTGCAACACATCTCATCATGCCGTTTAAATCGCCCAAAATGAGGCAATCATCGTCATGTTCACATAAACCTGCATCTCCGAGAAGCCCGAGAATATCATCAAGCTGGCCCTGACCGATTTCAAATATTATCCAGCCAGTCGTCAAAAACTTGTTTAAGCCGGATAAAATTTCCCGGTAGGCTTCGAGACCATCATGGCCGCCGTCCAGAGCCATCAGCGGTTCGAAATTTTTTACCTCCGGCATCAGGTTCGGGATGTCGGCGGATTTGATATAGGGTGGATTGGAAATCACTATATCAAACTGTGCATCAAGTGGATCGGCCCAGTGTCCGCAGACAAATTCGGCACGGCTACCCACACCCAGGCGTTGGCTGTTTTTTCTCGCGGTCACAAGGGCGTCGGGATCGATGTCGATGCCGACACCGGTCGCGTTTTCGCATTCTGCAAGCAAGGTCAATAATATACATCCGGACCCGGTGCCAAGATCGAGAATGGTGAATTCCTTGTCCGTCAACTTCTCACTGGAAATGATTTCGAGAGCGGCGTCGATGAGGCTTTCCGTATCGGGGCGCGGATCGAGCGTTGTGTCGCTTATTTCAAATGCTCTGCTCCAGAATTCGCGGATGCCGAGTATTCTGGAAACGGGCTCGCGGTCAAGGCGGCGCATTTTTGCCTGCCTGATTTTTTCAATCACCGCTTCGCCGAGTTTAAGATCGTGTTCGGAAACAAGTCGTGCCTGGGATATGTCCAGTATATGGGCAACGATCAGCCGGGCATCAAGGTCTGCGGATTCGATGCCTGCACTTCGGAACGCCTGACGCAATTCATCCAGGACATCTTTCATTTCTATCCCGGCCGACCGCTCCGCTTTCATGGATTCAATTCCGAGTGAATGCATCTTATACGTTTTCCATGCTTGCGAGCTGGCTCGCCTGCTGTTCGGCGATCAGCGCGTCTAGAATTTCGTCGAGACCCTCGCCTTCAAGCACCGATTCAAGTTTATGAAGCGTGAGCGAAATGCGATGATCCGTCACGCGCCCCTGGGGAAAGTTATAGGTCCTTATCCGTTGCGACCGGTCTCCGGAACCGACTTGCCCCCTGCGATCGGCAGCGCGTTGGCGGTCGGCCCTGTCCCGCTCCATTTCGAAAAGTTTGGACCGCAAAACCTGCATCGCTATGGCACGATTCTGGTGTTGCGATTTTTCGCTCGAAATTGCCACAATGCCCGTCGGCAAATGGGTCATTCTGACGGCGCTGTCGGTTTTATTGACATGCTGGCCTCCCGCACCCGAGGCGCGCATGGTATCGACGCGGATGTCCTCGCTGCGAATTTCGACGTCTATGTCCTCTGCTTCAGGCAAAACGGCGACCGTTGCCGCGGAAGTATGAATGCGCCCACCTGATTCCGTTGCGGGGATGCGTTGCACGCGATGAACGCCCGATTCGAATTTCAATCTTGCGAAAACGCCATTTCCTGCAATGTTGGCGATAATTTCCTTGTATCCGCCGGCCGCACTCTCTGATGCGCTGATGATATTGGTTTTCCAGCCTTTTGTATCCGCATATTTCTGGTACATGCGGAACAGATCGCCAACGAAGAGCGCGGCTTCATCGCCACCGGTGCCGGCGCGAAGTTCCAGGATTGCGCTTTTCTCGTCGGCTGAGTCCTTGGGCAGCAGCATGAGCTGCAGATCGCGCTCGATCTTGTCGATTTCAGGATCAAGAGTGCGCAGCTCCTCATGGGCCAGAGCAGCCATTTCCTTGTCCGTAGCCGCCTGTGAGGTCATTTCCTTGAGGTCGTCGCGCTCGCGATAGGATGAGCGGAGCTTGTTTATTACGCTGACGACAGGGTCGAGTTCGGCGAATTCCTTGGACAGGCGCACGAACACGTCCTGGTCGGGACCCGAGGAGAGTTCGCGCTGAACGATCTCCCAGCGTTCTACGAGTTTATCGAGTTTTTCTTCTGGAAGTACTGCCATTAATGTTCCGCTCGGTACTGGTCGCGCCTGGTTTTCGATGCTCAAAATCGACCGCTTTGCCCGATCACGAGACATAACGGTCGAAAGCGTTCCGCGCATTTCTCTATGACGAAACCCTGTTTCGTTCAATGCTGCAATTATTTCCGTTGATGAAATTCGTTTGGCGCGCGATGCAGCCGGAAAAGGTCTGTCTAGTTTCCGGTGCTGTTGGTTTTCAGCTTGTCGGCCTTTCTCGAACGCGGATCCCGGGTCTCGACCCAGCGCAAGCCATCACGCAGGGAGTTCGAGCTCCAAATCAATATTTCCCAGCCTGCTTTCGCATAGTTACCGAGTGGCCCGGACAATTTGTTTTGCGGATCGAAGGTCGGAGCCAGGATTAACGCGAATGCCATAGCAAAGGGAATGGCGGCAACGCCAATGGTTCTGGCGGAGGGGAACAAAAACCCGATTGTGCGCAACGCCCCGCCCAGTTTTAACTTCGGTTTCTTTTTCACGCGCTCCTTGCGCGGGGCTGTTACGTGTTCGGCCGTTTCACCCGAGACAGCATTCGACTGATCCGACACGACATTGGGTTGATGGGCATAATAGGAAATGCGTCCCAAAATCGGTTCGCTGTCTATACCGACCAGTTTCGACATGGTGGTGACAATACGCACCGTTTCCGCCCAAGGCGGGAAAGCGTCAACTTCACCGGCTTCAAATCTGCATAAAACCTCAGGCGTGGTATATAGATGGGCACCAAGTGTGGCCAGGTCAACACCCGTTATCTCGCGCATCTGCCGGAAAAGAATGGCCAGTTCTTCATCGTGCCTGCTGTGTCCGCCCGCTGCCTGGCCATGTGCCTGCATGGATGCATGAGGCGCATGCGCCGGATTCTCCTGATGGGCATGGGAAGATTGCGGCTGTTGGGCACGGGTAGATTGCGGCTGATGGGCATGGGTAGAATGCTGCGCATAGGGCGCGCTCGACCGAGATGTCGGTGCGGCACCATTATTTGCCATCTGTCGTGCGCCGGATCCCGTCAATTGATTGCTGAGACCGTGCGCAGATGTGGCGTTTCGCTGAATATTTCTCATCAGCCACCATTACGCAATACAAGTCGGGATTTGGTTCAATCCCCCCAATTGGTATCTTTGCGAAGATCATGCCAAATGTCAAAGAATTTATAAGGCGAACGACGCCTGAAACACGTTTCGAGTCACCAATCGATGCTGTGCGCCTGCAAATAGGTTTCAAGGTTCTGGCGCAGTTCGCCCCCGCCCCCTTCAATTGATTGAAGCGTAATATTTCTGATTTCTGCCGCATCAATTTTCCGGATGATCGATTTGATCGGTCCAATGAAGGCAGGCGGCATGGAAATGGCCCTGTATCCCAGACCGATGAGCGCCAAAGCCTCTATGGGACGGCCGGCCATTTCACCACATAGCTCAAGCGGCGTGTTGTGGCGGGCGGCAGTGTCGACAATCTTCTTGAGGCTCTGAACGGCCGGCATGCTCAAAGGATCGTAACGGTCGGCGACGTAAGGATTTGATCTGTCGGCGGCAAACAGAAACTGTAACAGATCATTGCTGCCAACCGATGCAAAATCGACTTTCTCGAACAGCTCTTCCAAACGCCACAGTACCGCCGGGACCTCGATCATAATACCGACTAGGACTTCCTCGGGGCCATTGCGATCGAATTGTTTCAAACGATCGAGTTCAAAGGAAATGAGATCGCGTGCTTTCTCCAGCTCCCACACCTCCGTGACCATCGGCAGCATGATGCGCAGCGTACTTCCCTCGCTGGCACGAAGGAGCGCGCGAACCTGCATGCGAAAAAGACCCGGACGGTCTAGCGACATGCGTATTGCCCGCCATCCGAGGGCCGGGTTTTCTTCATGAACATGCCTTAGGTAGGGCAGTATTTTATCGCCGCCAATATCGAGTGCGCGGAATATTACCGGCTTGCCTCGGGCGGCATCCAGAATTTTTCGATAATATTCGGTCTGTTGTTTCAGTCTCGGAATCGTTGAGGAGATCATGAACTGCAATTCAGTACGAAAAAGGCCGATACCGTCAGCGCCGGATTCCTCAAGGTGGGGCAGGTCGACAAGCAGACCCGCATTCATGTGGAGTGCGATCAGTTCGCCGTCGCGCGTTTTCGCCGGCTTGTCTCTGAGTTCCTCATATTGCTTCTGCCTGCGCGCCTTGAAACGCACCTTTTCGGAATATGCATCGACCAGTTCCTGATCCGGCCTGATATGCACCTCTCCCGCATCAGCATCTATTATGGCGGGTTCACCAGGGTCTACTTTGGCAATTATGCCGCGTGCTTCACCGACCGCGGCGATGCCCAGCGCACGGGCGACGATGGCCACATGGCTGTTATAGCCCCCCTCTTCCACGATGAGCCCGCGAAGTTTTTCCGGATCATAGTCGAGCAGTTCCGCAGGCCCCATGCTGCGTGCAACCAGAAGCGTGTCGGCCGGCAAATCCTGCGAGGCCGCAGTTTCGGTTTTCCCCGCCAGGATTCTCATCAGCCTGTCCGAGAGGTCGTCGAAATCCTGCAATCGCTCCCGCCAGAAAGGATCCGTTTGCCGCAGCATGCTGACACGCATGTCGTTGCGCACCCGATCGACTGCAGCCTCGGAGGTCAGGCCGCGGTCGATGGCGTCGCCCATGCGCGCAATCCAACCTCGGTCATGCGCAAACATGCGGTAGACCTCAAGAACATCCCGGTGTTCCCCCAGCCGTGCCATATCGCCTCGTTTCAGCATTTCGTCCACTGTGGTTCTGAGCGTCTTTATCGCCGCTTTCAGCCGCTTGTGTTCGACCTCCGGTGTCTCGGCGACCAGTTCCTTGACCACAATACGCGGCTCGTGGAGCACAATCAGGCCAAGCGCGATACCGCCCGAAAGCTGTTTAACCAGCATTCTTTCGCTCAGCGATTGCGGTCTGCTTCTCTGGTCTTCCGAAAGTTGCGGCCCGTCATGAGAAGCAAGGTGCTCGGCTAGAACCATGGCGGTGGTCTGCAATGCTTCCACCTCGTCTTCGGAATAATGACGGTTCGTCCGGTTCTGGATTGTCAATACGCCGAGCGTTTTTCCCGTCCGCGTGATCGGCACGCCGAGAAAAGCGTGATAAATCTCCTCACCGGTTTCCGGCCGGTATGAAAATGCCGGATGCGATTGTGCGTCTTTAAGGTTAACCGGCATTCCGCGTTCGGCGATCAGGCCAACCAGGCCCTCGCCGCGTTTTAAATGCGTGTTGTGTACGGAGTCCTGTTTCAGTCCCTCGGTGGCGAACAGCTCGAGGGAGCCGTCCCTGCGGGTCAGGTAGATGGAGCACACCTCGGCAACCATCAATGTCGCCACCATGCGCACAATATTATTCAAGCGCGTCTGGCCCGTATCTGGCTCAGCCATGATCTTGTGCAGGCTGCGAACCAATAATCGTGGTGCTGCATCAACCGGCGACATCTATCAGGTCTCCGTCGAAATTTTACAAATGGCTCTTCGTCCCGGCCGCCCCCGTTCAGGCTGCATCGAGATCGTAAAGGGTGTGCAGTGTACGAACGGCCAATTCCGTATATTTGGCATCGATCAGGATGCTGATCTTGATTTCCGATGTGGATATGGCCTGAATGTTTATACCCTGTTCGGATATCGCCTTGAACATCTCCGCGGCGACGCCGGCATGGCTGCGCATGCCGATACCGATTACGGATACTTTTACGACATCCGTGGATCCGCGCAAATCCGAGTAATTTATGGATTCCTTTGCCGCTTCGACCACCTGCATGGCTTTGTCGAGATCATCCTTGGGGACGGTGAAGGTCAGATCCGTATAGCGGCCGTCATCGGATACGTTCTGGACTATCATGTCAACATTGATGTTGGCGTCAGCCAATGGACCGAATATCCGTGCCGCGACGCCCGGCTTGTCCGCCACCTTCAATACCGTTACCTTGGCCTCATCCTTGGCATAGGCAATGCCGCTTACAATCTGCTGCTCCAATATTTCATCCTCATCACATACAAGTGTTCCCGGCGTCTGCGCGGTATCGTCTCCGAATGGCGGGGAATTTTCCGGCTTCTGAAAACTCGACCGCACAAGCAGACGAACTTTTTTGACCATGGCGAGTTCGACCGAGCGGGTTTGCAGAACTTTCGCACCCTGAGACGCCATTTCCAGCATTTCCTCATAAGACACTTTGCCCAGCCTTTGCGCCTGCGGAACGATACGGGGATCGGTTGTATAAACACCATCCACATCGGTATAGATATCACATCTATCGGCTGCGATCGCCGCGGCTATGGCAACGGCGCTGGTGTCCGAGCCTCCGCGTCCGAGGGTTGTAATTCTGTTGTCCGGGCCAATACCCTGGAAACCTGCAATGATGCCGATTTCGCCGGATTCCAGGCTGTCCATCAGATTGTCGGCCGGAATATCCGTTATACGGGCGCGGCCATGAGCCCCATCGGTCTTCACCGGGATTTGCCAACCCAGCCACGACCTCGCCTTCAATCCCATCGACTGCAGGGTGAGTGCAAGAAGGCCCGATGTTACCTGCTCCCCGGATGCAACAACGGAATCATATTCGGCCTGATCATGACAGCGGCCCGCCTCGTCGGTCCAGGCTATAAGCTGATTGGTCTGGCCCGCCATTGCCGAGACGATGACGGCGCAATGGTGACCGGCCTCAACCTCGCGTTTGACATGTTCTGCGACGTTGCGAATATGGTCCAGATCGGCGACGGATGTTCCGCCGAATTTCATTACGAGACGTGACATGGGCCGGTCTGTACTCGATCTCTATTATTGGTATTATCGTGATTAGCGGATAATGGTCTCCGGCAAATATCACACCGGGCATCCCCGTTAGCAGATCAAATGATCGGCCATTCATATCGTTTCCCATGGTCCGGGGCAACATTCTTTGACTCCCCTAGATGTTTGACGGCATAAGGCACCTTATGAACGAGGATAATCCCACGATGGCTCAGCTATCGCACAAGGACAATGTCGATCCCGATGAAGTCGCGCGATTTGCAGCGATTGCGTCCGAATGGTGGGATGCCAAGGGAAAATTCCGTCCCCTGCATCTTCTGGCGCCAACACGCCTGAAATATATCCGCGATGAAATATGCGGTCATTTCGGACGCGATGCGATATCGCCCAGACCGCTCGAGGGGCTGCGGGTGCTGGATATCGGCTGCGGTGGCGGGCTGGTTTCGGAACCAGTCGCACGGCTCGGCGGCCGGGTCACGGGCATTGATCCCGCGGGCGCCAGCCTGGAAGCCGCCCGCGCGCATGCCGAGAGACAGGGGCTCAAGATCGATTATCGAGACGCCTGGGCTGAAGATCTCGTGAGCGAGGGAGAATTATTCGATGTCGTTCTTAATCTCGAAGTCATCGAGCATGTCCCCGATGTTGGAGCGTTTCTCAAGACGGCGCGCGCGCTTATCGCGCCCGGCGGCGTCATGATCCTTTCGACCATTAATCGTACGCTAAAATCTTACGGTATGGCGATTGTCGGCGCCGAATATATCCTGCACTGGCTCCCCAGGGGCACTCATACTTGGTCGCGTTTCGTAACACCGGATGAAATGGGTGCGCTTGTCGCAGATGCCGGGCTTGAGCTCGGTCGCGTTCAGGGGGTGGTATTCGATCCCATAACTGGCGACTGGTCTCTCTCGGATCATGATGTCGACGTGAACTATATGGCCTTGGCGCGGGAAGCGTCTTAGCTGAGCCCCACCGCGGTTCCCGGTTTTCAGTTCGGAAACAGGCGGGTGATCTCGGGAAGGGGCCGATAACAACTAATTATGATCTTCGGGCAGGGGAGGAAGCGGTGCGATGTCGATTTCGTCCTCATATAACTCGCGCACCTCTTCAGCGGTGGCCTTGCCATAAATGCCGCGGGCGGGAGCCTCCTCAAAATGGATCTTCCTAGCTTCTTCGGCGAATTTATCACCCACATCATCGGCATTGCTTTTCACGAAATTGTGGTACTCGCGCACGATCTCGACAATCGGGGCCGGATTTGAAAGCGCGGCCGCGGGTCCGTCTGCGCTGGCGGTTTCGTCATGGGATTGCCGATTGCCGGTGCTCTCATCGTTTACAGGCATTCCTTCCGGGCTGCGCTCCTTTCGCGTAGACACGTTCGGCGCCATGATCGATTTTTCAATCTCGCTGGATCCGCAGGCCGGACAAATGATCGTCCGTTGCCTTTTTTGATCGTCATAGTCCGAACTCGAGCGGAACCAGACCTCGAATTCATGGTCCTTATGGCAGTGAAGTGAATAGCGGATCATGGCTCTTATTGCTCATTGTCGCTGGTCAGGAATGGCCGGTCATGATGCAATGACGGAAGACGCTCGCGGGCGATGCCTACGTCCTGCACATCGATATCGGCAAATATAACGCAGGGATCGGTTCCCTTCGCCTCAGCGACCACCTCGCCCCATGGCGAGACAATCAGGCTGTGACCATATGTGCTTCGCCCAACCTCGTGCAAACCGCCCTGGCCCGAGGCCAGAATGAAACAACCGGTTTCGATGGCGCGGGCGCGCAACAGAATATGCCAGTGAACCTCACCGGTCTGAAGCGTGAAGGCCGCCGGCACGGATATAAAATCGGCGCCTTTCTGAGCCAGTGCGCGATAGAGGGCTGGAAAGCGAATATCATAACAAATGGTCATGCCGAGCCGGCCCCAGGGAAGGTCTGTGAGAACCGCCTTGTCACCAGAATTATAAGTTTCGGATTCGCGATAGGATTCACCGCCAGCAAGGTCGGCATCGAACATGTGGATTTTATCATATTGCGCGAATGTCCGGCCATCCGGCCCGATCAGTGTCGATCGATTAGCCATCAGACCGTCGTCCAAATGACCGGGTGAAGCACCAATATGTAACCAGATATCGAGTTCGTCCGCGAGGACGGCCAGGGCAGCGAGAGCATCGGCAATGCCATGTTTGACATCTTCGGAGGCAAGCCGGCTGCGCGACAATTCCATGATCAGGGTGTTCTCGGGGGTCTGGATGTATTGCGCGCCTTCGCCGGCCGCCCGGCGAATGAGTTCGGTCGCAGCCTTGAGATTGGCTGATATGTCGCAGCCAGAGCGCATTTGCACCAGGCTCGCTCGAAATGTCTTCTGATCAGGCATGATGGATCATTGATCGCCGTTTGCGATCCGTCTCGTGAACGAAATTGAAACCGATCTCATTCGGATGCAAGCATTCCATCAAGCTCACCATCCATTTCGAGTTCGAACAATTCGTCGAACCCACCGACATGCTTCTCACCAATCCAGATCTGTGGAACGGTAGAGGCACCGTTTGCTTTCTCGACCATTTCCCGCTTCCGATCAGGCTGGAATGTCACATCGATTTCGTCGAATGCCGCCTCCTTTTTTACCAGGAGTCGCTTGGCGTTGACGCAATAGGGACAGAGCTTGGTCGTGTAGATGGTAATTTTAGGCATGGTCCTCACCAGATCGATCGAATGGCACTTGTTATACAATAATTGCCAGATAAGTCATATGTCGTAAAATCCAAGTGCTATGGGTTCCAAGTGCACTTGATTTTCCTGTAGTCCGAGTTCCCGAAACAATTTTTTCGCTGATTCGGTGAGAGATGGCGGTGCTGCAACATAAACTTCCATGTTCAGAATGTCATCATGTCTGCGGACGATATTGCGCAATGTTTCCTCACCCTCAACCGCTTCGCTCATCAGAGTGTAGCGATCCGGCAGAGGGGTGTAGTTTATGTTGTCGAACGCATCAGCCCAGGCACGGCAGAGATTGTCGAGGTAGTGATCGTTGGCGATCGGTGACAACCTGTAAAGATATACGTCCTTTTCCGTTTCTACCGCGATGGCATGCTCTATCAGGGACTGCATCGAAGCAAAGCCCGTATGCCAGGAGATCAGCAGCAGTGGTCGGGCGATGTCGGCTCCCAGAACGAACCGGCCCTTGGGACCTCTAAGATCGAGTTCATCGCTTTTCGCCAACCCGCCTTCAAAAACATATTCGGAAAACCCATCGCCCGGGATGTTGGGAATATGAAAATAGAGGTTCATGTCGTCGCAGGGACAGCTGGCGACCTGATAAATACCGTCTGGAATGCCTTCGCCACCGAGTTTCACGCTCTGGCCGGCCATAAACCTGAGACGATTGCTCCGCGGCGTCCGTAAATGAAGCTGGATGATCTGCTCATTCAACTGTTCGATTTTTTTTACTCGCACCTTGATTTTCTGGAGCGGTATGTCGGCCACGCCCGAGGCCTCAATAGCCTCGATGACGAGATCGCTCTCGGCCTGGTAGCAACACATGGGAAAATGGCCCGACAGTTTTTCCTGCTCGCTCAGCACAAAGTCATGATGACGGATTTTACAGATCTCACCAGATATCAGACGGGCCGTGCACTCACCGCAATTGCCATTGCTGCATCCATATTCGAGCGCGACCCCTGCATTCAATCCCGCTTGCAGAACGCTTTCATAGGTGTGCGCGACAAATGTTTTTCCACTCGGATTTACTTTTACTTTTGGCATAGACGCCGCGTTTTCCATCCAATTTTTATGAGAAGTCCTGATATAGTCGTCTTG
>CAMYJA010000008.1:0-80269 GCA_947258705.1 uncultured Hyphomicrobiaceae bacterium | reverse complement strand
GGCCTGGTCAGAACGGGTCTTTATCGCTGGAAAGGGCTCTTGCCAGGGCGACGACATCAACGCGGGCCGCCCCCTCTTTCTTCAGTTTGCGCGCACATGCTTCGGCGGTTGCGCCAGTGGTGATAACGTCATCGACAAGGAGTATGTTCGACCCTTGCAGGGAATGCCGCATGGCTTTGTTAATTGAAAATGCACCCGACACGTTCCTGCGTCTTTGTTTCGGCGTCAGACCGACCTGACTTCTGGTCGGCCGGCTTCTGACAAGCGTCAGCGGTTCCGATCTCAAACCCGTCTCCCGGGCAAGGGCATCCGCAAGAAGCGCGGCTTGATTGAATCTTCGAAACCAGAGCCTCCTGCGGTTCAAAGGGATAGGGATGAGGAAATCGGTCTCCTCAAGCAAGTCGGCCGCGGCATTTTTCAGCCACCTCCCGTAAAGACGCCAGCCATCCTGACGGTCGGAATATTTCAACGCATGAATGAGTTTCCGGATGGTTCCGCTATACCGCGCCACGGCGCGGGCATGATCATAGGCCGGCTCACAAGCCAATGCCGCTGCCGAAACGGTACGGCCACCGGGATCATATGGCAGGGGAATTCCAAGGATATCGCAATAAGGCGGGCTGATAAATTCGATATCCTGCCAGCAGGTCGCGCACAGATTTTCATGATCATTTACCTGAGCGCCGCACCCCGCGCACAAGGGCGGAAGAAATATATCGCCCAACAAATTGACTAACTGACCCAAACCTGGAGCCCTTTCGAAGAATAACAGACCAGCGCTCAAACGCCGTAGCACGATTGTTGCTGCGGTCGCGGGATTATACAAAGATATGTTATTATGTCGGTCACTTGGAATGATTATTTCGAATTCGGCCGCATGTGTCCCGGGAGAGCCTTTATCAATGCCGCAAGAATTATTTGATCGCGTTCTGATCAGACATCGGCGCAGTCGTATCGCGCGGTTGATACCCGGCGGCGATTTTCTCCTGGCGCATGTGGCGGAAGACCTGGCCGACCGGGTGCAGGCGATCCTGCGTGAATTCAAGCTGGTTGTGGACCTTGGCGCCCATCACGGGATTCTGAGCGAACGCCTTGATCGCCTCGAAAATGTCGGAACGCTTGTTCAACTCGACAGTGCACCTGAGCTTCTTGATTTGAGCCAAGGATTGCGCGTTTGTTGCGATGAAGAATTCCTGCCGCTGAAATCAGGATCGGTCGACCTCCTGGTTTCGGGGCTCGTACTGCAATATGTGAACGATCTTCCTGGAACGATGTTGCAGATAAGGCGATCTCTCAAACCGGATGGTTTATTCCTTGGCTCACTGCTTGGCGGACAGACGCTCCATGAACTCAGGACCGCATTGATGATGGCGGAAGAGGAACTCGAGGGGGGGAGCAGCCCCCGGGTGGCGCCATTTGCCGACGTTCAGGCTATGGGATCGCTTCTGCAACGCGCCGGTTTCGCCCTACCCGTGATTGACAGCGAATTGATCAATGTCACTTATCCGGATCCTTTGACGCTGATGCATGAACTTCGAGCCATGGGTGGAGGCAACGCACTTTTTGAGCGGCGAAAAACTTTTCTCCGGCGGGCAACCCTCATGCGGGCCTGTGAAATTTATTGTTCGGAATTCGGGGATGAAAACGGACGCATACCGGCTAGTTTCGAGATCATAACGCTGACGGGCTGGTCGCCACATGAAAGTCAGCAAAAACCGTTGCGCCCCGGATCGGCGACCCAGCGCCTTGCCGATGTCCTTGGCGTTGAGGAAATTTCTGCGGGCGAGAAGGCGGGGCTGGCGCGAAAAAAATAGGCGACAGGCTTTAAAGCCAGGAAACGATCTGAATAAAGAGCGAGTCTACGCCGCTTAATAAATTCCCAAGGGAACTAACCAGACCAACGCCGACAATCCCACCGATCAGGCCATATTCAATTGCCGTTGTTCCCGTTTCGTCACATGCAAAGCTATATGCATTGTTGCGAAAAGCCCGAACCAGTATTTTACTCTTACCCATCAACAAACCCATGTCTCGCCTCGATGTGCGCTAAACAATAATTGATCAAAGCAGAAAATCCCGCAACATCGCCGTTAGCGGTACGTCCGCCGGCGGCATAGGATATTCCCGCAATTTATTCGGTCTGACCCAGGCCATGTCCTGACCTTCCTGCGGCTCGATATCGCCCTTCCATTGACGACATATATAAAGCGGCATCAACAAATGAAACGTCTCATATTCATGGCTCGCGAAGGTGAAAGGCGCGAGACAGCTTTGTGTGACATTTATGCGGAGCTCTTCATTGAGTTCACGCATCAGCGCCACTTCCGGTGTCTCTCCCGTCTCTACCTTGCCACCCGGGAACTCCCAAAGACCCGCCATCGGGCGCCCTTCGGGACGTTTCGTCAGCAATACCCGCCCATCGGTATCGACAAGCGCGCAAGCCACAACAAGAATAATGTCCTGGCTCTTACCAGTCCTCATTCTGCACCATACGGATTAATATTTTGATCATAAACCAGATTAACAATTGATTGCGGGGACGGATAAAATTCTTTCGAGAAAGGAAAGGAAGCCTGGTTGCTCCTGTTCCATTTCAGCTTCGATAGTCCGCATTGATGCTGATATATTCATGGGTCAGATCGCAGGTCCATATGGTGGCGCCCGCCTCGCCCACACCGACATCGACTTTGAGTTCGATCTCGCCGTTTTTCATATATCGGGCAGCACGGTCTTCAGAATAGTCTCCGCTCACCTCGCCCCTTTCGGCCACAAGCTGGTCTCCAAACCAGATCGACAGGGCGTCCCTGTCCGCCCTTTCTCCTGCCTTGCCAACCGCCATAACCACCCTTCCCCAGTTCGGGTCTTCACCGGCAATAGCGGTTTTGACCAATGGTGAATTTCCAATTGAAAGAGCTATTTTCCGGGCAGCATTTTCCGTTTCCGCGCCACAGACCCTGATCGTCACGAATTTCGAAATACCTTCTCCATCCTTGACAATTTGCTGGGCGAGATCCCGGGTGATATCGCCCAGGGCTTCACGCAAGGCTTCGATGCGCGGATCCGTGGGATCCTCGAGATGCATTGGCTTCTCAGCTTCGGCTCCAGCGCGCCCGGTGGCGAAGAGCAAAACCGTGTCGCTTGTGGAGGTGTCGCCATCGATGGTGATCGAATTGAAGCTCCGGTCAACGGCCGGTGCGAGGAGGCTCTGCAGGATATCCGCGCTCACAGGTGCATCAGTGAAGATGAAACAGAGCATGGTCGCCATATCCGGGGCGATCATCCCCGCTCCCTTGGCGATGCCGTTGAGGCGCACCGGGATACCGTCCATTTCGAACCCTCTGGTCGAGAGCTTGGGATAGGTATCCGTGGTCATGATCGCTTTTGCGGCGTCTGTCCAGGCGTCCGGCATGAGATTTTCCGACAATTCGCGGACGCGGGCCCCGAAGGCGCTGGCATCGAGGGGTTCACCGATGACGCCGGTTGAGGCAACAAATACCTCGCCAGGCGTGCAACCGAGAGCTTCACAAACGTTGTGTGTCGTCATTTCGACTGCTTGTCTGCCGCGCACTCCCGTGAAGGCGTTGGCATTGCCTGAATTGACAATCAGTGCCCGGGCCCGTTTTCCGCCCAATGCTTCGCGGCACCAGTCAACCGGAGCCGATGCGGTTTTTGACCGGGTGAGCACACCGGCCACCTGGGTGCCCTCGGCGAGCTCGAACAGCGTCAGATCCTTGCGGTCCTGATAACGAATGCCGGCCTCGCAGGAGGCCATGCGCACACCCGCTATATCTGGCAGGTTCGGCAGATGTTCAGGTGCAAATGGAGAGGTTTTCACGTGCCCCGCCCCTGGTTTGTAAGGGTATTATCTGAAAAAATATGCCCGCCCCCGCCCTGACCGGGTGAGGGCGGGATATGTCTTGCGGCCCGCAAGCAACCTCTAACCCGGAGGGGTGAAGCTGCCACGATCAGGCTGTTCAATCGCTTTCTTCAACACTGGGTCGAGAATTTCGATTTTAGCCGCCTTGCGCAGTCCATCCAGAACCTCTTGCGCTTTTTTATAAATAAGCTCTGTTTTAACCTGGTTCTTGACCTCTTCGAAAGGGGCGGCCTTGCGCTTGTCTTCCACCTTGATCAGGTGCCAGCCGAATTTTGTTTTAATCGGCTCGGACACCTGTCCGACTTTCAACTTGAATGCGGCAGTATCGAATTCCTTGACCATGTCGCCCTGGGAAAAATATCCAAGATCGCCACCTCTCGGACCGCTTGGTCCGGTCGATTTTTTCTTGGCCAGTTCAACGAAATCCTGACCGCGATTAATCAGCTCTGCGATATCGCGCGCTTCGGCCTCGGTTTTAACGAGGATGTGGCGCGCCCGGATCTGACTGTCTTCGGAAAGGGAGGCTATGCGCTTTTGATACAAGGCTTTGGCCTCGGCATCCGTCACGGCGTTCATGACGTTGTTCTCGAAATACGTATCGCGAAGGGCGCGCTGGCGAAAATAATTCAACCTTTTTTTGTAAGCCTCGCCTTCCTCGAGTTTCGCTGCCTTGGCAGCATCAGACAGGAGCCGGACCTGAATGAGATATTCAAGCGTGGCTCTTCGCCTTTGAGCGGCGGGCATGCGGCCAAGTTCGGGGCCGATATCCGTTTCAGCAAGCTTGAGATCCGCTTCTGTAATGGGTGAACCGTTAATGTTGGCAATGACCTTGTCTTCAGCCAATGACGGTGTTGTCGCGATCGCCGCAAAGCCCATAATCCAGCATATCGCAATCACAATATTTGATTTCAGTTTCACTTAATCTGTCCTTATGAATTTGTTGCCTAGGGATTTGCTAACCCGTTTTCTGGGCAAGAGCGGGGCCTTTCAGAGTTTTCTACAATCTCCCTTAGACCGGAAGGGTGGAAATGCATAGTGTCAATGACGTAAATTTGAACAGGTTTATCGCCTGAAGTTCTATTGATTTGGCCCTTAAACGTCCGTTGACAAGATCATGCGGCACACTTATCTCTCAGCTTGCCGGGTCTTATAAACCTGTCGCAGGGAAAAGTTCTGGGCACACTGAATTCGGACGTCACGGGGAAATATACCTGGGCACGTCTAATTTTGAGCGTGTCACCGTTCTATTTTATGACCGGTTGGTCACCGTCGGTATTTTCCGTATCTCCGGGTATTGGCTCAATCGATTTTTATTCGTTGAAGGGACGCATGATGCTGTCTTTCGGCTCATTTGCCGCTAAGGTTTTCGGTACCTCGAATGAGAGGATTCTCAAGGGGTACCACCCCAATGTGGAAGCGATAAATGCACTTGAGGAAGAAATCGAGGCCCTCAGCGATGATGAACTCAGAGCGCGAACCGACATGTTCCGCGCAAAGGTCGCGGAGGGTACGTCGCTGGACGATCTCTTGGTGCCGGCATTTGCCACAGTACGGGAAGCAGCAAAACGCACGCTCGGCCAGCGCCATTTCGATGTCCAGCTTGTTGGTGGCATGGTCCTGCATGACGGAAAAATTTCCGAAATGAAAACCGGCGAGGGAAAGACGCTGGTTGCCACGCTGCCGGTCTATCTAAACGCTCTCACCGGCCGCGGCGTCCATGTGGTGACGGTCAATGACTATCTGGCCAGGCGCGACGCGGAATGGATGGGGCAGGTTTACAAGTTTCTCGGTCTCAGTGTCGGCGTTATCCTGCACGATCTCGACGATGATCAACGCAAGGCCGCCTATGAATGCGATGTCACATACGGGACGAATAACGAGCTTGGTTTCGATTATCTCCGCGACAATATGAAAATGAGCGTCGAGGAGATGGTGCAGCGGGGGCATTTTTTCTCAATCGTCGACGAGGTCGATTCCATCCTGGTCGATGAAGCCCGGACGCCGCTGATCATCTCGGGACCGGTCGAAGACCGTTCGGAACTCTATACCGCGATAGACAAATTCATCCCGCTCCTGGACGATGCCGATTTTGAGCTCGATGAAAAGCAACGGCAGGTTACTTTCACGGAGGAAGGTAACGAAAAACTCGAAGAACTTCTCGGTAAGGCGGATCTTCTCAAGGGCTCATCTCTTTACGATGCTGAAAACTCCACCGTCGTTCACCACGTCAATCAGGCGCTTAAAGCGCACAAGCTTTTTCAAAGAGACAAGGATTACATCGTAAAGGGCGACCAGGTTGTCATCATCGATGAATTTACCGGCCGCATGATGGAGGGACGACGTTATTCGGAAGGGCTGCATCAGGCTCTGGAAGCCAAGGAAAACGTGGCCATTCAACCTGAAAACCAGACGCTTGCCTCCATTACATTCCAAAATTATTTCAGACTGTATGAAAAGCTTGCGGGCATGACCGGAACGGCGGCCACCGAAGCCGATGAATTCATGGATATATACGGCCTTGATGTGCTTGAAATTCCGACCAATGTTGATATTGGCCGCGTTGATGAGGATGACGAGGTCTACCGGACGCAGCGCGAAAAATTTCACGCCATTGTCGAGCTTATTCACGACTGTATGAACCGCGGTCAGCCCATTCTGGTCGGCACCACATCTATCGAGAAATCGGAAACTCTGTCCGATATGCTCAAGGACCAGAAATTGCTGAAAGGGATCGGCGTCGACAAGCCCATACCGCATCAGGTTCTCAACGCCCGATACCATGAACAGGAAGCCAGTATTATTGCGCAGGCCGGCGTTCCGGGAGCCGTGACGATCGCCACCAACATGGCCGGCCGCGGCACGGATATTCAACTTGGCGGCAATCCTGACATGGCTCTTGAGGACTGGCACCACAGCCTCCAGGAAAAGGGCAAGGAGCCTTTGGAGGAGGAGATCGAAGCTAAAAATGCCGAAATTCTCGAAGATGTTTCTTTAAAGAAAAAACGTGCCCTGGACGCCGGCGGTCTTTATGTGGTCGGCACGGAACGGCACGAAAGCCGCCGCATCGACAATCAGCTTCGCGGACGCTCGGGGCGTCAGGGCGATCCTGGGCGATCGAAATTCTATTTGTCGCTTGAAGACGATCTGATGCGCATATTCGGTTCGGACCGGATGGATACCATGCTGAAAAAGCTGGGTCTTGAGGAGGGTGAAGCGATCACTCATCCCTGGATCAACAAGGCGCTTGAAAAGGCCCAGTCAAAGGTTGAAGCGCGCAATTTCGACGCTCGTAAATATGTTTTGAAATATGACGACGTGATGAATGACCAGCGTAAGGTCATCTTTGAGCAGCGTATCGATCTGATGGCCGAGGAAGACGTCAACGAAACGGTGACGGATATGCGGCGTGAATTGCTCGATGCACTCGTTCGTCAGCATATTCCCGAGAACGCCTATCCCGAGCAATGGGATGTTGAGGGGCTCTCTTCCCAGATCCAGTCAGTTTTCGGAATTGAAGCGCCAATTAGCGACTGGGCTCAGGAGGAAGGCATCGCGGATGAAGAGATTCATGATCGCCTTCTTGAGTTGACCGATCAGGCAGCCGCCCGGAAGGCTGCGGATATGGGGCCCGAGATCGCCCGGCAAATCGAGAAAATGGTGTTGCTGCAGACGCTCGATCATTTATGGCGCGAGCATCTTGTAATTCTGGAGCATCTACGCCAGGTCGTCGGACTGCGGTCCTATGGTCAACGCGATCCGCTCAACGAATACAAAAGCGAAAGCTTCACCCTATTTGAGGGCCTGCTGGCCCAGCTTCGAGAAGCTGTGACAACGCAACTGATGCATCTCACCTTTTCACCGGAAGCCGAGGCCGAGATGCTTCAGCCGCATGAATTGCCGGACATGGAACTGCACCATCTCGATCCGCTCACCGGTGAGGACGAGTTCGCTTCCGCCGACGGCTCTATCGCGGTGGACATGGATATGGACATTTACGACGACCGCGAGGCGGCCTATACGAATGACGGCGATGTTGCGCTTAAGCAAAGACCCGTGGAAAGCCGAAAATCGGCGGCGTCCGTTAATCCCGACGATCCCTCGACCTGGGGCAAGGTGCCGAGAAACAAGCCCTGCCCCTGCGGATCCGGCAAGAAGTTCAAACATTGCCATGGCCAGCTGAGTTGAGACGAGCCGGGTCTCCATTCATTAGGCAGCCCCCTCAATCGGTATCAAAACAGCGGCCCCGCGCTGGAATGACGCCCTCTTCCGCCCTGGAGGGGTGGCAGCTTGAAGGGCTATACCAAAAGAAGTATGGTTTCCGCTCGGTTATATTTCTGCGAGAGTCTTTGGAACTGGTTTAATCTGACTTAATGGGGGTCATCTATGAACGGAGTGCTCGATTTTTTCGGACGTTTGCTTCTGTCCGGCGTTTTCTTCATGGCGGGTATCAATAAAATTGAGAAATACGCAGGCACGCAAGCCTATATGGAACAGCATTCTGTGCCCGGTGCTCTCCTGCCCGCGGTGATCGCAGCTGAAATTCTATTGCCGGTCATGCTTCTACTGGGTTGGCAGACGCGACTGGCCGCCCTTGGACTGGCGCTTTTTACACTCCTGAGCGGGGCGATTTTTCATTTCGAGCCCGGCAATCAAATGCAGATGATCATGTTGATGAAAAACATCGCAATCGCCGGCGGGCTTTTCGTTATTGTTGCGCATGGGGCCGGACCATTGAGCATTGATGGACGGTCCAGAGCATGAATCCATAAACTGAGCCTGGCCTGGCAGGCATCCCTGCCTATAGGCCGTGGCGAAGCATAGGCGGATTGCGATCCCGTACGCATCGGCTCATGACCTGCGTGGAGCGCTACTCACAGCATGGATTTTTTATGGGCGCGAAAGCACGAAATCCGATATAAAGCCGTGGTCCGAGTTTACCTCACTCATTTAATCCGTATCGGGAGTTCGCAGCCAAATGCCCAAGGACCAGTTGATACTTTTTGGCCTTCTCGTTGTCGTTTTCGGTCTCTTGATATGGGGCAAATGGCGATATGACCTGGTGGCTTTTGCAGCGCTGGTCACAGCGGTCATTCTGGGTGTCGTACCCTCCGACAAGGCTTTCGAGGGATTTGGACATCCGGCGACCGTCATAATCGCACTTGTACTCATCGTTTCGCGCGGTCTTTCAAATTCGGGCGCGATCGAACTTATCGCCACATATGTCGTCGCCCAGGGGCGTGCGCTTTGGGCGCATATCACCATTCTTTCTGGGGTCGGTGCGGCACTCTCGGCGGTTATGAATAATGTCGGTGCGCTAGCGCTGCTGATGCCCATAGACATTCAGGCCGCGAAGAAGGCAAAACGTTCCCCGGCATTGACCCTGATGCCATTGTCGTTCGCCACAATCCTCGGCGGGCTTGTGACGCTGATCGGCACTCCCCCCAATATCATCATTGCGAGCTTTCGCGGCGAGGCCTTCCCTGAACTGGGGCCTTTCACGATGTTCGACTTCACGCCGGTGGGCGGAGCATGCGCCCTGGCCGGCGTGGCCTTTATTGCGCTGATCGGTTGGCGCCTCATTCCTTCAGCGCGGCTTGAGCACGATACGGGCGAGGAGTTGTTCGAAATCGAATCCTATATCGCGGAAGTGGCCGTGCCCGAGGATACCCCGGTCATCGGGAAAATGGTTCGCGATCTCGATGAGGATTGCGACAAGCTCGATGTCGTTATTGTCGGTGTAATTCGACGCGGTAAAAGGCTGCCGGGTCTGGGACGGAGCGAGGAGCTGCGAAAGGGAGATATTCTGGTCATCGAGGCCTCGGCGGAGGCAATTGACGGTTTCGTCGGGAAGATGAAGCTAGAATATGTCGGGTCGGAGCAACATGGCGGTTTGCTGGCACGTGGCGATCTCACTTTGATCGAGGTGGTTGTGCCGCACAATGCACGTATTGAAGGTCGGTCCGCATTGTCCTTTCGGCTTTTACATCGCCACGGGATTACGCTTCTCGGTGTGTCGCGACAAGGCCGGCGGTTTTATGAACGGGTGCGCAAGCTGAATATCAAGGCGGGCGATATTCTTCTGCTTCTCGGGCCGAAGGAACGTCTCGGTGCCACATCCGAGATTTTGGGAACGCTGCCGCTGGCCGAGCGCGGCCTACAACTTATCAACCGGCGCATGGCTCTGGCCGCAGCGGGTTCATTTGCGGTCGCCATCGCTTTGGCGAGCTTCGGTTATCTTTATCTCCCCGTCGCCCTGGCTCTTGTTTGCATCGTCATGGTGGGGCTCAACATCGTTCCATTGAGGGATCTTTACGAATCCATCGAATGGCCGGTGATTGTGCTTCTCGGCAGCATGATACCCATCGGCGCCGCCCTTGAAGCATCTGGCGGCACCGCACTCATCGCCCAGAAGATCGTGGATGTCGCCGTGGGGTCGCCACACTGGGTGGTGCTGACGATCCTGATGATCGTTACCATGACGCTTTCGGACGTTCTCAACAATACTGCGACGACGGTCATCGCCGCGCCGATTGCGGTCGACATCGCGTCCAAGCTCGGTGTCAATGCCGATCCTTTTTTAATGGCTGTCGCAGTCGCCGCGTCCTGTGCCTTTCTCACGCCCATCGGACACAAGAACAACACTCTGATAATGGGGCCTGGCGGCTATAAATTCGGAGATTACTGGCGCATGGGATTGCCGCTCGAAGTTCTGGTGGTCGCCATTGCGGTTCCCATGATCCTGATCTTCTGGCCATTCTAGATCGTGTATAGCTGATGACTGATCCCACGCCGTAAGCCTGCCATGCCGGGTTGGATTACTGTCTCTGCCTGTTTGCGGTACGGTGTCGTAACCGGCTTTTGGCCGCGCTCTTCCTGGCCAGGATGCGTTTTTGCAGAAAGAGCCATTTGCGGCAGCTTGGACGTTTGAGATTGCAGCGGATCTTGATGCGTGGCTTGGGCTTCATGGCCCTCGCAAGCGCGCGTCTGCGCGCAGCTACCGACAGTGTCGGCGCTTCAAGCTTGATGCAGGAGGCAGCGTTGGCTGCGGCAATTTTCGACACCCGGCTTCGCGCAAATGACCGCGTCCTGTAATTCCCGCCGCATATCTCGATTTTCGGCGGGATATGGCTGGCTTCGAAAGCGTCATAAGCCGGTTTCAGATTGCTCCAGAAGCCTGCCCAGCGATGCGCCTTGTGCCGGTTCATGGCCTGATCCGTCATCCGGAAAGGAAATATGTGAACCATGATCTCGTTCTGGCCGCCACCAAAGGCCGCCGCGATCATGCGGAATATTTCATCGACGCCTTTATCGGTCATGGCGAAACAACCGACCGAGCCGCATTTGCCATGGATCTGAATGTCCGATCCAGATCGTTTCAAGGCGATATCGAAGGCATTAGGAAATCCGATATCGATGGCGCGGTGGTTTCGGCTTACGGGGCGCAGATGCCAGGGTGAGAAGGCGTAGAAACCTTCAGGGCTCTGGAGGTCGCCCTCATATATTTTCGGGCCTATTTTTCCAGACCACTTGCAGATTTCGTAGGTTTTAAACCGACGGTAACGCTTGGCGCGGGCTTCGTCCTGCAGCCAGATTTCTAGTTTCGAGCTTTGTTTGAATATGCGGATAAACGCGGCGGCGCCTGGTTTGAATCCCCTGGTTTTTATTTCGGCGCTCAACCGTTTGCCAAGGGCTGCCACAATGAGCTTTTGCGAAGACGCCGTGGCGCCGGGCTTTGAGGATCCCAGGCTGCCATTCTGCACTGGCGCCTGTGTCTGAACGCCTGATACACCAGCGCCAGCTACCTGTGCGCCGGATGCTTGATCATTCAGACTTACGGGAGCCTTGTCGCCTGCCTGGCTCAGGGTGAGCCCGAGCAATGAGAATATGGCCGCCCATGTCAAGCCGAGTGCAATTTTGCTTTTCGACCATGAACAGGTCAGAGACTTTATTCGGAGGACAATAATTTTACACATCACTCGCGTCCCGACAGATCATGAGGGCAGCCTAGCCCAACCTCGCTCAATGGACGAGTAATTTTGCTGAGAATGATGAATGATGAATGATGAATGATGACGGACGTTAATTTGCGGCCAGTTCGGGCAGGCATTTTTTCTGCAGCCGCCGTTCGCCGCTGCTGCCGGGTTTGCCGGGCCGCACCACATAGTGGCCATTGCAGTGACTGATTTCCGGTGGCGTGCGGTGCAGGTTGAAGGCATCGTATCCGGTCTTCAGGTTTAGCCAGAAACCATGCCATCGATCGCCGCTATGGATTGCCATATTGTTTTCGTTCATGCGAAACGGGAAGGTGTGCACCTGATAGCGTTTCTGGCCATTGTCGAGGGCCGCATTCACGATCTTCCAGATTTCGGTGATTGCCTCATTGGTCATCGCAAAACAACCGATGGAGCCGCATCCCCCATGCACCATGATCAGGGATCCGGTACGCTTGAATGATTTATCGAATTTGTTCGGATAGCCGATATTAAATGACCGGTGCCAACGGCTGTTGGGATTGAGCTGACGGCGCGATACCGAATAGAAACCTTCCGGACTCTGACGATCGCCCTCCTTCAGCTTCGGACCGAGGAAGCCGGACCAGCGGCATATAGGATAGGTCTGGAACAGTACAAATTGCCTGCCCTTTTTCATCCATAGTTCCAGCTCGGATTCCGCTTTGAAAATACGGATGAATATCGCGCTGCCAAGCGTTACATCCTTACCGGCGAGGCGTTCGGGGAGTTTATCGAAACGGGGCGCGCCACGGAGCGGGAGGCGGTAATCATAACGCAAGCGCTGTTCCTTGCGCAACATATCCATTTTAGCATTGCTGACGTAGAGAGCTAAGCTCCCTTGCCGATTGCCGGATACGAGAAACGCAAATCCCGCAACCACTATTGCAGATAGTATCAGCGATTTTATGGTTGGGCTCACCCGTGGATACCGTCTCAATTGTTCATTTCAACCTTCACATAGGGGAATGTCGGGATGAATTTAAGATTTGCAGACTGAATTGTCCCCAACAAAATACGGGGCGTCGTCTTTGTCACTCGGCCAAGCCAAGCGAGGATTTACTGAACTCGTCCGATCGGTCCGATGAAAAGGAGCCCGATGACCCGAAGCTGAATGTCGGTGTTTTGAAAAGTCCGTAGCCGACTGCGTCAGGAGATGAGTATGCGATAAGCTTACCGTTCTTGAAGCGCCTTTTCGTGCCCCTGACCTTGATCATACGTACATCCGATACCATCGTGCCGGTTGTGCCCGCCCAGTATTTTTGCGGCATTTTCTCATAGGCGGGACATGGACCTTTCGGATCGACCCCCAGGCCGCTATTGATAAACTTGACGTTCAGCATGTAACGCTTGTTGCAAACGGCGACATTGGCAGGCTGGCGGGTTTTTTCAAAATGGTCATATCCTTCTTTGAGACCTCGCCAGAACGGATACCATTTGTTGCCGCGATGTTTGCGTAAATTTCCTGCAGTCATGCGGAAGGGGTAGGCATGGACCTGAATTGCCTGCTGTCCGCCAGCGAACGACTCCCGCGCAAGCGCGTAAATTTCTTCGACCAGCGCATCGGTCATGGCATAACATCCGGCCGATCGACAGTTCCCGTGGACCATCAAATATTTTCCGCTACGCCGGTGAGCGCGGTCATAGGCGTTCGGGAAGCCAAGATTAAAAGAAAGATGAAATTTGGATTTCGGGTTCAATTGGCGTTTGGTGACCTGATAAAAACCTTCAGGAGACTGCTTGTCGCCAACGCGCATTTTCGGTCCCAGCTTTCCCGACCAATTGCAGATCGGGTAGGTCTTGAAATGGTAAAAATGCCCATCCTCGCGTTCTTTCCAAACTTCGAGTTCGGATTCCCGCTTGAAGACGCGAATGAAAATGGGTGATTGGGCGCTCATGCCCTTCTCTCCGAGAAGGTGCATTGCTCCGTTGGAAATCGGACGCATGTGAGGAGGTATTTCACCCCCGCATGCGGAGAGAAAGGCCGTGATTACGGCTATCAGGCTTACGCGATACAATTGCCAGCTCATCCTATTGGATAATATTTGATACATACGCTTGAAGTGCCCCTTGGCGCACTGCACCCAAGATCCAATACCCCTAGTTAAAATCAGGTTAATTCAGAAACCGATCACGAATCAATTCCAAATTATAGGCATAGAGTCCGTTCGTCAGAAATAACCCGGACCACTGATCGCATTCATATGGCCCAATAGTGGAAAACTAACTGCATATCGAGGCGGAAATTTGACAAAAGTCACTCAAAATCAATTGATTAACCGGCTTCCCGGACTTAGAGCGCTTTTCCCATTGAAAGGAATTTGGAGTGCCGGAGCGCGCGAATTTTATCCGCTTCCATACCTTGGAAATCTGCGAGTGCGGCACCAATCGTTCGGCCGGTCCGGCCGATCACTTTGTCCGGATCACGATGGGCACCACCGATCGGTTCGGGAATAATGCCATCGATAATGCCGAATTGCTTAAGGTCAGGCGCGGTAATTTTCATATTCGTCGCGGCATCTATGGCCCGCGCTGAATCGTGCCACAATATGGATGCGGCAGCTTCCGGAGAGGCCACGGTGTAAATCGCATGCTCAAGCATCAGCACCCTGTTGGCGGCCGCGATGGCTATGGCGCCGCCTGATCCTCCTTCTCCGGTAATCACAGTGATCATGGGAACCCCCAGGCTCAGACAGCAGTCGGTCGATCTGGCTATGGCCTCGGCCTGACCGCGTTCCTCCGCCCCAACACCCGGATAGGCGCCGGCCGTATCTACAAAAGTGATTACGGGCAGGGAAAATTTATCAGCCATTTCCATGAGGCGTACGGCTTTTCTATATCCCTCCGGCCGCGGCATACCGAAATTGTGTTTTATTCGTTTTTCGGTCGTGCGCCCTTTTTCATGACCGAGAAGCATGACCGGACGTCCACGAAAGCGGCCAATCCCACCGATCAGAGCATGGTCTTCCGAGAACATGCGGTCGCCGGAAAGGATTGTGAATTCGGTAATCAGACCATCGACAAAATCGGAGAAATGCGGCCGGTCGGGGTGTCGCGCAACCTGGGTTTTCTGCCAGGGCTCAAGACTTTCATAGGTTTCCTGAAGAGTTTTAAGCGCCTTTTCCTCAAGCCGCTCAATCTCTTCCAGAACCGATACTTCGTCATCGCTGTCCTGAATGTATCGAAGCTCGGCGACCTTGCTCTCCAGCTCGGCGACCGGTTTTTCAAAATCTAGATATGTACGCATGTGTATGACAGGCTAACTCTCGTTGGCATGGGGGATTTGCGGCACATTCGCGTGGATGGTGAAATGTGTCAAGGCGGTTAAGTTTATCGCCCGTGCGGCGGTTTGGCCGGCCTGCAAACAATTGTCTCCAGATTTAACCGGACGTATCATTTGAACCGTCAGCCAGTGGATGATGGTCATTGACCAGCCGTTTCAAACGCTCCTCAAGAACGTGTGTGTAAATCTGCGTCGTGGTGATGTCCGCGTGGCCGAGCAGTTGCTGTACGGACCGCAAATCGGCGCCGCGATCGAGGAGATGGCTCGCAAATGCATGGCGCAGGACATGGGGTGAAACCTTCCCCGGATTGATATTGGCTTCTTCAGCGAGTTGCTTCAACTCCTGGGCCAGGCGTTGCCGGGTCAGGTGTCCGTTGCGACTGGGCGAGGGAAAGAGCCAGGGAGATCGGTACGACACCGTTGCGAAGCAGGCTGATTCCGCCTCAAGATAAAGGTCGATGGCCTGGCGGGCCGGTGCGTTCAGTGGGACCAGACGCTGGCGCCCTCCCTTGCCGGTAATCATCAATGTATGACCATCGCCCTTCAACGTGTCGCGCGGCATGGCAACAAGTTCCGTAACACGCAGGCCCGTGGCATAAAGAAGTTCGAGCAGGCAGTTCAACCTTGCGGCTTTCAACCTGACAACATCTCCTCCGCCATTCATACTTGCGTCAAGGCGGCCCCGTGCGGTCTCGAGCAATTTCTCAACTTCGGCAATGGACAGGGTTTTCGGGAGTGCGCGATCTTTTTGCGGACCGCGCAAGGACCGTGCCGGATCCTCATCAATGATGCCTTCCGCATGAAGAAACCGATAAAATTGACGAAGCGCCGAGATGCATCTTGAGCGCGTGGACTTCGCCAAACCCTGCCTTGAAAGCTCCTGAATATAATTTCCCAGGTCCTCCTTCGTCACATCCGTCAGCCCGATCCCGTTTTTCTCGCAATAAGAGATAAATCCATTGAGATCGCGCTGATAGGAATCGAGCGTGTTTTGTGCCGCACCGCGTTCGGCGCTCAGCATCTCCAGAAAAAGGATCAAGTATTTTAAATGCTTCTCGTTCATCGCCTCGACCGATGTTGTGCTCGTTGAAATTTTGATACGAATGACAAACGCCCGGATACAGAACCGGCTAGTAACTCGCGTGGCGCGGCCAGACCGAATAGAGGGCTTCGAGAGCCACGCGACGCGCTTCACTCTTCAAACCGCTCGCCGTCATGGCCCGCAGTGTATCGCCCAACGCGATAATGTGTGCATCGGGCGGGCCATCCTTGCCCAGCGCGATTATCGAATAGAGGATAACCTGGCCGTATTTCTGCTGATCCGCGGCGATTTGAAGTTTCGAAAGCAATCCGGTTTCCGGCAGATGGCCGGAGCTGGGCTGAGGCGAATTCGACGCCCTGTTCCAGAGCCTTACCGGCACGTCATATTTCAATGCATCGAGTATCGTGACCAGGCGGTGCAGTGTATCGGGGCTGAATTGACCGGCGAGCGCTGACTCTTCGGTGGTCGATAAGCCGGCGCCACGCGGCACCGTGTTGGCGGGGGCGCCAATATCGATCAAAGTCAGCCAGTTGAGAAGTTTGCGCGGCTGTCCGGCATTATCGGCACTCCCGAATACGGCCCAACTCAGGGATTTTTCGTAATTGCCCGATGCCAGGGAAATTTCGACGGCAGTTTCCGCGAACCAGGCCAAGGCAGCGGTTTGCGGCATTTGGTCGATATAGGAGCCAAGCAGGAACGGCATGTGGAGATATAGGCCTGCGCTTTTCGAGCTGGCCATAAGGGCGCGAGCGAGTTTCGCAGCGCGCACCGGATCACGGGTGTTTTCAAGGGCACGATAGAGCAACGCTCTGCTCTCGGGGCGATTTCGGTATTTTGAGACGGCAGCCAGGGGATTGTTGAGATCGCCCGGTGCAAACCGAACCGCACCGTAAACCGCGGCAAGGCGCCGGGCGCTTATGATATTGAGTTTGAACGCACGTTCGGCGACCGCTAACCGATTTTCCAGGGTGAGGTTTTTATCAAACAGGATTGCGCTCAATACGGGTGCCGATGCATGCCGGATCAATTTGCCGTCAAGCGGCCTTTTGAACAGCATTAAAAACCTGTAGTCGATTAAATCCAGTTTTGTTGATGGCGGCCTCGGTGCGCGCCGCCCCGCTTCGAGCGCAACCACGGCGTCGAATGCAAAAGGCGTGTCCAGCCCCTGATCGCGAGCGAGATCCATAAAAAGATTAGCCGCTGCATAGTCCCCCTTAGCCGCGCGGCAAAATATACTCATTTTCACGGACTGCAGCTTGAGACTTTTTGGCATTTCCTTATTGGCTGCTGCGGTGCTCTTGAGGAGATTACAGGCTTCGTCGATGCGTACCAGTCCAAGCAGGGCCTTGGCATGAATGACGACAAGCATCGGGGAGAGCGGAGCAGCTGCGCGCCTAACATCAGCGACTTTCACGATTTCTTCAAAGCGTCCACTTCTGAAGAGCGCTTCCAGTTTCAGCACTTCAAATCTGGGATCCTGGGGGTTTTGCCCGAAGCTGTCTCTCGACAGAAGGAAGCGCGTCCATAAATCGTTCAATACCGGGGAGCGCGGCGGCAGATCAATTTTTGCAAACAGGTTTTCGAGCGATCCGGCATCCATACCCTGCCAGACGCCGACGGGCAGACCCGTCCCCTCCTGATCCGTTACGGGGGCGAGGTCCGTCTGTTCGACATCCGTGGGATTTGTGCTGTAACGGCGCGGACCGGGATCGCTTCGAGGGTTTGATGGGGGGATTGGTTTTTGGACAGCGCCGGTGTCGGCTTTCTTCCTTGCGCGATCCGATGACCGCCTTTCAAGGGTCAGGAGCGGTCTTTCGGGATCAAGATCGAGGACCGGTCTGGCCTGGTCTGCGGGTCTTGCGGTCTGCGCGGCAACGGTTGAACTCGGTAAAACAGGAGAGAGCATGATTATGAAACCAAGACAGATGACAAAATGCGCGGCGCCGGCCGGCATGATGCTATTTTCACGGCTGTTGGAGTTCGATGCCATAGATCTGTTTAGTGACTTCTTTTGGTTCCGGCTCAAAAAAGACGGCTAGCGTATAGAAGGTTGCATAAACAATGCCGATGAGTACTCCAGCAATCACAAGGAAACGAACGAGGCTCGGCATCTTTTTACCTGTTTGAACTTACTTTTCTGATTCGAAATTGGTGTTATTATGACCCTCGAACACCCAATGTCACCCGGAAAACGTTTGCAGATCCATTATTGCCCCCGGACCGCAGATAATTTTCTTGGACGCAAGCCTTCATAAAACATATTGTAATTCGATCAAGCCCCGTATGATCAGAAACGACCTATTGTGCAGGATGCAGATCTCATAATATCATTGCGTTTGCCTGCATTCATTGTCCCTGCTGAAAATGAGGGATTCTGAAAGCCGGTATCCAGGTGCGGGAACGAGCGGGAAACAGGACCTACCAAGTTCATGGCATTGTCATTTGGTTTTCGGCGGCAAAAAAAAGCGGGTGACCTCGATCAGAAAGCGAAGACCGCACTGGCCAGGATCGCAGGCCGCCCGGTCGTACTCATTGGCTTGATGGGTGCTGGAAAGACATCGGTAGGTCGTGTTCTGGCGCATGACCTCGGTCTGGAATTTGCCGATGCCGATAACGAAATTGAAAAAGCCGCAGGAATGAGCGTAACGGAAATTTTCGACAAGCATGGTCAGGAATATTTCCGCAAGGGTGAACGTCGGGTTATCAGACGACTTTTGGGGAAAGGGGCGCAAATATTGGCGACCGGCGGCGGAGCTTTTATGGACGAAAAAACAAGAAAGCTGATCAAGGAGACCGGTATTTCGGTATGGCTGAAGGCGGATTTGGATGTATTGATGCGACGGGTCATGCGGCGGAACACACGCCCTCTTCTGCAGACCGACGATCCGGAGGCTGTGATGAAATCTCTGCTCGACGAGCGCTATCCGGTCTACAGCGAAGCTGATATCACGGTTCAAAGCAGAGACGTTCCCCATCAGGTCATCGTTGATGAGATCATAAAGGCACTTGGCGAAAGGTCCGAACCGATCCAGTCGGCGGCGGGGTCTTAGGTAAAATTATCTTTGGATATTTCTTTCATGAATGAAATCGGGCAAATCGAAATCGCTCCGAAAACAGTTTCTGTCGAACTTGGCGATCGCAGCTACGATATTATGATCGGGTGCGGCCTTTTGGGCAAATGCGCTGAACTTATCAAAGACAGGGTCGGCTTCGCTCAATGCGCAATCGTCACGGACGAGAATGTCGGCCCGCTCTATCTGTCCAAAGTGGAGAGCACTCTCAAAGAAGCCGGCATGTTTGCCGGTTCCGTCACGGTGCCGGCCGGCGAAAGTTCCAAATCCTTTCCCGTGCTCGAAGAGGTTTGCAACGACCTTCTCGCTCTGGGTATTGAGCGGGGCGATATCGTCATTGCCCTGGGTGGCGGCGTTATCGGCGACCTGGCGGGATTTGCCGCGAGCATTTTAAGGCGCGGCGTGAGGATGGTTCAGATACCGACGACACTGCTTGCTCAGGTCGACTCGTCCGTTGGCGGAAAAACCGGGATCAATACGGTGCATGGGAAAAATCTCATAGGCACATTTTCCCAGCCGTCCCTGGTGCTGGCCGATCTAGATGTTCTGCGCACATTGCCGCAAAGACAATTCAGTGCAGGCTATGCCGAAGTTGTGAAATACGGCCTGATCGACGCACCGGATTTTTACGGCTGGCTGGAAGACAACCGGTCGGCAATCATGGATGGCGACCTCTCCGCACGGATGCATGCGATTGCGACAAGCTGTAAGGCAAAGGCCCGCATCGTCGCAGCCGACGAGCGCGAAGCGGGAAAACGCGCCTTGCTGAATCTCGGCCACACTTTCGGGCATGCGCTTGAAGCCTGGGCGGGTTATAGTGATCGGCTTTTGCACGGCGAGGGTGTTTCGATAGGAATGGTCATGGCCTATTTTTTTTCGGAAGAGCTGGGTCTTTGCCCCGAGGGTGCGGCCAGGAGGATTGAAAAGCATCTTAAGTCGGCAGGCCTGCCGACACGGCTCGCCGGCATTCCAGGGGACGAGCTGCCGGATCTGGAGACGCTTCTTCGGCACATCGCGCAAGACAAGAAGGTGCAACGCGGACAGATCACCCTGGTCCTGGCTCACGGACTTGGGGACGCATTTCTCACCCGTGATATTTCTCAGGACGCTCTGGCTTCATTCATCCGTGGTCAGATCGAAACTGCGTTAAAGGGCTGAATTCACTCCATGTCATTTGCATTCGCATTCACTGTTTTTTTCATTTTCGTATTACTCGTTCTTTCAGCCTTTTTCTCAGGTTCCGAGACAGCGCTCACGGCCTATTCGCGCGCCAGGATGCATGCGCTGGAACGTGAGGGCAGCGGACAGGCAAAACTTGTCGGGCGGCTTTCAAAATCACCGGAACGGCTTATCGGCGCCATTCTTCTCGGCAACAATCTGGTCAATATTCTCGCATCGGCTTTGGCGACAAGCCTGTTTCTTTCGGTTTTCGGCCAGGCAGGCGTGGCTTACGCCACCATTGCCATGACAATGCTGGTGGTCATATTCGCCGAGGTCCTGCCCAAGACCTATGCGCTTAGAAATTCGGACCGGGTATCGCTGATTGTCGCTCCATTCATCAAGCCGATCTTCACGGTTCTCGCGCCCTTTACGGACGCAGTGCGGTATATTGTTACCCGGATTCTGGAACGCACCCCGGATCTGCCCCTGGAGGGAGAGGGGGCCGTATCGGCACATCGTGAACTCAAGGGGGCGATCGACCTGCATCACCGGGAAGGTGCTGTTATCAAACATGACAGGGACATGCTTGGCGGTGTGCTCGATCTGCCGGATCTTGAAGTTGTCGACGTCATGGTTCACCGAACGAGCATGACAACTGTCAATTTCGACGATACGCCTGAAAAAATTGTCGATGAGGTTTTGAGCAGTCCATTCACGCGTTTGCCCGCATGGCGGGACGAGCCGGAAAATATTGTCGGTATTTTACATGCCAAGGATCTTTTGCGCGCGCTCGGAAAGGTCAAATGGAATATTTCCGATCTCGATATCATGGGACTGGCGGCGGAACCATGGTACGTGCCCGATACGACCAGCCTGCAGGAACAACTCAATGCTTTTTTAAAACGAAAGGCCCATTTCGCGCTTGTTGTCGATGAGTATGGCGAGGTTCAGGGGCTGGTCACCCTGGAGGACATCATCGAGGAAATAGTCGGCCAGATCGTGGATGAACACGATATTCCATATGTCGGTATCCGTCCTCAACCGGACGGCACGATCAATGTGGACGGATCCGTTCCCATTCGCGATATCAACCGCCATATGGAGTGGCAACTGCCCGATGAAGAGGCGACCACGATCGCCGGCTTCGTTATCCATGAAGCACAGACGATTCCGGAACCCGGTCAGGTGTTTAGTTTTCACGGCTTCCGGTTTGAAATTCTACGCAAGCAAAAGAATAAAATCACGGCGCTTCGGATTGTTCCATTGCGTGCTGCGCATTAGCTTTGCGGGCCTGCCTCTTCCGGCGTGTTCGCGCTGATCGCGAGAGCGTGTATCCTGCCTGCCAGTTCTTCCTTGAGAATTTCATTGATGAGGCGATGCCGCTCCAGGCGGGTTTTTCCGGCGAATGCCTCCGAGATGATGTTTAGCCGAAAATGACTCTCACCGGTGCCGGGCGACCCGGCGTGACCGGCGTGAAGATGGCTTTCGTTTATCACCTCCAGACGGGCCGGAGAGAGGATCGTTTCAAGCTTGCCGCGCATTATGTTTTCGATAGTCATTGATGTTTTCCTAACCCTAAATGGTGCATAATGCAAAGTTGCCCAATATGGCATCTTGCGTGCCTGATTGAAACGTGTCATTTCGCCATCTTGAAGAAATATTGCACCGCTAGCATATTGGACTTATATGAAACTTGGTTCAAAATATTTCGACAGTATCCGTGTCAAACCGGAGGAGAGCCGTCTGAAGGAAGATCGCTTTCCACAATGCAACTGGCGCGGTTGCGATCGGTCCGGTCGCCATAAAGCCCCGCGCGGGCGCGGGCACGAAGGCGAATATCTGCATTTTTGCGTCGATCACGTGCGGCAATACAACAAGCAGTATAATTATTTCTCCGGCATGAGCGACGAGGAAGTTGTCGACTTCCAGAAATCGTCATCCACCGGACACCGGCCGACATGGGATATGGGGAAGAACGCGCAATCGGGTTCGAAAAAAGCAGACCATGTTCGTGGCAAAGGTTTCAGTTTCGCCGGCCGGGCCTCCGACCCCCACAATATCTTCGATGACGAGGATCATGCGAAACCACAAGAGCGTGTAAAAAAGAACGCCCGGCCCATCAGGAATATGGAACGCAAGAGCCTGACGGTTCTAAATCTCGATATCAATGCCTCAAAGGCCGATATCAGCGCGCGCTTCAAGGAGCTTGTGAAACGGCACCATCCCGACATCAATGGCGGGGACAAGGGCTCGGAAGATAAGTTGCGTGAAGTTATTCAGGCCTATAATTATCTGAGAACCGCAGGGCTTGTCTAAACTCGGATCCCGGCAACGGATTTCAGGCGTGTTGCACCCACAGCGCTTGATCGGACAGAGTGCATGCGTAGATTGCAACGCGCACTTAGAGTGAAAAATCAGAAAGAGATGTAATATGTCAATTGAGAACGGGGCTGCCGCCGATCGTCTGCCCGATATGAAGGTCTCGGCCAGGCAGGTCTTCGGTATCGATGTCGATATGGATGTACCGGCGTTTTCGGCGACCGATGATCATGTTCCGGTGGTTGATGAAGATTATTTATTTAATCCCGAAACGACCCGCGCCATTTTGGCAGGCTTTGCATATAACCGCCGCGTGATGATTCAGGGATATCATGGCACCGGAAAATCCACCCATATCGAACAGGTCGCCGCCCGTCTCAACTGGCCATGCATAAGGGTCAATCTCGACAGTCATGTCAGCCGGATCGATCTGGTTGGCAAGGACGCGATCATTATCAAGGACGGACAGCAGATCACGGCCTTCAAGGAGGGTATCCTTCCTTATGCGCTGCAATCGAACACGGCCCTGGTGTTTGACGAATATGATGCCGGCCGGCCCGACGTCATGTTCGTAATTCAGCGCGTTCTCGAGGTGTCGGGACGTCTGACCCTGCTCGATCAGTCGAAAGTCATTCATCCGCATCCGGCGTTTCGCCTGTTCTCGACCACGAATACAATCGGGCTCGGCGATACCTCGGGGCTTTACCACGGCACGCAGCAGATCAACCAGGGGCAGATGGACCGCTGGTCGATAGTCGCGACATTGAATTATCTACCGCATGACGACGAGGTGAGCATCGTGCTCTCGAAGGTAAAATCTTTTGCCAAAGGCAAAAAACGCGAAATCGTCAGTAACATGGTTCGTCTCGCGGACATGACGCGGAGCGCCTTCATCAATGGCGACCTTTCAACCGTCATGAGCCCGCGAACGGTCATAACATGGGCCGAAAACGCCGATATATTCGACGATGTGTCTTTTGCATTCCAGGTCTCGTTTCTCAACAAATGCGACGAGCTGGAGCGGCCGCTGGTGGCGGAATTCTATCAACGCTGTTTCGGTGAAGAACTACCCGAGTCGTCCGCCAACATCATTCTTAACTAGCGAGAAACGTTCCGGTCCCGAGCCCCATGTCCACAAAGATCAAAGATGCGCCTCTGGAAAACTTTAAACGGGCCGTCTCGACGACGATCAGGTCGATTGCAGGCAATTCCGAGCTGGAGATTGTTTATTCCTCCGCTGCTCCCGGGCTTGAAGACAAGATCGTATATGTTCCGGAGCCCTCGCAAGCGCCGGACGGCAGGGAACTCTCGGTCATCCGGGGGCATGGCGATTCTCTTGCGCTTTATGCCGCCTGTCATGACGACAAGATTCACGCTGGCGTGACACCGTCATCGGGACAGGCACGTATCGTCTTCGATGCGATCGAATTGACGCGTGTCGAGTCCATCGGCTCCCTCAAGATGAAAGGTGTCGCCGAGAATATTTCGGCCAAGGTCGAAAAATTTTTCGACAATGAGAAGTTTGAAAATATTTCCGAAAGGGAGCATGCGCCGCTCGATCTTGCACTTTCACTTCTGGTGCGGGAAAAACTGACAGGCGCCAAGCCGCCCGAAAACGCGGCTGCTGTCGTCGATCTCTGGCGCCCCTGGATAGAAGAGCGTGCCGGTTCTCTTATTTCGGGACTTGAGGGTTGCGTTTCGGAGCAGAAGGAATTCAGCCATATCGTCGAAAAAATCCTACAAGCGCTTGATCTTCTCGACGATCAGGTTGACGGACAGGAAGAAACCGCAGAAGGCGAGATTGAACCCAATCCCGAGGACGGTCTTCCCCAGGCCAGCGATGAGGATGGCGAGAGCGGCAGCGAACAGCAGGACCAGCAGAGCGACGCCAGCGATGATGCCGATGGCGAAAACACGGAAACATCCGATCTCGGCGATAGCGATCTCTTCGATCATGAAAATGAAGATGGCGGCCAGAACGCACAGACCCATGCGACATGGCAACCGAATATGTCGGTGCTCGACCGCCCGGAAGCTTTTGGCTACAAGGTATATGACAAAAGGTTCGATGAGGAGATACACGCTGAAGACCTTTGCTCACCCGATGAGCTCGAACGGCTTCGCGCTTTTCTCGACAAAGAGCTGAAATCGCTCAACGCAGTGGTCTCCCGCCTCGCCAATCGCCTGCAACGCCGGTTGCTTGCGCAGCAGAACAGGGCCTGGGAATTCGACCTCGATGAGGGCACGCTCGATGCGGCCCGGCTGTCGCGCGTCATCACCGATCCCATGCAGCCTCTTTCGTTTATGCAGGAACAGGATACCGAATTCCGCGATACGGTTGTCACTCTGCTGCTCGACAATTCAGGCTCCATGCGCGGGCGCCCCATTATGGTCGCGGCATGCTGCGCAGACATTCTCGCCCGCACGCTCGAGCGTTGCGGCGTCAAGGTGGAAATTCTCGGCTTCACCACCAAAGCCTGGAAGGGTGGCAAATCGCGCGAAACCTGGTTGAAATCTGGCAAGGCCGGCGATCCCGGCCGTCTCAACGATTTGCGCCATATCATTTACAAGTCCGCCGACAATCCCTGGCGGCGGACGCGGGTCAATCTGGCCTTGATGATGCGGGAGGGGCTTTTAAAAGAAAATATCGACGGCGAGGCACTGGCCTGGGCACATCGGCGCCTTCTCACGAGACCCGAACAACGACGCATCATAATGATGATTTCAGATGGTGCGCCGGTGGATGATTCAACCTTGTCGGTCAATACGGCATCCTATCTGGAGCAGCATTTGCGTCAGGTCATTCAGGAAATTGAATTGCGCTCGGATGTTGAATTGCTCGCTATCGGAATCGGGCACGATGTCACGCGCTATTATCGCCGTGCCGTAACCATATCAGACCCCAGCGAACTGGCTGGCGCCATGACGGATAAGCTTGTCGAGCTTTTTGAAGAGGGCGGCGCCCGAACAAGGGGCGAGATGGTTCAAAACCTTGTCCAGGGTTCGGGCAGGCCGAAATTCGGAGGGCGTGAAACTTGAGCCCGGCCAAAGACGTCCTGCCTGTTATATCCGCGATCATCAACGCTCGTTTTATTACCTGTACCATTCTATGCGCGCTCGCCCTTTCAAGCTCATTTTGCGAAGCACTCGCGAAGGAAGAAAGACCGCCTGAGAAATACGGTTCAATCGCCGTATCGGCGCGAACCATCTCCTATTTCCAGGGTGACGATCACACCAAACGCCGCTTCGGACGCCTGAGATGGCGCGGTGGCCTTTCTCTGAGCTCGACGTCCCCCCTGTTTGGTGGATTATCGGGGCTTATCATGGGGGCACAAGGAAAAAATTTCATCGCCGTTACGGATCAAGGCAACTGGATCCGCGCCAGGCTGATTTACAAAGGCGATGCCCTGGCCGGTTTGCGCGATGTCAAAATCGGGCCTTTGCGCGCTCGAAACGGACGGCCTCTGAAACATAAGCGTCATCAGGATGCCGAAGGCGTCACACTGGTTAAGGGTACGCCGCGCAAAGGCGAAGTTTTAATTTCGTTCGAGCGGAATCACAGGATCGGACGCTTTCCGATCGATGCCGATGGGATCGGCAAACCAAAATACTATCTCAAACTTCCCAAGGGCCTGGCCGGTGTCACCAGAAACAAGGGGCTCGAAGCGCTCACTGTTCTGAGGGCGGGCCGGTATGAGGGGCGGGTGCTCACATTTGCAGAGCGCAAGGCCAATAAAGACGGGCACCTCGAGGGTTGGATTTTGGCGGGGCGGCGGTCGAAGCCCTTGCGTCTAAAGCGCATCGGCGGTTTTGACGTTACGGATCTCGCTTCATTGCCCTCGGGCGATGTGATCGTGCTGGAGCGTCGTTTTCGCTGGTCGGAGGGGGTCAGAATGCGCCTCAGGCTGATCACGCATGCGGAATTGATGTCACAAAATGCAATCCTGGGGCAGACGCTTCTGGAGGCGGATGGGAGGTTTTCGATCGATAACATGGAAGGTGTCGCCGTCCATAAGGATTCCGACGGCAAAACGATCATCACTCTTGTTTCGGACGATAATTTTTCAGTGCTGCAGCGGACGCTGCTGCTTCAATTTGAATATGTCGAAAAACGGTCTGCGTTGCGGCAGCCTTGATAGGGCGAAATAATCAAAGGTGGGACGGGCTGCCGGCCAATGGCGGAATTATGCCTCTGCCGGGGCAGCCTCGGCCGTTTGCCGTTTTGTTATTTCGCGCTTCAATCGGCGGGCTTTCGTGGAAAGCTCCCCATTGCGCGCCTTCAGCAGGAAAGCATCAAGTCCGCCTCGATGTTCAACCGTGCGCAGCGCGTGGGCGCTAATTCTCAGGCGCACCTTGCGGTTCAGCGCTTCACTCATAAGGCTTACATCGCAAAGATTGGGCAGAAATCGGCGACGCGTCTTGTTATGCGCGTGGCTCACATTGTTGCCGGTTTGAACGTCTTTTCCTGTCAGCTCACAACGCCTGGCCATGGGCTTAAGCTCCTGCAATCAAACCCGCGCCGCGGGTTTGCCAATATATGGATTGATCAAAGAAATTCCACTGCCGCCCAGAAAATGCGTGGCGGTCAAGACGCGTTTAGTATCAATTGGCACTGTTTCAGTCAAGATGTCACGGTCGAAATCGTAAAACTTCGTTCAGACGTGGATGAATTGGTCCAAAGCGATATTTTGTGTGCCAATATCTGACTTTTATGATCTAATTATTTACGTTTTGTGCTCATGCTTCAAGCGTCATCAAAATGTCCGAATGGATTTGTAGTGCGTAGAGTGGGGTTTACGTTCTGAGGTTAGTTTCCGAAGTTGAGCAGCAGGTTAGGACTTATGAGCTTATTTGCAGTATTTCATCGGCACAATCCGGCACACGGGTCGAAGGTGCTTGCGCTAACGTTCGCGGCCGCGCTTCTTCTATCGCCCACAGTCGCATCGGCAGGCGGTGAACGGGTCAATGCGGTTTACCGGATAAGTTTCAACGGGCTTGACCTTGGACAGTTCGTTTTTCAATCCAGCAGCCATAAAAAGAAATATGTCCTGAGCGGAAATGCGCGGATCAGCGCGCTGCTTGGCGCCTTCAGTTGGCGCAGCACGACCCGAAGCACAGGACAGATCACGCGCGTCGGTTTCAAACCGGACCATTACGCCTTTAACTTCAAGAGCAATAAAAAGCGTGGCGGCGTCAATATGCGCTTTAACGGAAACAGCGTTAGCCAGGTTCTTTCCCGGCCACCAATCAAAAAGTCACGCCGGCGCGTGCCCTTGAAGCAGAGGCACCTAAAGGGCGTCCTGGATCCGATGAGTGCGATCCTGGCACTGACCAATTCGAAAAACGGCACCATTTCCGGTGTTAATCCATGCGCCAACAAGCCTCTCCGGGTGTTTGACGGAAAACAGCGGTTCAACCTTAAACTTTCGTTCAAGCGGATCGAACCTCTGTCGAACCGTTCCAACAACAATCAGCCAAATATCGCATATGTGTGCCGTATCAAATATGTACCGATTTCCGGCCACAAGATGAACGATGAAACAAAATTCATGTCAGGCACGAATGACATTGAAGTCTGGTTGAGGCCTGTGCCACGCGCAAAAATGTTTATTCCCTATTATGTGGCCATCCCGACAATGTTCGGCACGGCTTCGCTCACTTCAAATCGTGTGAATATCGACATGCCCGGGCTCGGGCGGATCGCGCTTGTCAATTAATCGTGGCTAACTCGCGCGAACGCTATTGATCTTCCCTCCAGTCATTGCAATTCCTTGTGAGTATTGGCATATCTTGCCCGACCGGAGCGGTCTTCTGTCCACCACGCCCGTTAGAAATGGGCGGATTTTTTGGAACAGAACCGACGATTGTCCGGGTGTAATCGAAATCGAGTTCGGGGAATGAGCTCTATGAGCAATAGTGAAATGATTGGTACGTTCCCAGGAGGACGCGCGGCAAATGTAACGGCTGTGATCGGGCCTACCAATACCGGCAAAACCCATCTCGCTATTGAGCGAATGCTCGGTCATGACAGCGGACTGATCGGTTTGCCGCTCCGGCTTCTGGCGCGCGAGGTCTATGACAGGATCGTCGAGCGAGTGGGTGCGTCCCGGGTGGCGCTGATAACAGGCGAGGAGCGGATCAAGCCATCCAATCCAAGCTATTACGTCTGCACCGTGGAGGCCATGCCACAGGATGTCGATGTCGATTTTCTGGCCATTGACGAAGTTCAACTCGCCGGCGATCCGGAACGCGGCCATGTATTCACCGATCGCCTTTTACACGCGCGCGGCAATTCCGAGACCCTGCTGCTGGGCGCCGAAACCACTCGAAAGGTGATCGAGAAACTCCTTCCCGATGCCAATTTCGTCTCCCGTCCACGTCTCTCCAAACTTAGCTATGGCGGGCAGAAAAAACTTTCCCGTTTGCCAAGACGAAGCGCCATTGTCGCGTTTTCGACAGGAGAGGTTTATGCAATCGGCGAGCTTATTCGCCGGCAGCGTGGCGGTGCTGCGATAGTCATGGGTGCGCTCAGTCCAAGAACGCGAAATGCCCAGGTGGCTCTTTACCAATCTGGCGATGTCGATTTTCTGATCGCGACGGATGCCATCGGCATGGGGCTAAATCTCGATATTGACCATGTCGCCTTTGCCGGATGCCGAAAATTCGACGGTCATCACAGTCGAGATCTTCACCCCGGCGAGTTGGCACAAATCGCCGGGCGCGCCGGGCGCCACATGAATGATGGAACCTTTGGTGTGACAGCCAATGTGGAACCCTTTGAGCAGAGCGTGATAGACCGCCTGGAAAATCATGATTTCGAACCTCTGAAATCCCTGGTCTGGCGCAATCGGTCTCTGGATTTTTCCAGTATCGACCGTCTTAGTGAAAGCCTGAAACAACCTTCAACTCATGCGGCGCTCACGCGCGGGCGTATGGCGGATGACTGTATTGCGTTGGAAAATGCAATCCGTATTGACGAGGTCCGTCAGAAAGCCGCCGGACCTGCCTCCGTAAAACGCCTCTGGGAGGTATGCCAGGTGCCCGATTACCGCAAGATATCGGCGACCGATCATGCTGAACTGGTTGGCAGGCTCTATTCGTACCTGATGAAGGACGATCCGGTCATTCCGGAGGACTGGTTCCGCTCACAAGTTGCGTTTTCGGACCGCACCGATGGAGATATCGATACGCTGGCCAATCGTATCGCACATATTCGGACGTGGACCTTTGTGTCGAATAAAATCGATTGGCTCAACGATCCTGAACATTGGCAGGGCCGGACGCGCGAAATCGAGGACAGTCTTTCAGATGCCCTTCACGAAAAGCTTACCCAGCGCTTTGTCGATAAGCGGACAAGCGTCCTGATGCGCCGGTTGCGCGATCAGGACGATCTGTTCGCTGAGATCATGGATGACGGTTCTGTTCATGTTGAAAAGCATTTGGTCGGACGGCTTGACGGATTTTTGTTCACCCCTGAGGACCGTGGCGACGGGATCAACGGAAAGGCGGCGCGTCATGCCGCTTCGCGCATTCTCGGCGATGAGCTGGCGATGCGCGCCCGGCGTGTCATCGCGGCCAAACATGACGCTTTTTCACTCACTCAGAATGGCGATATTGCCTGGAAGGATGCGAAAATCGCAAGGTTGCAGGCCGGAGACGATCCCCTGAAGCCAAGCGTTCAGCTTTTTGCCGACGAGCATTTGGCGGCTCCTGAACGAGAGAAAATTACAGCAAGGCTCGACAAGTGGATTGCCGAGGAGATCGCCGAACGTCTCGGCCCACTCGTTTCTCTTGCGGAATCAAATGAAATTGCTGGATTGGCAAAGGGCGTAGGCTATCAGCTTGTGCAGAATTTCGGCATTCTAAGGCGTGAAGAAGTGGCCCAGGACATTGCCTCGCTCGACCAGGAGGCCCGTGCGCAATTGCGGCGGTACGGGGTGCGTTTCGGAGCGTTCAATATTTTTATTCCGGTTCTTTTGAAACCGGCCGCATCAGATCTTCTCATCATTCTGTGGGGGCTTAAAGAAGGCGGCGCGCACGGTATCGATTTAGAAACCATGCCATCCCCCCCAAGGAGCGGTCTTACCTCGGTGGCAACCGACCCTTCGCTCCCCCAGGCTTTCTATAAAGTGGCAGGATTTCATGTCTGCGGCCCGCGCTCCGTTCGCATCGACATTCTCGAACGTCTGGCCGATATGATACGGCCCTTGATCGCCTGGCGGGGAAAACCGGAGAAGGCTGGTGAAAATTCGTCCGGTACTGAGGCCGTTGCCAATGCCGGCACCGAAAAGGGCAATGATGCGGAAAATGATGCGCAAAAAGACGCAATCAATGCTACGGGGCCCGAAGGCGCCACCGGAGACGGCGGATTTATCGCCACGACGTCGATGATGTCGATCCTTGGGTGCTCCCCGGATGAGTTGGCCCAGGTTCTGAAATCCCTTGGATTTCGCTCGGAGAGAAAATCCGACGATCCGGTTCAGGCCGCGGGCGCTACAAAAGATGCGCAAGAACCAGGCGAGACGCCGGATGCTGTTTCGAAAGAGGAGTGCGCTCAAGAAGCTGCCTCAGAGCCGGATTTTGTTTTCGTCTGGCGGCCGGGCAAACGCCGTCGCCCGGCGCATGGTAGCGACAAAAGGACAGCCGGAAACAGGCAGCGGCAAAAAGGCAGAGGCAAAGGCCCTGGCGACGGGAAAAGCTTCAGTAGCAAGCATGGGAATGGCAGTCAAAAAAAGAGCAAGGGCCGGACCTCCGGACCCCGAAAAGCTCAGAAGCACATCGATCCGGATTCCCCATTCGCCTCGCTGGCCAAGCTGAAAGACAAACTCGAAGAAAAAACCTAGTCCGACATGACCACCCATCGCTCTTCTCAAACTCATGCCCAAGGTGGATCTGGGCAGCGCATCGATAAATGGCTGTGGTTTGCGCGACTGGTCAAAACCCGCACATTGGGAACGCGTCTGGTTTCAACAGGTAAAATCAGGATCAATCGGGAAAAGGTCGATAAACCGTCGCAGCATGTAAAAGCCGAAGATATCATAACGGCGCGCATCGGGCGGAGAATTCTGGTGCTCAAGGTTTTGGATACCGGCACGCGGCGGGGGCCGTCGGCGGAAGCGCTCATGCTCTATGAAGATCTGACGCCGCCTGAACCGGCTCTCAAAAAGGCGATTGGCCCGCGACAAAAAAGGCAGAGGATTGGCGATGTTACGGCCGGTAAGGTCGCGGAACGCGCGCAGGGCAGCGGCCGGCCGACCAAGCGCGAGCGCCGGCAGCTCGACAGGTTGAGGGAAAATGACAGCTAGCGACAATATGTCCGGTAGCAGATACCATGCCCCAGCTGTTTTGTTGACTTGCCCTTTGTGCGCCACTTGGTATAGAAGACCCCGCTGACGCTTGAAAGTTACAGACATTCTTACGGATGTCTGTCTGACGGAAAGCCCCTGTAAACACGAATTCCAAAAAGTTCCGGATGATCCGAATTCCATGACCTATATCGTTAATGACTCCTGCATCCGCTGCAAATATACCGATTGCGTCGAAGTCTGTCCGGTCGATTGCTTTTATGAAGGTGAAAACATGCTGGTGATTCACCCTGACGAATGCATCGATTGCGGGGTGTGCGAGCCTGAATGTCCGGTTGATGCGATCAAACCCGACACGGAACCGGGGCTAGAGCAATGGGTCAAGTTCAATCTCGAATATTCCGAGAAATGGCCTAATATAACCGTGAAGAAGGATGCGCCTGCCGACGCTGAAAAGTATGAGCAGGAAGAAGGTAAACTGGAGAAGTACTTCTCGCCTGAGCCAGGTGAGGGAGATTGACTCAATTTTACGCCTGAACTTATTTAGATTAATTAATATGTAAAAAGTTTTAACCTTAACAAAATCTATAATTTAACTGTCTAAACCTAATTTTTGGTCCAAAATGGACCGAGATATTTGCCAGACTTTTATTTTCACTAATTTTGTGTTATAGTCTTTTCCAGTGTGGCATAGGATTTCGGAAAATTTTGGTACGTTCCTCGTTTGGGATGTATTCCTAATCAAGGCTTGTTAACCTTTGACGGCGGCTCTTGCACAGGCGGGAGCCAGTCTCTGGAGCACGCCAAGGCTGAATGATTCCAACATTCTGTACGCATAAATGAAGAAGAGTAACGGCTTTACCGGATGCAGCTGTTCTGCGTCAGGTGTTTAGTCAAAGCTCATCAATGACTGTACAGGGCGGTGGAAGTAAACTTCTACCCACATATGAAACGACATAGGCAATCCTGTTGCAGGCGGAGTACGCTCGGTATGCGGTGAGCAATCGAGCGATAAATGTGTTTGGAAGTGAGAGTTTACAACAATATGGCTGCAAAGACGTCAACAAAGACAAAAAGTGCAACGACAAAAAGTGCAACGCGTTCGAAGACAACCACAAAAACGAAAACCGCGACAAAAGTGAAAACGGCTGCACGCAAGACAACCGCGCGGACCAAGACGGCGCCGCGCACAACTGCCAAGGCGCCCGCAAAAGGAGCCGCCGCATCGACGCGCGCCAAGAGCAGGGGCAAAACCACCACCCGAGCCAAGACCGACGGCAAGCGGACTGCTCCGGCGAAAGCGGCGGCATCACGGAAGCCGGCTGCAGCAAAGAAACCAGCCGCTGCAAAAAAAGTGGCGAAAGCTAAAGACGAGTCGGCCAAGAATCCGCAACAGCGTCACGGTTTCCGGGTTAAGGAATTCATCGTCTATCCGGCCCACGGCGTCGGCCAGATTGTCGATATTGAAACTCAGGTCGTGGCTGGAATGAGCCTCGAGCTTTATGTCATCAATTTCGAGAATGAAAAAATGACATTGCGCGTACCGACCATCAAATGGGAAAGCGTAGGGATGCGGAAATTGTCCGATACCTCGGTTGCCAGAAAAGCTTTGGCAACATTGAGGGGCAAGGCGCGCGTTAAACGCACAATGTGGTCCCGTCGGGCGCAGGAATATGAAGCCAAGATCAATTCCGGCAGCCTTGTCGCGGTGGCAGAGGTCGTCCGCGACCTTTACAGGTCGGAGTCGCAACCTGAACAATCATATTCAGAGCGACAGCTTTATGAAGCCGCTCTGGAAAGAATGGCGCGGGAAATCGCGTCTGTCGAAAAGCTCGATGATCAGGGCGCTGTTCAGAAAATCACCCGGATCCTGTCCAAGAGCGTTGAGAAGCTGAGAAAGAAAGAATTCGAAGCCAGCGATGACGAGGCTCAGGACGAAGCGGCCTGATTGATAATCTGGACCACTGAATAGTTTTATACCCGGTGCTGCAGCCAGCGCCGGGTATTTTTTTGGGTTTATTTCCTCCTGGGCAGAATTTCAAGGTCATGGGGATGGGCCAGTCTGATCAATGGTCCTCTATTGAATTCTATCCATCCGCGTACGCGGACCTTTTTTCCTTTCAGTTTTTTGAATTCCGAGCCCCGCCAGTGCAACTGCCGCGCAACCCTGCGTCCGACAACTATCGTGAAATCCGTTTTCCAGTCACGTCCGAAATTGAGGTAAAACTTGTTCCGCAACCGGGACACGCGCCTGATGCGGCCTTCCACGAGTTGAAATGTCTGCTCACGACTTGCGATAGCGCGCGTTTGCCAGGCCCGGTATATTCGAAAACTCCTATCGGCCCAATGGCCCCGGTCATTTTCCCGGGCGTTTTGCTCAAGCGTCAGGAGCATTTGACTGCAGTTGTGCCGATGGGGCCCGGGATTCGCCATGGCCAGCCCGCTACGAACCAATTCGCCCTGGATCCATAGCCTCGTACCGTCTTTGGTCGTGAAGACATGCGCGAGAATTCGATTGTGCCGATCACGGCGGGGTTTGCCTGATCGGAGCGTGATTGCGCGGCCCAGAACCAGCTGCTTCAGTGAGAGATGCGCCTTGTGATCGGGGCGGCTGGATGCTCCCGGTTCGGTACCGGTATCACTCATCTCCGCTGTTTGAATGCCCTTCAGACTCAAAATGCTTCCGTCTTCAAGCCTGACAGTCTTCCCGTCCAGGATCCCGATCACATGATGTGTTGAACCTGAGGTCCGATGGCAATCGGCGGGTGCTGTTTTCTGCTGCGACTGAGTCGGTAAATTTTCACTCGCCACCATCAAGTTTGGGGACGGGCTCGAATTCTGCGCCACGGCACCACCCGGCAATGTCACCAGCCCAGTGAGTATCCCAACGGTGAAAATCCATTTAGGTGACATGGTTGTTTTCTCTAGGATTTCACCGGTCCGTCAGTGTCCTGTTGTTCCGGTCCGGCTTCAGTTGATCGTTCATCATGTGAAAACCCGATGGTATCATCGCTATCGGGCGCATTTCCATCACCGGAAATGCCAGCCGGGCCGTTCTCTTCTTCCCGCTCCCCGGTTTTCTCACTGGCGTCTCGTTCGTTATTTTTCCGTTCCTCATCGGTCAAAAATCCGCCACCGACTTTATAGGCCCTCTTCAATGCCTTGACCGCCAATGCGGCATCGGTGAAACCCTCATCGTATTCGTTTAGGCCATCAAGATCGGCAAGGATCGGATCCGAGTTATCGGGGGGGCGCGTCAAAAAGCGCACAAGCAATCGGTAAACCTGAGCCCTGAACTGTTCCTCCGGGGTGGACACCGCGGCACTTGATATTCTCGACTGCAATCCGGTCATTCAACAACTTTCGGATGCGTCAACTCGATCGCGTTACTTGCGTATCTAAAACGTTTGCACAACAACTGCTCGATGCTCAAGCCAGAAATGCCGACACCAACACACATCAAAAAAGTAATTAAATAAAACAAAATATTGCAATTTAAGTGTTTACAGGGCGGTTTTGAAACTTGCCCCGCCTCCGTTTAACGGACGGACGAAATCACGGCCATTCATTATGAAAAGAAACTGAAATCCGTGCAAACAAGGCGCGATACCGACTATGAGGAGAAGCTCAAGATAAAGGCCCAGACCTCGGGATGCGCTCAAGGGACCGTGTTCGGCGACATTATGGATGAATTTCGCGATGTCGAGCTCAACCGGCAGTTACGGGTAAAAACCTCCTGGCTTCATGCGCTACAGAAGAAAGTCAATTCATCGCCTTCGCTATACCTCAAAACAGGCGCCTTCCATGGCTGCGTTCTGTGCAAGGAGGACAAGCCGCTTATATATATTAAGGATGTCGGGGGTCACAATGCGGTCGACAAAATCGCCGGGCACATGTTCCTCAACGATATCCTGTCCCAGCTTGCTCGGTCAGACATGATCCTTGTCGAAGGCTATAAGGCGGAGCGTTTCCCGAAGATCGAAATCAGGAGCACGCGCAGCCTGACGCAGGAAAAGCTGCCGCGTGACAAATATAATATCGTGCCGGTCGCCTCCGATCGGAAAGGCGACACGGACGGGCTCCCCCTTTTCAACATTGACGATGTACCGGCGATTGCCGATTTCATTGCCGATTATTTGCGCCTGAAGCTTTGATCATGAAGCATTGAAATCGTCCGCATTTTTTCGAGAAGAGATATACGCGGTGCCTTGAATGAGGAGGCATGGGAATATGTGGCGGATTTCACGCAACTCACTGGACAGGGACCGCGCGGAATTGGTACTTTGCCCGCTCGAACTTCAGGCGATATCGCGTTCAAGGCCGTCTGAAGGCGTGCATTACACCCATGGCGGCTGAAGGTGCCGATATCTGACCGGGGCCGCAAAAGGAACCAATGCGCAAGAGGGAACAGCTAGTCATTGATTTTTTTCAAGGCCCCGTAGCTCAGTTGGATAGAGCATCAGATTCCTAATCTGAGGGTCAGAGGTTCGAATCCTCTCGGGGTCACCAATGATTTCAAAGGGTTATATAATTTTCTATTCTTCAAAAAACCGTTGCGGGTACCATATGGGTACCACTATGATTTATCCCGATTCCTGAACTCTTGGTGAAGCGGATGCGGTCTTTGGTGTCAGCTTTCGTTATTTCGTTCACCATCCGAAAAGGCGAGAAGGTGCTACAACTCCGCCAGTCCTGCCAATCCCCGCTCCTGCGCGAGATTTGCAGCAACATTTGCTACCGCTAAATCCTGCAACCCCACGCCCGTGCCGTCAAATAAAGTAATGTCATTTTCGGATTGCCGGCCCGGATGAGCACCATTGATGACCTTGCCAACGGGTGTAATCGCGCCCTCGTCAATCAATCCAGCAGAAACGGCATGTTGCGTTTCACCAATCGTGGCTGATTGAGACACTTCGTCTGCAAAAAGCATTGCGCGTGCGACAAGAGCCGGATCGACCTCCTGCTTGCCCTTGGTGTCCGTACCCATACACGCGAGATGGGTACCCGGCTTGATCCATTCCTTCATCATCAGCGGTTCATGGGAAGACGTTATCGTGATGATGACATCCGCTTCGGCACCCAGCTGTTCTCTCTCGACGGCCTCAAATGGCAACCCGATCTCGCCGGCGACCTCGGCAAGCCCCGGCAACATCTCGGGATGAAAATTCCAGGCGACAACTCGTTCGAATTTTCGCTGCTCAGCTGCCGCACGCAATTGGAAGGCGGCTTGGTGCCCCGCACCGACCATACCGAGCACCTTTGAATCTTCGCGAGAGAGATGGGAGATCGAAACTGCGCTGGAAGCGGCCGTACGCATGGCCGTGAGGTAGTTACCTCCCACCAGGGCTTTGAGTTGACCGGTATCAGGATCGAACAGGAATACTGTCGACTGGTGGTTGGTCAGTCCTTTTTCTGCATTGCCCGGCCAGTAGCCGCCCGACTTCACGCCGAGTACCAAACCCGCCCGGTCAAAACCGGATTTGAAGCCATAAAGCGCATCTGCGTGGCCAATGTCTTCCCGGATGACGGGGAAATTATAGGCATCGCCCCGCGCCATAGCGGCGAAAACATTTTCCACCGCAGTGAAAGCATCGGAGCGATCTATGACTTGCTGGCAGGTCTCTTCGGATATGATAAGCAAAGCAAACTCCCGTCAATAGGCCAGGCCGCGGGCCGTTACCGGCCACAGGCATTCAACCTTGCCGTTGCGCACGCCGACATACCAGTCGTGAACGTTGCAGGTCGGGTCACAATGACCGGGAACGAGCTTTAGTTTGTCATTGATCTTCAATGCGCCATCGGGATCTTCGATAACACCGTGCTCGTCGGAGCATTTGAAATATTTCACATCATCGCGGCCAAAGACCACCGGAAGGCCGGAGTCCACTGACTGTGCCTTAAGGCCGGCATCGCAAACGGCTAGATTGGCCTTCACATGGCTCATCACGGTTGTGAGGATAAACAAGGCGTTTTCCCATTCACCCTGATCTATACGGTTACCGTCCTTATCGAGGATGCGGCCATAATCGGCATCCATAAAGGCGTAGGAACCGCATTGTAATTCATTGTAAACGCCGGAGGTTCCTTCGAAATAGTAAGAACCTGTGCCGCCGCCGCCAACGATATCGCATTCCATTCCCTCGGCTTTCAATGCCTCGACCGCATCCTTTACCATGGCGACCGCAATATCGATCTTTTCCTTCCTGTCTTCATATTTGTCCATGTGTTGCATGGCGCCCTGATAGGCCTGGATTCCTGAAAATTTGAGTCCAGGGGCTGCCGCAATCGCCCTGGCGATTTCCAAAACCTCCGGTGTCGTGGTTACGCCGCAGCGTCCGGCACCGCAATCAATCTCGACGAGACACTCAATGGTGGTACCGTGCTTTTGCGCCCCTGCCGAAAGGTCGGCAACATTATCGACATTATCCACGCAAACAATGGTGCGAGCTCCAAGTTTCGGCATGCGCGCAAGGCGGTCAATCTTGGCCGGATCGGTCACCTGATTGGAAACCAGAACGTCCTTGATGCCACCGCGGGCAAATGCTTCGGCCTCGCTGACCTTCTGGCAGCAAACACCACATGAATCGCCCAGCTTTTCCTGCAGAAGCGCTACGTCCACCGATTTATGCATCTTGCCATGCACCCGGTGGCGTACGCCCATGTCCTTGGCGAATTGCCCCATCTTCTTGATATTGCGCTCAAGCGCATCGAGATCGAGGACCAGGCAAGGGGTCTGGATATCAGCTTCATCCATGCCGACGGCTGCGGGGATGTTATATCCGACTTCGTATTCCTCGGGCTTAAAATGTGCGGTCATCTCTAATTCCTCCCTAATCATTTGTTCCATGGCAGCTTGTCGAGGTCGACATTGCCGCCGGTAATGATAACACCGACGCGCTTTCCTGCAAAAACGGGTTTGTTCTTAATCATAGTAGCGAGCGGCACGGCACTTGACGGCTCCATGACGATCTTCATGCGCTCCCATGTGAGCTTCATCGCGTCGATAATCTCTTCTTCCGTTGCCAGCAAGATGTCTTCTACATAGTTGGAGACAAAATGCCAGGTGAGGTCCTTCAGTGGCACCTTGAGGCCATCTGCTACGGTTTGCGGCGCATCGTCAGCGATGATGTGACCGGCCTTGAATGAACGATAGGCGTCATCGGCGTTCTTCGGCTCGGCTGCATAGATCTTAATATTTGGCGCCATGTTGGATAGAGTCAGACAGGTTCCAGACACCATGCCGCCGCCGCCGATGGGGGCGATAATGGCATCGAGATCGTCAACCTGTTCCAGCATTTCGCGCGAACAGGTGCCCTGACCCGCGACTACCCTTGGATCATTATAGGGGTGGATGAAATCAGCGCCAGTTTTTTCGACCACTTCAGCGAAAACGGCCTCGCGCGAAGAGGTCGAGGGTTCGCATTCCACAATCGTTCCACCATAGCCGCGCACGGCGTCCTTCTTGGCATCGGGCGCTGTGTGCGGCATGACCACCGTCGCCGTGATGCCGCGCCTGCCGGCAGCATAGGATAGCGACAGGCCGTGATTGCCGGAAGAATGCGTGGCGACCCCCTTCTTGGCTTTTTCTTCATCAAGTCCGAATACGGCATTTGATGCGCCGCGCGCCTTGAAAACGCCAGCCTTCTGAAAATTCTCGCATTTGAAAAAAATCTCCGCGCCGATCAGGCTGTTTAAGTAGCTCGATGTCAGGACAGGCGTTTTATGGACATAGGGCCTGATCCGTTCATGGGCCTCAAGCATGTCGCAGAATGTGGGAATATAGAGATCGCTGTTATCTGTCATGACATCCTCATGCGGCTTTGAAGCGGGCGGCATTTGCCGTCTCGCGGTAATATTGTTGAGCCACGGCAACGCCGGAGCCAAGCTCAATCGGGTAGTCGAGATCTTTCATAGCCATTTCAGCGGTCGCAAGGCCGGACAGAACCATGACGTCCGTGAGGGCACCCAGATGCCCGATGCGAAAGACCTTGCCCGCAAATTCACCAAGCCCGGCACCAAACGACACGCCGTAGGTGTCGTATGCGTAGTTGGTCAGCGCATGGGCATCAAACCCCTCCGGAACGTAGATTGCCGTTACCGAATCCGAGTAGAGTTCCGGGCTCTCGGCGCACATACGCAGCCCCCAGGCTGCAACCGCGCGACGCACGCCTTCGGCAAGCCGGAAGTGTCGCGCATAGACATTGTCCAACCCTTCCTCGAAAAGCATGTCAAGCGACTCGCGCAGGCCTAACAGAAGCTGCATCGGCGGCGTATATGGAAAGCCGCCTGTGGAAAGCGCGTCGTCCATATCGCGGAAGTCGAAGAAACAGCGCGGGCATTTCGCGGTCTCAATCGCGGCATGCGCTTTTTCGCTCACTGCGAGGATTGCGATGCCCGTCGGCAACATAAACCCCTTCTGAGAGCCAGAAACAGCGATATCGACGCCCCACTCATCCATGCGGAAATCCATCGATCCGAGTGAGCTGACAGCATCCACAAAAAGCATCGCCGGGTGTCCCGCCGCATCGATCGCACCGCGCACGGCGCCCACGTCGCTCTTGACCCCGGTCGCGGTCTCATTGTGCGTAACAAGCACTGCCTTGATCTCATGAGATGTGTCGGCGCTCAGCCGCTCCTCAAACAGATCCACGGGCGCTCCCGAACCCCAGGGGCGATCAATGACGTCCACATCGAGACCGTGGCGCTGGCACAGATCGATCCACTTTTGAGAAAACAGACCGTGTCGTGCCGCAAGCACCCTGTCGCCCGGCGACAGGGTATTCGTCACCGCCGCCTCCCATCCGCCGGTTCCGCTAGCAGGAAAGATCAGTGCCCGTCCTGACTCGGTTTTGAAGACCTTTTTAAGACCCTCCGGCAGAGGACCAAGAATTTTCGTAACATCCGATGCCCTGTGGTCCTTGGTCTGGGCACTCATGGCCACCCGCAGGCGATCCGGAATATTGGTAGGGCCCGGTATGAAAACGGGGTTTTGGCCGTTCATGGCGTACGCTCCAGGAAAGATTGTTTAAGGGAATTATATATTATGCACCGGACAGGGCCGCAATTTTTCTGAAAATATTTATCATTATATGGAAAAATAAGACAACCCGTTGATAAATATGAATAATATATATTTCACATATGAAAATTGACTTATGATGGAATAATATCCTGAAATCGTTCATGGTTAGGCGTGTGAGAGACGCGTACAAAATAGAGAGGGGAAAATGCCGACAGAGGCCAAATATAAGAAGACGCGTGGCCGGCCCCGTTCCGGCAGTCCCGAAAAGGCGGGAGGGACTGTTCAGGCTCTGGATCGGGCGCTCGGGCTGCTCAATAGTCTGACCGAACTCGATGAGGGCACTTTGACCGAATTGGCGCACAGGACCGGTATGGCGCCGTCAACCGCACATCGGTTGCTGATGACGATGCAAAGGCACGGAATGGTAGCATTCGAAGAGGGTACCCAGAACTGGATGATCGGAGTAGAAGCCTTCCGCATCGGTAGCTCGTTCATTCGCCAGACAAATGTCGTTCAGGCCAGTCGCCCGCTGATGCGCGAATTGATGGAGGCGACAGGTGAGACGGCTAATCTGGCCATCGCAATTGATGGCGAAGTTGTCTTCATATCTCAGGTGGAAACACATGAAGCAATACGCGCCTTCTTCCCGCCTGGAACACGCGGGAACATGCATTCGTCGGGAATTGGCAAGGCGCTTTTATCCGAACTCGCGCGCGATGCCGTTCAGCAAATCATGCAGAAAAGAGGGCTGCCCTCATTCACCCCGAATACGATCACGTCCACGGAAGTGCTTTTTGCGGATCTCGAACAAACGCGCGCGCGCGGCTGGGCGATCGACAATGAGGAGCGCAATATCGGCATGCGATGCCTGGCTGCTCCCATCTATAATGAGCACAATGAAGCCATCGCCGGTATTTCCATCTCAGGACCAAGCGTACGCATGACAAATGAGGTTCTCGGCGAATTTGGCCCCTTGGTAAAACGTACGGCAGCCAGAATCACCGAAGCCATTGGTGGCAGAAAACATTAACCTCCACCGTTTAATGAGTCTTAACTACGTAATGAACCGTCACTAGATAGCACACGAATTTGAGCGCGGCAGGCATCCGACAATCCTTAGTGGATGGAACCCGCGGGCTTTGGGATTGATGTTTGCGGTGAAGCTATGGGGAAAGCAGTGGAGGCTGCTGCGCTGGCGACGGGGATTGCTGTTGGCGGTGGCAGGGTTTTTGCCGGTGAAATAACAATACCTGCCCTCAATAACAACCGGCTAGCCGGGCGCGCTGACGAACGAGTGTGAGCACCATGTCGATCACCGGTGTGGGAACTTCGGTCAGCCGACCCAATTCCTGAACTGCGCTTACCAGCGCGTCAATTTCCATGGGACGACCCAGTTCCAGATCCTGCAGCATGGAAGGTTTGTGTGCTCCGACCGCTTTTGCACCGGCGATGCGCTTTTCAAGGGATACAGGAAAACGCACGTCAAGGGTCTCGCCGATGGTTTGCGCCTCTGTCATCATGGCGCGGACGATTTCGAGCATATCGTCATCACTGCATAGCTGTTCCAGTGTGGCTCCGGTGAGTGCGCTCAACGGGTTGAATGTGAGATTGCCCCACAGCTTGACCCAGATTTCATCGCGAATACGGGGGCGGACCGGCGCCTTAAATCCTGCGCTGCGGAAAGCGTCCGAAATGGCCTGGATGCGCGGTGTCTTTTCGCCATCCGGTTCACCAAGGGAAAACCGGTCGCCTTCGACATGGGCGATGACGCCGGGTTCAACGATTTCACAGGCCGGGTAGACAACGCAGCCAATGACGCGTTCAGGTTTCAACACGTCCCATTGACGCCCACCCGGATCGACTGTCTCCAAACGTCGGTCTTCCCACTTTCCAGGGTTTTTGTAAAAATACCACCACGGCACACCATTAACGGCGCTGACAACCGAGCCGTCTTTATCGAGTAGCGAGGCGACGCCATCGACGACGTTTGGCACCGAATGCGCCTTGAGCGTGATGATCACGACATCCTGAAGACCAAGTTCCTGCGGGTCGGCACTTGCAGGCAGATTTGCGACCCGTTCTTCGCCGCCAATACGCAGTCGCAGGCCGTCTTTCCTGATGGCCTCGAGATGTGGGCCACGGGCAACGAGGCTGGTTTCGACGCCCGCCAGATGAAGTTGTACTGCGACGTAGCCGCCAATAGCTCCAGCACCATAAATACAAACACGCATTAAACTAGCCCCAGTTTCTCAGCCAGACCTATGCGTTGCAGCTTGCCGGTGGCACCTTTTGGAATTTCATCCATGAAAAATATGTTGCGCGGTACCTTGAACGCTGCGAGCCGGGTGGCTGCAAAATCGCGAATTTCACGTTCATTTGCCTCCGCGCCTTCATTTAGGACAATGATAGCCGCAACGTCCTCTCCAAGCGTGTCATGGGGCAGGGCAAATGTCACAACCTGCCCTACCGCCTCGTGGTCCAACAATACTTCATCGACCTCGCGTGGGGAAATCTTCTCGCCCCCGCGGTTGATGATTTCCTTGATGCGACCGGTGATGGACAAATAGCCTTCTTCATCCAGAGTGCCTTGATCGCCAGTGCGGAACCAGCGGCCTTTGCCATCGGTCCGGTCAAAGAAGTTTTCTGCATTGGCGGTTGGATTGTTCTCATAGCCAGCCGTCACGTTGGCGCCTGAGATAACGATCTCTCCGAGTGCGCCTTGATTCAGTATCTGACCGCTGGCATCGGCGATGGCGACTTCCGGCCCGGCCGCAATGCCGACGGTTCCCGCCTTGCGCGGCGCGGGCGGCAACGGATTGCAGGCCATCTGGTGTGCGGCTTCGGTCATGCCATAGGCTTCGACCACTGGGCAGCCAAAGGTGTCTTCGAGCGTTTTCATCGTCTGGGGTGGTAGCGAAGCCGAACTTGAACGGATAAGCCGCAAGCTGCTCTCGATGCCATCAGAGGATTTTATCCGTGATAGGATCGCTTGATGCATGGTTGGCACTGCCGTGTACCAGGTTGGCTTGATATCGTCGAGCCAGCGGCGAAAACGCAGTGCATTGAAGCCCGGTGTGCATACGACTTCGCCACCTGCCGCTATCCCCGACAGGACGGCGGCGATCAACCCGTGAATGTGAAACAGAGGCATGACATTGAGGCAACGGTCTTTGTCCGTGAGTTTCAAAGACGCCCCGATATTGTGCGCGGACGCTTCCAGATTGCCATGACTTAACGGTACGATCTTGGGCCGCGATGTGGTCCCCGACGTGTGAAGCACGAGGCAGGCATCATCTTTCGTCCCAGGTGTCGGGGCATCGGTGCCAGCGGCGCCGGATATGGCGAAATCACCAGCAGGCGCGTCGTCAGGCCATTCAATTGTTGCAACAGTAACGCCTAGCTTGCCCGCCGCCTCGACCGCAGGTGATGTGCTGCCTTTTTCGACAATGAGGAGCTTTGCATTCAGATCTGAAATATAGAATTCAAACTCATCCTGTTTGTAAGACGGATTGAGAGGAGCGGCCACCGCAGCGTTGGCAACACCCAGGAATACGGTTGCCATCTCCGGTCCGTTGGGCAGAACGATAGCCACGCGGTCGCTTCGGCTAACTCCGAGACCGGTTAGCGCCGCACCGGTTTTATCAATCAACGAGCGCAAGCGGCCAAATGTTAGCGATGGCCTGTCTGGCGCACCAATCGCCGGACCGTCATCGGGATGTCCGGCAATCAAATCCTGAATCACTTTTGAATTCCCCCGTCACTTCATAATTGCGTTTATCCAAGCATAAGCAGATTTGCGTTAGAAACCCTCGCAAAGACGTTTGGGTTATAAAATAGGCGGTTGTCCATTTTCGATCCCCGGGCTTCTAATTGTGGTCATAACCGCAATGGTCCATAATCGACGCAAATTCCTAACTGTTTCCGTTTTCTAATCAATATCTACATATCGTTCGACATGGGCTTGCAGCTTGAGCGTATGTTCGCGCACGAGACGTTCGGCGCGTTCCGTATCGCGCGCCTCCAACGCAATAACGATCTCCTTATGGTCGACGATGGACCGGCGTGCGCGGTCGTTTTCAAAAATGGTCCGCTGACGAATGGCGCGCACATGCATGAATAGCCCGTCGGTGATCTCCTTGATCAGATCGCAAGCGCCAAGGGCGATGATTGCCTGATGGAATTTTATATTGGCCTCAGAATATTCGCCCATGTGCCCGGTTACATCGTCATAATCGAACAGGTCGACGAGGTCGTGCAATGCGCTCAGACCCTCTTCACTCGCCAGTTTGGTTGCCCGCCGGGCCGCCATGCTTTCCAGCGCCGCCCAGACGCAGATCATGTCGAGAATTTCTGCTTTGGTCTTGCGCACGACATAGACGCCTCGGCGCGGAACGATCTTGATCAGCCCTTCCTGCTCCAGCCGGGCAAGACCTTCGCGAAGTGGCGTGCGGCTTATCCCGAACTGTTGCGACAGGGTACGCTCATCGAGCTTGAGCTCAGCGTTATCGTCGTAAATATTCATGTTGGTGATTGCTTCACGCAACGCCTGATAGCTTCTCTCTTTGAGGCTGAGATCCGGGCCTATAGGTTTGACTGCAACTTTTAACTTGGTCATGGCTTCCTAAGCTCACTTGTTCCGTCCCGCACCAACGGTGCAGTTTACTGCATTTCCCCAGACTTCAGCTCTTAGTACTGTGGTATACCATACACCAGGGCCATGAAGGAATACAACATTAAACTGCTCAAGCTGTCCATTCAACCCAAGGCGGGCATCATCGCGTCAATCTGCTTAACTCGGCTCCGTACTGGCTGCCTTCCCGCTCGTCAATCGCCTTCTGATCATCATAAATAGCGGCAGGAACAACAAAACCAGTGCGGCATACATAATGAAAGCGGCATAGGGCCGGTTTACCGGATCGACAAAAATGGACAATTCGCCACCGCTGATCAACAAGGACTGACGCAACGCGCGCTCAGCCAGCGGACCGAGAACAATGGCAAGAACAGCGGGGGCAAGCGGATAGTCCAGCTTGCGCATCAAATAACCCACAATTCCAAACAGAAGCATTAGCCAAACATCATACATGGATTGAGTAGGTGCATATCCGCCGACAAGGCAAAGCACGAAGATGATTGGCGCAAGCAGCGTGAAGGGCAGTTTGAGGACCCAGATGAACGCCGGGATGAAGGCAATATTCAGGACCACTGCAAAGAAGTTGGCCACGTAAAGGGAAGCTATCAGGCCCCAGACAAAGCTTGGCTCGTCCGAGAAGAGCCGCGGTCCGGGCTCCAGTCCCCACAGGACCATGCCGCCCAGAAGAATCGCTGTTGTTGGCGATCCTGGAATGCCAAGCGTAAGCATCGGCAGCATGGAACCTGTCGATGCCGCATTATTAGCGGCCTCCGGGGCGATGACTCCTTCCACATTACCCTTGCCGAACGAGTCCGGATCTTTCGAGATCTGCTTGCCGATGCCATAAGCCATCAGCGAACCAGGTGTGGCGCCAGCGGCCGGCAGAATGCCGACAACATAGCCGAGCACCGAGCCCATTACCATGGTCTTCCAAGAGCGTACCAGCTCACGCAGATTGGCAATCGTCCGCTTCAGGCTGACGGTCGCCTTCGACAGCTGAGACGCGCCACCGGCGCGCGTATTTTCCTCAATGGTCCATAGCATTTCGCCAATGCCATAGATGCCGATGGCAAGGACGAGGAACTTGACGCCATCCATGAAATTGGTGATGTCAAAAAAGACCAGCCTCGGTTCGCCCGACACCGTGTCAAAACCGACAGCTGCCAAAACAAGACCGATACATATCGAGAAAATGGTTTTTGCTATATCGTCGCCGCCGAGCCCGATAAAGGTTGCGAAGGCCAGCATCATGAGAGCAAATTCTTCAGGGTCGCCAAAAACGAGCGCAATATGCGCCAGTGGCGGCGCCGCCATCGTGAACAATATGACGGAAATAGTTCCGCCTGCAAACGAGGCCACCGCAGCAGCGGTCAGCGCCTTGTCCGCCATTCCCATCTTTGCCAATGGTCGACCATCAAAGGTCGTCGCCACCGCGGTCGACGCACCGGGAATACCCAGCATGACCGATGAAATCGCACCCCCATACATCGCGCCATAATAAAGTGCCGCCAGAAAGATGATCGCACCCGTGGGGGGCACGAGGTAAGTGAGCGGCAGCAGAATCGCGACGCCATTCACCGAGCCAAGCCCAGGCATCGCGCCAATGAAGAGACCGGCGGCGCATCCCAGAACGATGAGTGCGAGGTTAAGCGGCTGAAACGCGACATAAAAACCATCGAGAAGAAGATAGACAATCTCAGTCATGTATTAACCCTGACAACCTTTGTTTGTTTTCCTGCCCGCGCTGAGGTTGTGTGCCGGGCAGGGCAGTCCATCTCTTATCAGCGTCGCCATTTATTGTCCTGCTGCGATTGTGACTACAGCCCCCCCAGACCGAAATACTTGAAAATTGGCAGGAACAACGGTTCTGTTACACCTTTCGGCAGTATTATCTTCAGTGCCAGCTCAAAAAAGAGGAATGTGAGCACCGGTACGCTGATCGAAAATATTGCGGTTTTGACAAAGTCGTGCCGTCCGAGCACACCAACGTAGAAGACCATGAAAATGAAAATCGCCAGATAGGCCCCGATTGCCGGCAGCAATGTGACTCCGCCGAGCTCGACACCGTTGAACAGACCGACAACGAGGGTCAGAACCAGGGCCACGGAGCCTGAATTCTTGAGAACACCCGCCGGAAAGAACGCCTCCATATCCTGTGATGGAGGGTTGGTTCGGCGGATCCAGTTAACGACCATGACAATACAGCAGACCAGCATGATGGCCGATAACCAGAATGGCCAGGCACCGCCACCGGGACCCTCGCCCGGGATCCATCCATAAGGTAGCTCCGCGCTTTTCATCATCAGATATGCGGAGAACAGGCCCATAACGATCGCCATCACCAATTCTGCCGTTCGAACAGTCACGTTAGATATCCCCGAATCGCACTTGTCTTCGATTAAATCCGGCTGTCAGCCGTGAATGGCTTGCTTCGACGCCCCCCCGAACAGCTTTGTCCCGGGGCGGCGTTCCGCCCCGGGACCAGTTCTGGTGCTATCTTCAGCGCTACTTGATTGCACCCATTTTCTTAAGCATTGCCTTGTGAACGTCGCGTTCTCGCTTCCAATATTTCATCAGGTCGTCGCCGGCAAGCGGGTCGCCCTGCAGTGCTTTCTTCTTACGATAAGCCTGCCATTTCTTGGAATTGAAGACCTTCGTGAAGAGATCGTTATAATATTTTTGGGCGTCAGCACTCATGCCGGGCGTACCGACAACGGTCCGTTGCATGTAATAGACAAAGTCCTTGCCAATTTCCTTGAATGTTGGAGCATCCGGGAACAGCGGAATACGCTTATCCGTGAAACATGCCAAGGGACGCGTATTTCCGGCCTTGTAAAAACCTTCTTGCTCCGAAGGGTTGTTGACCGTGGAGTCGGCATTATTACCGGCCAGTTGCTTGGCCACCTTACCGCCGCCCTTATACGGCACATACTTCATCTTCAGGCCATAAGCGGAATTAAGGAAATCCGTGAGCAGATTGTCTTCTGAATTCTTGCCCGTACCGGCCATAATCCATTTATCGCCGGCCGCTTTTGCGGCTTTGACAAAATCATCGACGCTCTTGATGTTGTTGCCGTCCTTGCGTGCAGTGTTAACCCAGAGACAGAAGGTGTCCTCAGCCATCCGCATGATCGGTGTGAAGTTTTCGATGTTGACCCCAAGCTTCGGCTGGCGAAGTGGCGTAGTGTAGAAGCTGTTCAAGGTGAACATGATGGTGTGATTGTCACCCTTCTTGCCTTTTAAATAGTTGAGCGCTACGGCACCCGAACCGCCAGCCTTATTAACCGGGGTTATCGTCGGCCCGAGCTTTTCTTCGGCAATAACGCCCTGCATGTAACGCACTGCCTTGTCGGCACCGCCACCCTTGCCAGCCATCACGACAAACTCAACCGGCTTTGCCGGTTTCCAATCGGCTGCGAGTGCCGATCCCAGGCCAGTTGTCATGGACAGGGCAGCGGCGCCGGCCATTGCCATGCCCAAAGATATAGCTTTGTGCTTCGTCATTGTTTTCTCCCTATTATCCAGTGCGCTTGACTGCACCTATTTATTCAGGGTGCTTGACTGCACCCATTTACTCAGGGTGCTTGACTGCACCCATTTATTGCGCAGCCCGTGAAAATTCACGCGCAGCGGTGAAGGCCGATTTTATAATTGCTCTTCCATCTGGTATATGGTCGGCAGTATCCCACAGATATTAACGCGTTGCAAGTACAGCCCCATTGTAAGGTCGCATTTCGCCGATGCTTAATGTTATCATTTTGAAAGCCTTGGGGGAACTCCATAGTTTGCAATATTTTATAACCTATTGTTTTAAAGTTATAAAAATTTATTTCAAAGAGCCATTCTTCAAGGGTGGGGAATGGCAAACACAAACTAAACTGGACAGGTGGATTATAACTGATATATGGCATATGGAATACCAGATGGGATCTGTTGCGCCCTACGAATATGCTGGCCTTGATAGAACGGGACTCGGACCATGCATCCCTAAATCCGGAGATGAGTTCATTCCGTTCTGCTTTGCCAAGGGGCCTGCCAATGCGCTGACCAACCCCAACCGGATCTCTTCGGCAACATCCCGAAGATCAAATATTATGCGGCGAAGGTTTAACCGGTCGAGAACGTTGAAGAAGCGGCAGAGTAAACCAGCTATAGAATGAATCAAGCCAGGCGAAATTGTTCCGAGAAGAGGACTCAACAACCAAATATAACAGACACTGCGGAGAGGCCCGGCGCAGGTATCGTAAGAGGATAAGAAAATGGCTATCAAAGACTTGCTTCTAGCATATGACGGCAATGAACCCTCCAAAAATGCCCTGCGCTTTACTGTGAGAATGGCCAAAAAATATGACGCTGCCATTACCGGCGCTCATGTTTTCCGTCTACAGACCTATGAAAGCCACATTGAGCGTTGGACCCCGACGGATGTGCTCGAACGGATGAGGGAATCGGAAGTTGATGCGGAAAAGGAAATCGAAGCCTCATATCGGCGTGAGATCGCCGCTAGCGGTTTTTCCGGCAAGGCTAAATGGATCTCGGCGCAAGGCCGGGCAAATGTTATGCTGCCGAGGCTGTCGCGCTATTTTGACATTCTGATAACCGGGCAATTCACCAACGCCTTCGAACATGAACGCGGCTCCCTCCAGCCTGAAGAAGTATTGAGGCGCTCGGGATCACCACTGATCATTGTTCCGATCAAATATCAGGTACGCGACCTCAAGGAAACCGCAGCGGTTGCATGGGATGGCAGCCGGTCGGCGGCCCGGGCAATGCGGGACGCTATGCAGATCCTCGAAACCAAGAAGCAGCTTGACGTTCTCTGTGTCGGCGAGGACGCGGAAGATGCGTGCCAGGCCATCAGCTCGGAGCACGACATCATTGAACACCTGAAGCTGCATGGCATCAACGCCAGCAGAGTTGGGTTGTCAGCGCGTTCTTGGGGTCATGGTCATGGTGACGTGATCCTGAAGCATTGCGAGGAAACCGATCCGGACGTCCTCGTCATGGGTGCCTATGGCCGTGGACGCTTTGGCGGTATGTTTTTCGGAAGCCTCACACGCCACATGATCCAGCACATGAACGTGCCGCTCTTGCTGTCGCATTAGTGCTTACCCTGCAATAAGAGCTTGACGCCCTGCAAAACCCCGAGCCTTGTTGCGGGGAGGGGGGGGCTGTTGTAGAGCGTGGAACGGCCGAGCCGGACGCCCAATTCAACTTGCCAATTCATTTTCAGCAGCGGCATCTGTGGCACTGACTTCGGGTTCGGGCGGGTTTTTCACACGAAACATCATCGCATAAAGCACCGGCACGACACCAAGTGTGAAGATCGTAGCAACACCCAGTCCGAAGGCGATGGCAACGGCCATGCCGTAGAACAGCGGATCGACAGACAAGATCAAGGTCATCAGTCCGAGTATCGTCGTCACCGTCGTCATGATTATGGGCTGCAGACGCGCTAGACATGCGGCAACGACGGCATCGTAGGGTTCGCGTCCGCCGGCAAGTTCAATGTCGATCCTATCGATCAACACAATGCCATTATTGATGATGATACCGGCGAGAGAGAGCAAACCCAAAATCACCATAAACCCGAACACCGAATTCATTACGATCAAGCCAATCGTGGCACCGATGAAGGTGAGCGGAATGGTGAGCAAAATGATTCCGGCTCGGCGGAAAGAATTAAATTGCCAGACGAGCAATAGGACAATTCCCGCAAGTGCGTAGGGCATATTGGCGAACAGATAACCTTGCGCCTTTGCCGACTGTTCAAGTTCCCCGCCCAGCTGCCATTGATAGCCGGGCGGCAGATTCAGCGCGTCAATCGCCGGCCTCAGAGCCGCGTATATCTGATCGGCCTTCAGCACGGGATGCTTGGCGCTGATGGTCACCGTTCGCTCCTGACCGCGTCGCTTGATGCGGTAGAAATCCCAGCCTCCCTCAATGTCGGCAATCTGCTCCAACGGAACGCTGATGCCACGGTTGCTGGAATAGATATTGAGACTCCGGATGGCTGCCACATTGGTCCGCTCGGCTTCACTGCCGCGTAAAATAACGGGAATGGCTTCATCGCCTTCGCGGTACTGAGTAACCTCCGCGCCACTGATGAATGTCTTGAGCGAGTTCGCAACATCCCGCGATGTTACCCCGGCGCGGCGCGCTCTGGCCTGATCCACCTTCACACTTATCCTGACGACCCGGTTCTCCCAGTCCTGCATGACGTCGACGATTCCCGGAACCGCCCTCAGGCTTCGCATCAGCACCTCGCCTTTCTGACGTAAAACATCAAATGCCGGCCCGCTTAACCTAATCTCGAACAGACCGGTTTCGGTCGAGCCCAGCCACATCGCCTTTACGCGCGTCAAGGCCTCAGGCAGGTTGTTTCCGGCAAACTTACGCGTGCGTTCGACCATTGCAGGCACCTGGTCAGAGTTCTGGGTATTGACGATCAGGAACGCCAGGTGGGGATCCGCATCGATCGGTGCGAGCGACAGGAAAAAACGCGGACCACCGCCCCCGACATAGGCAACCGTTCCAGTGACCTCGGGATTGACGCTCTTGTCCTGCAGCCAGCTGCTCAGTCTCAGAGCAACTCCTGCTGTCTTTTCGCTCCGGCTGCCGGCGGGCAGATCGAGATAGACCAGATACTGATTGCGATCGCCCGCCGGGAAAAATTCCTTGACGATCAGCTGTGATGCAAGGATGGCAGCGACGAATGCAGCAACCGTAGAGGACAAGACCAAAACCCGCCTGCGCAGCATTGCTTTCAGCATTGTCCTATAGATGCGGTAGAAGGTACCGGCATAGGGATCGCCAGCGCGGCCATCAGGTTGCGTCTCCCGTGGTTTGATCTTCATAAACCACACGCACATCAGCGGGGTCATAAGCATCGACAGGAACCAGGATGAGAGCAGTGTGATGATAAGCACCAGGCCAAGCGACCTGGTGTATTCGCCAGCCCCGCCGACGGCGAGCGGTATCGGTGCGAAGGCTAGAATTGTGGTCAATGTCGAAATCAGCAGAGGTATGGCCAGCGTGCGCCCAGAGGTCAGGGCCGCCTGCCGTCGCTCTTCTCCGTTCTGCAGGCGGGTGCGGATGTCCTGGGCAATGACGATACCGTTATCGACCAACATGCCAAGCGAGATGATCAAGGCGGCGATGGACATCCGCTGCAGTTCGATCTCCATCATGCGCATGACCGCCATGCTCATGAGCATGGTCATGGGGACGAACGCGCCGACGATGAGGCCGGTACGAAGGCCGAGGAAAAGCACCACAACAACGAGGACGATCACCAATGTCTGCAGCAGATTGGTCACTGCACCCTGAACGGCTGCCTGGATCAAAGGCGGTTGGTAGGTTGCGTAATCCAGAGCATAGCCGATCGGAAGCGTTTGCTCGACCTGCCTGACCTTCCGCGTCAGACGCTTGCCGAACTCCACTGCATTAACGCCTTCGCCCTCGAGGATGGAAACGCTCAAGACAATTGCCGGACGACCGTTGAAGTAGACCGGCTGGTTCGGCGGATCAACATAGCCGCGTGTGACCTTGGCGAGATCGCGCAAGGGGGTGACACGCTCAGTGCCGGGAATGGTGACGATCACATCCTCGATTTCGGAGACACTGTCGAAATCGCCTGATGGTTCGATAACAATGTTCTGGCCACTTACGTCGATTAGACCGCCCGGCAGGATAATATTCTGTTGTTGCAGGGTCTGAACCACAACGCGGGGATTGATACCGAATTCCGCAAGCTTGGCGTTCGACAATTCAAGGAACACCCGCTGATCCTGAGCACCAAACAGCTCGACCCGCCGGATGCCCTTGAGTGCGTAAAGCTGGTCGCGAAGGTCACGCGCAACGATGCGGGTATCGGCAAGTGAGAAACCTTCGGCCCACAATGCAATGGTAGCGACCGCGGTTAGGCCGAACTCATCATTGATGAAAGGTCCGATCGTGCCCTTGGGAAGGCTTGGCGCAACGTCGTTAAGTTTGTCCCGTAAGTCGCGCCACACGGTTTTAAGTTCAGGCACCTCATCACGGGCGATAACGTGCATGAAAGACATGCCGCGCTTCGAATCGGATTTGATGTAGTCGATATCGCCAAGCAGTCTGATCTGCTCTTCAAGTTTGCGCGTTATCAGATCCTCAACGCGCTGCGGCGCCATTCCCGGAAAATACGCCCAAACAATCGCCTCGCGAATTTGGATCGAAGGATCTTCCTGCTTGGGATAGGTCAGGTAGGAGAAAAAGCCTGCGACCGCCATAAGCAGGATAAAGAGGAGCGTCAAACGGTCTTTTTCGAGCGCAAAGGAGGTGATGCCCTTCATGAGACACTCCCACGCCCGGTCATTGGCCGGCTACCGGCGCGCCGAGGGCATTTGACGTGCGCTTTTTCATCAGCCTGACCTTCTGTCCATCGGTCAGGAATGTTACGCCGGCCACTGCCACGACGTCGCCAGCCTTTATCCCTTCATAGACATTGACGAAGTTGTCGATGGCTCCTTTGCCCTTCACAAGTCTCTTTTTAACGGTCTGGGTTGCCGGGTCATAGATGAAAGCATAACCCTGTCCCGGAAGGTCAGCCGGTGCGATTGCCGCCAGCGGCACCAACAAACCGGATTCCACGCCTTCTTCCTTCAACAGGATGGTGGCTTCCGCCGTCATGCCGGACCTTATCGTGTTTGGCGGATCATTAAGACTGGCCTTGACAGGATAGGCGTTCGCCGTACCGGCTGTCGAACCGATTTCGGTAATGCGTGCCCGCAGAATGGTGCCTTTGGATGTTGGAAACTTGATCGTCGTAAGCATGCCGAGAGATATGCGCGAGATTATCGTCTCGGGGATATCGAAGCGCACTTCAAGCGCTCCGGACGCTTCGATGTCGTAGATCGGCTGCCCTGTCCTAACCTCGGTAAATGCATCAATATGCTTTCGCGAGATGGAGCCGAGATAGGGCGCCCTGAGTTCCGTTAGACGCAGATCGCGTTTGGCCAGGTTGAGTTTTGAGGTCATAAAGTCTAACTGGCTTTTTGCAGATTCGAGTTGCGTCAGCACGCCCTCAAGTCTCTTTTTGGCGACCCAGCCCTTTTTGTACAGCGTCTCCTGGCGTTCAAAATCCTGACGCGCACGGGTCAAATTCGCCCGCGCCTTCTGAAGTTCAGCTTCCGCCGATTGGACGTCCAGATCATAAGGCTGCTTATCGACGACCGCGAGCACCTGGTCCTTCTCGACCCGGTCGCCCTGTTTTGCGCGCATTTCAATTACTTTGCCGCCGACATGGAAGCTTAGGGTCGCCGAGTCCGTTGCATAGACTTGTCCGGAAAATTTGCGCGCCTGACCCGACCCTACTTCGGTGACCGTATAGGACTTTATTGCCCGGATTTGCGGAACGACGTCAGGTTGTTCTTCCTCGCAGCCGGACACCAAAAGTGCCGCTGCGAGCACAAAGACAAAGAAGAATTTTGTAGAAATCTGCGTCCTCGGTTCCTCCACTTGCCAGTTTTGTGTCACGCTTTACCTGCTCAACTGATTTATTGAACATCGCCTTTCCGGGACCCCGCCCTTGTCGTCATGGCATGGAGCAAAGTGTCGACAGTCAGAGTACATACTCCAATTATGGTCCGGATTCGTGGGCCGTGTCGCTTGTCTCAGTCGCGTAAAGTCAAATTTAGCACTCCCGAAGTTGGATAACAATTGCCGGAACGGGTTCAAGACCGGTCGACACGCCGTCGAAGAGCCCGGCCGGTTATTCAGACGCCGGAACACGCCTCAAATCAAGCGCTTACGGCCTTAACCATAAACAATCATTTTTACACCGATCCACTTTTCAGGGCCTGAATCTGGACCCGGGAACGGGATCACAAGAAACGAGGCCCAGGGAAAGGATTTGTGCGGGTGGCTATAGAAGTCTGTTCTTTGCGCCGCAAAACCTGCCTGGAAGCATCACATCTGGCGGGCGAGCATTGATCGGAAGCGCATGAGTGATCCAGACATGAAAACACCGCCCAATCCGAACAGTATCAGCAGTTGCGGCCAGATAATATCAATACCCGCGGCGCGGTAGAGCACGCCTTGCACGAGTTTGACATAATGGACGGTTGGGGAAACCTGCAGAATGGTCTGGAGGGCTTCAGGCATGGCCTCGATCGGGGACATGGCGCCCGATAGCATGATCAAATTAATGAATACGACCGTCAGCAAAAGTCCAAATTGCGGCATGGTGTTGGCAATTGTCGCCAGCAATACACCCAGCGACGTTGTAGCGAACAAATAAGCGGCGGTACCGAACAGGAAAAGCACGACCGAGCCTTCAATCGGCACCTGGAGCGCCAGCCTTATCACCAGGGCAAGCGAAAGTGCGGCGGCCGCCAGCACTGCCAGTCCATTGGCCCAAATCTTGGCGGCCGCAATCTCGTTGGCCCGCAACGGCATGACGAGAAGGTGCTCGATGGTGCCATGCTCACGCTCGCGGATGACGGCCGCACCGACCAGCAGAATTGAAATGAGCGTGATTTTGTCGATCAGGGATGCGACGGACTGAAACCAGTAACTATGCAGGTTCGGATTGAAGAAGGCACGCGTAACGATGCTGACCGGCGCTTCCGCGTCGATACCGCGCATCTGAAGATATGAGGTCGTCTCCCGCGCTATGATCGCTCTTATGTAGCCGGCGCCCACGGCCGCCTGGGCCACCGCCGTCGCATCGATGTTCAATTGAACGAGCGGATCATGACCGCGTAAGATGTCTGCTTCGAAGTGTGGCGGAACGTCGAGAACGAAAGTGAAGCGGCCGCGATCCATCGCCGCATCGATTGCCGACCGGTCAATAATGACCGCCGGTTTGAACTGCGGTGGGCGTAAAGCGTCCACCAAGCGCCGGGAAAGGACTGAGCGGTCGCTGTCCACAATAGCGACATTCGCATTGCGGACCTCCGTTTCCACGCCTGTTGCTTCACTGTAGACCATGAAAGAGAACCAATAGACGGAGAAGGCCACGAGAATGACATCGCTCGAAAGGCTGGCGAGTTCCTTCAAACCCAGATGATAGACATTGGTGAACCAGCGGCGCATGATCATCGCTCCTGTTTTCGCAGGATAAGCCGGGTTGCAAGCAGAAAGGCGATACCAAACGATATCAGGATTGCGAACTCGGCATAGAATGTTGAAAATCCCTGTCCCTTGGCGAAGGTGCCGATGCTGACATTTTGAAACCAGAGGGCCGGGAAACCGTGCCCCACGTAATAGGCAAAGCCTTCAAGAGTTGCCGCCGGGTATAAATAACCGGAAAACTGGACGCTGGGCACGACACAGATGACTGCCGCAACGATAAGCGCCGCGATCTGCGTGGTTACGAAACTCGATATGAACAGCCCGAGTCCTGTCGTCGCAAACACGTAAAACAGGCCGGCCAGCAAGAGCGCCGGGGTTGAGCCCTTGACGCTCAGGCCGAATTGAACCAGCGCCATGACAATGAGGGACAGGAAGCTCACGAAGCTTATCGCAATGTAAGGGAGCTGTTTGCCAATGATGAACTCGCCAATCGTTGCGGGAGAGCAATACAGGTTGATGATCGAGCCGATCTCCCGTTCACGGACAACGCCGAGCGCCGCCATCATGGATGGAATGAGGGCCAGGATCATCATGATGCTACCGGGTACAATTGCGAAGGCGCTTTTAAAATCCTGATTGTAGCGGAACCGCTCCTCCAGCCGGTACGGGAGCGGTTGCCGTTCACCACCTGGGGTCTGCCGTTTGAGATAACCTAAATAGGCCAACATGGTGCCGTGGACGTATCCGCGCGCGGTTTCGGCCCGGAATGCATTCGAGCCGTCAAGTAAGATTGCAATCTCCGGTCGCCGGCCCTGGATGAGATCCTTTCCGAACCGGGGCGGTATGCTCAAGGCCAAATGCAGACGGCCGGATCGCAGACTGTGGTCAATAGCGCGGGAATCGCCAACTGGTGTTCTTTTCCGAAAATAACGAGAGCTGGCGAACTCTTCGATGAGCAGCCGGCTTGCAGCTGTCCGGTCCCGGTCTAAAACGGTGAATGAGAGCTTGTCGACGTCGAATGTTATGCCATAGCCCAATGTGATGAGCAGGGTGAGCGGACCGAGTAGCGCGAAGGAGACACGGACGCGGTCGCGCGATATCTCAAAAGTCTCGCGTCTTGCAAACGCCCAAATGCGATTCAGGGATCCGGCAATTCCTTTGAGATCGCCGTCTCTTGTTTCGCCCGTCTCAGCTATTTGTGACGATAGCGCCGCCGTCGCGGTGCTCAATGAAGGCTCTTTTCGAGCCGGTTCGTTCACAGCCTCCTCAAGATGAGTGATGAAGGCCTCTTCCAGCGTCGCGACTCCGATTTCTTCCGCAAGTCCTCTCGGCGTACCAATGGCGAGGACTTTACCGGCGTGCATGAGCGAAACCCGGTCACAGCGTTCGGCCTCGTTCATGAAATGCGTCGACAGGAAAATCGTTACACCCTCTTCGCGCGACAGGTCGAGCAGGATATCCCAGAACATGTCGCGGGCGACGGGATCGACACCGGATGTCGGCTCATCGAGGATCAGTACTTTCGGCCGATGCAGGCAGGCGGCGGCGAGTTGCAGCCGCTGGCGAATCCCGAGCGGTAGATTCCGCGGCTTCTCGTCCGCTATTTGGACAATATCGAATTTATTCAATGCCTCTGCGACGCGCCGGTCGCAGTCCTGGGGCGGGATTCGATAAAGGCGGGCGTGCAAATCAAGATTGGCGCGAACGGAAAGCTCCTCGTAGAGCGAAAAGGATTGCGACATGTAACCGATGTTCAGGCGCGTATCGATGTCGCTCACCTCGATCGGTTTTCCGAGCAGTTCAGCCCGCCCCTCGCTGGCTGGCAATAGTCCGGTCAACATCTTCATGGTCGTCGTCTTGCCGCAACCGTTTGAGCCCAAAAAACCGAAAATTTCGCCCCTTTGGATGCTGAAACTTACATGGTCGACGGCCACGAAGTCGCCAAAGCGGCGCGTCAGCCCTTCGGCCTCGATAACCGGTTGACCATCTGCGCGCGTGCTCAGCTGTCTGTCCTCGCGGCGTGGAGGCGGTCTTTTGCCCGGATCGCGCAATGCCAGGAAGGCCTCTTCCAGAGATTCCGCACCGGCTGCGTTACGTATTTCGTCTGCCCGTCCTTCAATCAGGATGCGCCCCGCATCCAGCGCCACGATCCGCTCGAAACGCTCCGCCTCCTCCATATAGGCAGTCGATACGATAACAGTCATGCCGGCCCGTTCGGCCTTGAGCATGTCGATCAGCGACCAGAACTGGCGACGCGAAAGAGGATCGATACCGGTGGTCGGTTCATCCAGGATTAGAAGATCCGGATCATGTATCAATGCCGAGCAAAGCGAAAGCTTTTGCTTCATGCCTCCCGAAAGCTTACCTGCGGGACGCCCGGGAAACGGATCGAGACCGGTCGCCTTCAGGAGGCGTTCAATGCGGGTGTGGCGTTCCTTATCGCCAACTCCGAACAAACGGCCGAAAAAATCGAGATTTTCGAAGACCGAAAGGGAGGGATAGAGGTTGCGGCCAAGCCCCTGAGGCATGAAGGCAATGCGGTGGGAAACGCGATTGCGGTGGGCCGAGGATTGCATGTCGCCCCCGAGCACGGCAACCTCGCCGAACTGTAACCGACGCATACCGGAGATCAATCCAAGCAACGTCGATTTGCCAACCCCATCCGGTCCGACAACAGCCGTTGTGGAGCCCCTCTGAAAGCTCAAAGATACATTATCAAGGGCCGGTCCGCGCTGATAATGATGGACCACATTGCGCAATTCGACAGCTTTGTCACTCTCAGTTACCATCGGGAAGTCTCGGGTGAAGAGATTCCGGCCATACCGCATCGCGGCTGATCTTTACATAGGCATCACCTGTCAGCCCTGCCTTCACATAATCGCGATATTTCTCAAGCAGCTTCGGATCGATTTTGAGTTTGACCCTGTACATCAGTTTTTCGCGCTCGTTTGCGGTTTCGACCAGTTTAGGTGTGAATTGAGCTTCGGAAGCCACGAACGAAACGGTCGCCGGTATGATCGTTGTGGGCGAAGCATCGAGGATAATGCGGGCATCGGATCCAAGAGCGACGCGGCCCGACTCGCTTGTAGGCAGGAAAATCGTCATATAAGCATCAGACAGGTCGAGGATTGACACAACCCGCCCACCCGCAGCAAGGACCGAGCCCTTTTGTACGAGCTTGTATTCGATGCGGCCCGATACCGGGGCCTTAAGCGTCATTTCCGCAATGGTCGCTTCGAGTTGGTCAACCTGCGCCTGTGCGGCTCTCTTGGCGGCCCTGCCATCGCCCACCGCAGCTTTGGCTGCCAGAAGCTGCGCCTCTGCTACTTCATGCTGGGCGTTGCGCTTGTCCAATTCCGCTGATGATGCAATCTTGCGGCGTTCCAGTTTTACCGTACGCGCTAATTCCAGTTCAGAGAGTTTATGCTCGGCCTGTCTCAGGGCCACCTCGGCCATGGCCCTCTTGATCACCTCGTCGGCGCGCCGGACATTCGCGCTGGCCGCTGCGAGCTGGGCCTTCAACTCCGTCACGTCGAGCTCGGCTATAATTCTTCCCGCCTCGACATAATCTCCCTCTCTCACATGGATCCTGACTACGCGCCCTGCATATTTTGCTGCGACGTCAATACGTACGACTTCGATACGGCCATTAGCTTTTGCCAGCCCTTCAGGAATTGCACCGCCCTGTCGCAGCGAGAGATAGGCGATGATTGCGACCGCGACAATGATGGCGGCGATGAGGCCGAACATAGTTCCGTTACGAATAGACGACTGATGCCACTGCGACTTCTGAAGTCGTGCAAGGGATGACAGGACTTTCATTGCTCACCATCCCTAATTCCGCCGCCCAGAGATTGTGCAAGACTTTGGACCGCAGATGTTTCGGAGCTGTCGCACCAGATCCCGATGGTGTGCGGCTGCATCAAAGCCCAGCCCATTTTTACAACGGCGGCTCTCTTAGAGCCCTTCAAGAGCGTGCATCCGGCCGTCCTGCGAATGGGGCTTTTCATTTGAAATCCTGCTGCAAATAGGAGCATGATAGGATCGGAAGTCCAGACCTGTATTGATATAGGTCAACACCCCCAGAGGCGCGCCGGTGACCAGGGTCGACACGCAGCCGTCATACCAACCCTCTATCGAGCACAATTTGAAAGAACATCCCATGGTGAAGAAAACCGCAATCATCCTTGGTTTCGCTTTTGCCGTTTGGGCTTTCTGCGGCGCGCTGATCGGTATCGGCCGTCAATTCATGGATATGGATATGACGTTGATCGTTCACGCCATCGGCGCGCCTCTGGGGGCCGCTTTCTTCTCATGGATTTACTATCGTTATTTCGGTTTCACGACGCCGTTGGCGACCGCAGCCATTTTCGTTGCCGCATCGCTCGCGCTCGACGTCTTTGTCGTTGCACTTCTGATCGAGAAGAGCTTTGCCATGTTCAGCAGCGTCATCGGTGTATGGATCCCGCAAATGCTAATTTTCGCGGCGACTTATCTTACGGGCCATTTGATGAAATCGAATACCGCACCGCCACCGCCCTTGCCGGAGGCATGACCTGGCCCGGGGGAGGCCATATTTTCGCTGGTTCATATTATGATCCACTGCCGAATTCGCCGGAATGGCTTCCGCGGCGCTAGAGGATTGATGCATCGATTTTTTTCTGGCGAGCCCTGATCAATCGTATAATCCGCCAATTCCACCCGGGTACAGAACTGGGGCTAATTGTTCCGTTTCAGGCGAACCAGCGCCTCGTCCAGTGACGACAGAAAACGCGAGCGGTCTGCTCTCGTGAAAGGCGGCGGGCCGCCGACGACATCGCCGCCCGCCCTGAGATCGGCCATGAGGGCACGGGTCGCAAGCGCGTTGCCGATCGAGTCTTGGGTAAAGGGTTTTCCATTGGGAGCAATCACCGTTGCATCGAGTTTGAGGCACCGTTCGGCGAGAAGGATATCGGCGGTCACGACAACTGACAAATGATCGGCCTCGCCCGCGATATGATCGTCCGCCGCGTCAAAAGCCGCGCTGACCACAATTTGTTCGACGAGGGGGTCACGCGGAATGCGCATATATGAATTGGCTACGATGCAAACAGGCACCTCGTAACGGCAGGCGACCTTGTAGATCTCTTCCTTCACCGGACAGGCATCGGCATCGACGAGGACGCGCAGGACCAGGCTTGGTGACGCGGGCCGGTGTTTTCCGGGGGCGGATGCGGATGCGCCTCCCTTTTCTGTCTCCCCGGCCCCACCATTTCCGGCGCCATTTCCTCGATTCTTATGGTCCTGGTTCGTGTTCAATAGATTTCCCGCTTCGGTTTGCTTCTGAAAGACTGCCGAACCTATCACCGCCGTTGCAAAATGCACAACCGCCAAAGCGCCACCCCGGCCGTGTCCGTGCGGCAGCTTCAATCGCATGTTCAATATTTCGCTTGTTGACAAAATGCCGAGCCCATGATTGCTTGCTGCCACTTGTTGGTATCCCGGTTCGCCGGGATTTAAAGGGAACACGGTGCATGGGTACTCCCATAATACCGTGGCTGCCCCCGCAACTGTAAGCGGCAAGTTTTTCTCTAATAAGCCACTGGCCATGTATCGAAACATGACCGGGAAGGCAGAGGAAAATGTCTGAACCGCGAGCCAGGAGACCTGCCGGCGAGGTGTCGCCCATCCAATATACGGGGCGTGTATTGGTACGGAGAGCCGTTGTGGCGACCAATTTGTAATGGTCGGGAGTTTGGTTGTCGGTTCTTTAGGGGCGCGTGGCGTTTACGCCCAGTGTATCATCGGTCTTGCACCCTTCGGGGGCCGGACTGACGTTATAGAAATTTCATCCCCTTAAATTTTCATGATGCCGGATCGAAGTCCCACCCTTTAATTGGTGGAGATAGAGTATGCGTTACCATACGGTCGGTGGAATTTTTACACGAGTAATGAACATGATGCCCGCGGCGGTGCTGGCTGCGGGGCTTTGTGCCGGTTTTACGCCGGGCGCTCTGGCTCAGGACGTCGGTGAAACGGAGCTTCAGGAGATTGTCATCGAGGGCGTCAGCCTGGCGGATGAGGGCGTGTCCGGGGACAAGCTGGGAAGCGCTGTGAGTGTTGTCACACGCGCGCAACTCGAGGCTCAACAAATTCGCCATGTCGCCGATGCGCTTCGGTCGATGCCTGGGGTGTCGGTCGGAAGGTCCGGGGCATTTTCCGGGCTGACCCAGATACGTCTGCGCGGCAACGAAGGCAATCACACGCTGGTTCTCATCGATGGCATCAAGGTCAATGATACAACCACGGGCGAGTTTGATTTTTCGTCTCTTTCGACCGATCAAATCGAGCGTATCGAAGTCATACGAGGCGCGCAGAGCGGTGTCTGGGGATCGAATGCTCTGGGCGGGGTAATCAATATTATTACGCGCCGGGGAGAAGGCCCCCTGGCCCTTCAACTGAAAGCCGAGACCGGCTCTTTTTCGACCCGGGACGGCGGCGTCACCCTGTCAGGAGGCAGCAAATCCTTTCACGGTCAAATCTCCTATAACGTACAACGGTCCGAGGGCTTCAATGTTGCTCCCTCTGGCGGGGAACGGGATGGCTCCGCGCTGAAGACCTTTGCGCTCCGGGGCGGTATGGTGCTTACCGACAGCCTATCGGTTAGCGTTGCTCTGCGTAACATGCGGAAGTCCGGCGGTCGCGACAGCGAAGGCGGTCCTGCCGGGACTTTGGCCGTTCAGGTCGACAATCCGTCCCATTTTGCCTCGGATCAATGGATTGCCGGTGCCGAGGCGCGGCTTGAGCTGCTTGACGGAAAATGGGTGCACAAGCTTATTGCTAATCATAACTCGGTTGGGACCGAAGACACGTCCGTATCGGCCTTTGGAACGTCCTTGTCCGAGAATGACGGGGCCGCGAATAAATATTCCTATCTGAACACGCTTCGGATCGATATGCCCGATCTCCTGCAGTCGAGGCATTTTGTTACGGGACTTGTCGAATTCGAAGAGGAGTTCTTTACGCCTGAGAAGATTGCCGGCCAGTTTTTTACAGGTGACGGTATTGAGAGGGTACGCGAGCATATCGGATATGTGGCGGAGTATCGCGGGGAATTCTTTGACCGGCTCTTCATGACCGCCAATATTCGCTTTGACGACAATGATACTTTTGACGATCAAACCACCTGGCGGACGACAGGGGCGGTCAAATTGAGTGATATCGAGACCGGCCCACTCGGCATCCGACTGCACGGAAGCGCGGGAACGGCGGTAAAAAACCCGAAGATGTCAGAGCAGTTCGGATTTATTCCGTTGCTCTTCACACCCAATCCCGCTCTGACGCCTGAAGAATCCTTCGCCTGGGATCTTGGTGCCGAGTTGAAAATGCTCGATGGCAAAATCGTGTTCGATGTGACCTATTTCGAGGCCGACCTTGAAAATATGATTGCCACCCGGTTCCTTCCCAATTTTACATCAACTGCCGTAAATCTGCCGGGTATCAGCGACCGGAAGGGTATCGAAATCGCTGCCAGGATGCAGGTCACGCCGGATCTGGTTCTGAGCGGCGCCTATACCTGGCTCAAAGCGACGGAACCGACCGGCGTGCGGGAAATTCGCAGGCCGGAACATTCGGGTCGGATCGATCTCGACAGCCAGTTCGATCAGGGGCGCGGCAAGATACACGCAGCCGTCATCTATAATGGCGAAGCGCAGGATATTGCGTTCCGCCTACCGTTTTTTTCGGTGGAAAGGGTGACTTTGGACGAATACTGGCTGGTGTCCCTTGCCGCGTCTTATGAAGTTAAACAAGGCATTGAGCTCTTTGGCCGCGTCGAGAACGCATTCGATGAAGATTACAGGGAAGTCTATGGATTTGATACGGCGGGCGCCTCCGTTTACGGCGGCATCAAGGTCCGTTTTGCCGCCGATGAAGTGGCCGATTAGCCCGGCCAACATTTACCTTAGCGGCAGATTTTCGCCGGTTCGGTTCTATTATCAGATGCTTTTCGGGGTGGAGAGGCCGTCTTAAATGATGAAGAAAATTTATTCATTTGGGTGCACGACCGTGAGTGCGGCGCTGCTCTGCACCAGCCTGACCGCCGGCTCCGGTCAGGCTCATGGCGAGCCCGGCCGTTCGGAAACGGCACCCCGGCCCCAGCGCATTGTGTCACTTAATTTGTGTGCGGACCAACTACTTCACGCCTTCGGATTTGACTCCCGGATAGCAGCCCTTTCCTATCTCTCAACCGATCCGCAATATTCGGTGATCGCCGAAGACGCCCGGAAATTCAGAACGGTCAGGGGCAGCGCCGAAGAATTGGTAGCTATACAGCCGGATCTGGTGATCGCCGGCCCCTATACGACCAAGACGACGGTCGCCATGCTGCAGCGGCTTGGCAAAAGGGTTCTGATCTTGCCGATCGCCACGAATTTCGCCCAATTGAGATCCAATATTGCATCAGTCGGCGAGGCCTTGGGCGAACCCGGCCGCGCGGCCGAGCTCATCCGCGCATTTGACAGGCGTTTGCTCGGGCTGAAAAGACGCGTCACCGGCAAGCGGCCGCGTGCCGCGGTCTATTACACAAACAGCGTTACGCAGATCGCCGGGTCGATTGAAAGCGAAGTGCTCAAATTTTCAGGCTACCGGAACATTGCCGAGGAGTTGCGGCTTTCACCGCGCGGCACACTAGAGCTCGAACGTCTTTTACAGGTGGTGCCGGATATGATCGTGCTCGGTCACAGACCGGAAGATTACAAGACGGTGCTGGCGGATAATCTCCGCCATCCCGCACTTGGTAATTATTTACGAAACCATGCATGGGTTGCCATAGAGGAGCGTTTGTGGATTTGCGGAACACCCGTCGTTCTCGATGCCGCTGAAAAGCTTATCCACGCATGGGAAAAGACCACCCGAGGAGACCGGCCGTGAGCACACCGGGATATCCATCAGTACTCTCCGCACTGATAATACTGTCCTTGTCATTAGGCCTTTTATCGATTTTTGTCGGGCCGGCGGGCTTGACCGTGGCCCAGGTCATTGCCGCGCTCAGCGGAACGTCGGGCGACGGGGATCCGGCTTCGATTATCATATGGCAGATACGCATGCCGCGAATGCTGATGGGAGCACTCGCCGGCGCGGCTCTCGGCCTGTCGGGCGCCGTTCTGCAAGGTTATCTGAGAAATCCTCTGGCGGAACCCGGGATAATCGGCGTCACCTCCGGCGCAGCCCTCGGCGGCGTCGTCGCTATTCACACAGGACTGGCCGCGACCTCTCTTTTCGCCCTGCCGTTACTCGGCTTGCTTGGATCGCTGATCACTGTCTTGATCATATTGGGGCTGGCCGGGTTTCGCGGCAGCCCGCTGACGCTGATACTTGCCGGAGTCGCCGTAACCAGTCTTGCAAGCGCGCTCATATCGCTAGTGCTCAGTCTCTCGGACAATCCATTCGCGTTGACTGAAATTGTCTTCTGGATGCTCGGATCATTGCAGGACCGCAGCCTGGAGCATGTCGGTTTGGCGGCACCTCCCATCCTTGCCGGACTTGGATTGCTTCTTTTTACCTCCCGTGGGCTGGATGCGCTGACACTTGGCGAATATGGCGCGCAAAATCTCGGCATCGGTCTGGACCGGCTCCGATATCTGATTGTTGCGGGGGTCGCGCTTGCGGTCGGATCGGCGACTGCGATTACCGGTGCCATCGGATTTGTCGGACTGGTCGTGCCTCATCTTCTGCGCCCGCTGGTTGCGCATAGACCGGGGCGGCTTCTCGGTGCTTCTTTGTTCGGAGGTGCGGCCCTGGTTCTGGCGGCGGATATTGTCGTGCGTCTGCTGCAACCGGAATACGACATCAAGCTCGGTGTTTTGACCGCACTTATCGGCGCGCCCTTTTTCTTTTACCTTGTTCTTAAAACGCGGCGGGAACTCATTTCATGACACTGGAATTCAACAATGTCAGTTTCAGCTATGGGGCAGGTTTTTCACTTCACGATTTATCCTTTTGCCTGCAGCCCGGTGAATGCGTCGGGCTGATCGGGCCGAATGGCGCGGGCAAATCGACAATTCTGAAAATGCTGGCGGGGATTATCAAACCATCAGGCGGCGACATCGTGCTCGATGACATGAAGCCGGAAGACCTCGGTCCCCGCGTCATTGCACAGAAAACGGCCTATCTCCCGCAACAAAGAAGGTTTCACTGGGACATTAGCGTCCGGTCACTCATTGAATTGGGGCGGCTGCCATATCGGAGACGCTTTGGCGGGCTTTTACCTGACGATCATCGCGCGGTAGAGCGGGCCATTGAGCTGATGGACCTCAAAGCGCATGCCAACCGGCCGGTCTCAAACCTCTCCGGCGGGGAGCAGGCCCGCGTTCACGTGGCGCGTGCATTGGCACAGGATGCAAAGTTCATCCTCGCAGACGAACCCACGGCGGGCCTTGACCCGGCGCATCAGATTTCCTTGATGCGCTGCTTTGCCGAGCATGCAAAAACGGGCGGGTCGGTTTTGGTCTCCCTTCACGATCTGGGGATGGCCGCGCGATGGTGCGACAGAATTCTTCTGCTCGACAATGGCCGCATCGTGATGGAGGGGGCACCCGACATGGTCATGACCCGGGACAATCTCGCCAGGGTTTACGGCATTCGGGCACATGTCTCACGCACCGAAGACGGTCTCGTCATCGCGACGGCCGGACTGTCGAATGACGCTTAGCGCTCTCGGGAACCCGGCCTTCTGCGATGTTTCAAATTGCTCCGACTACTGTCATAACGGCAGACTTGCGGGGAAAGCCGGCCGTCCAGTCACGGTCCTGCCCCCATGAGTGCGCCAGGTCAGCACCCTTTTTTCACATAAGCGCTCGGCTCGGCCTCTTTCCAGGCAATCGAGGATGCGGCGCCGCGTGAGTTGTAGGGACCATCGGCAACGCAATAAAAGCCGTTTCTGAAACCGGAAAAATTATTGGTATTTATGACCTTTGCGCCCGCCTGGCCGCCAACGCCTTCACCGCCGAGATTATTCAACTTCGCAATGGCTCCCGCGCGATTTTTATGGCAGGTGAGGATAACATACCAACCACAGGTCGCAGGACGCGCGGCGCCGGCAACACCGCCATGATCGACGGTTCCTGCCTGAATGATGTTGAAGGCAAGATAGGCGTTGGATCCCGAATTCGTGTAGCCGGTCACGCGGCAGCCTCCGCGAACGCGTTTGGGTGAAGCGCCGCGCAGGATTATCTGTCCCGTATTGGTGTTCCATGGCCCCGATACATTGTATTGAGCCGGCGCGCAGCCGCGACGGAATACACGTGCGAAACCGGTCAACGTGTTCCCCGATATGGTTCCGCTGAACAGAACGGTGCCTTGCCGCACACCATGTTTGCGTATGGATTTCCTGGGACGTTCATATTGTATCGTGACATTGCCGTCATTGTTGATGACGAGCATTTCGGAACCATTATGGTTGGCTATGGACTCGGAGTAATAGGCAGATGCCGAGTCTGCAAACTGGATTGGCATCAGACCCAGGATCGATAAAAAGACGATCCGCCGTAATATGATTTTCGACATGGTGAAGCCCTTATATGAATTTCAAATCTGGACCGCTTAATTCATAGCGCGATGCGGTCAGTATACAGATGTGGCGATGAATAAGGAATCGATTCCGAAATTTGGCCTGCGCAATTTTTACGCGGGCGTTATTCATGCTCCCGCTTGCACCCTGGCACAACATTTGCCAAACTTTACCACTCGACAAACGTGCTCAAAGGCGATGGGCAAGCTGCTCTTTCCGCGCCGAGCGATCGATGCCTGGATTTCAGAAAATTCATCAGGAATTGCACCCTATCTGACCAGTGAGCGGCCCAATATTTTTCTCGGCAGCCATGATCCGCTTCTCGATTGGGCGCTGCGCGAAGCACGCTGCAATATCGCGACAAATTTTGGCGGCAGCTTTGACGGTGTCGAGCAGTTCCAGCGCAATCAGGGCATCGCGACTGGGCTGCATATCTATAATCAGGAGGATAAGAGCTGGAACGTTGCCTATATTGAGGACAAATTCAAAGGCGCGGGGGTGGTGCTTGTCGAGTGGGCCCTGAGACAGAGAGGCCTTTTGACAAAACCTGAGACGGCAGGCCGAATAGCTTCCGTTGCCGACCTGAAAGGCCGCCGCGTCGTTCCGCGTCAAAAGGCTGCTGGCAGTCAGATGCTGCTGGAGGTTCTACTGGCGCAAGCGGGCGTCGATTTGGATGAAATCGAGTTCATAACCGCAGCCCGGACGGAAACAGACAGCGCCCTCGCCGTCAATGAAGGAAAAGCCGATGCGGCCTTCGGGCTGCAGGCGCAGGCGCAGCAATTCGGATTGGCATTCGTACCGATCATTCGTGAACGGTTCGACTTACTCATCAACCGGCGCGCCTATTTTGAACCGCCACTGCAGACCCTGCTCGAATTCTGCTGCTCCGAGGAATTCTCGGAGAAGGCCAAAGGCATGATCGGTTATGATGTGAGCGGAGCAGGCCGGGTTCGATTTAACGGCTGAACACCGGACTGGGTGAAATAATTACACGATTGTCTTTGTGAGAAATTACCGCGACGGCCGGTCGCCTGCTGCAGAAAATTAGACCTTCTCTTTAGATGTATGCGCAATGTTTTTTTGTGGTTCATAGCGTTAATCCTGGGGGGAAAAACATTGGACTTGTCTAAAAAACCACATTAGAGTTGGGCGGTTATGTGTTGTCATAACTGGGAGTGATTGTTGCTTTGGTTCATTTAGCGGCCTCGCAACATGGGTTTTTGCCGAAAAACAAAAGCAAATTAGCGGCATAAACAGGAACAAAGTATACGACGAGAAACCGGGATGTCCGGGTGTCTCGAACATTGTTTTTTCTCCCTGGTTAGGGCGGTCAAATCGAAATTCACGGCATTAGACTGTGAACTTTAGATAGGCAAACAACCTGGGGAGGGTTTCAATGGCGCCTAAAATTATCTGGCTTTTCAGCTTCGTCGCTCTGTATTGGGCATATTGCATCTTTTGGGGAATAAAGGGTGCGATGACGGCCAAGACGGCAAGCGACTATTTCATCGCAGGGCGAGGTTTATCGCTTTGGGTGTTCGTGCTCGCCGCGACTGCAACCTCGTTTTCCGGCTGGACTTTTATGGGCCATCCGGGACTGGTGTACCGCGATGGTTTCCAATATGCCTACGCATCCTTCTATGCGATCACCATTCCATTTACCGGGGTGATGTTCCTCAAACGACAATGGATGCTGGGCAAACGCTACGGTTATGTAACACCGGGTGAAATGCTCTCGGATTATTTCCAGGGCGACGCCATCCGCATCCTGACCGTGGTTGTCGCGCTCCTGTTCTCGATTCCTTATCTCGGCGTACAGCTTGGCGCTTCGGGCTTCTTGTTCAACGTTCTCACGGACGGCCTGGTTTCGGTTAACGCCGGCATGTGGGTCCTGTCACTCGTCGTGCTTATTTACGTCGCTTCGGGCGGACTGCGCGCTGTGGCCTATGTGGATACATTGCAGTGTATTCTATTGGCGGCCGGTATCATTATCACCGGATTTATAGCGCTTAATCTTGCCGGTGGTTTTGACTCCCTGAATGCAGGATTTGGCAAACTTGCCGCATCGGATGTCGGTAAATGGGGAACAACCAAAGGTTATGGCGGCGGCGACTACAATGCCTATTTCGCCATTCCTGGCGTGATCCAGTTTACTGCCGGTCTTGGTCGTGAAACTCCTGTCGGCGGTCTTTGGACCGGCATTATGGTGTTGACCTACATGTTCGCGCTGATGGGCATTCATTCCGCTCCGGCATTCTCCATGTGGGCGTTCGGCAATGCCAGTCCAAAACCTTTTGCTCCGCAGCAGGTTTGGGCCTCGTCACTATTCATTGGCGGTATCCTGTTCTTCTTCACGGCCTTCCAGGGCATGGGCGCGCATCTTCTTGGCGCCAATCCGCTGGTTAACGAGGCCGGTCTGGGAATCAGTCAGGCGCTCGATGCCGGGATAGCGAAGAAACCGGACAGTCTGGTTCCCAACTATTTCAACCAGATTGCCGACACCATGCCGTGGCTGGTCGGATTGCTGGCGGTGTGTGCTCTGGCTGCGATGCAGTCCACGGGTGCCGCTTATATGTCAACCGCCGGCGCCATGCTGACGCGCGATCTCTATAAGCGCTACCTGAACCCAACAGCCGATCATGCAACCCAGAAGTTCTTCGGGCGCATGGGCGTTGCGTTTATCGTGCTTTCAGCCTTGCTCGTGGCGACATTCTCGCGTGATGCACTAGTTCTGCTGGGCGGTCTTGCGGTCGCGTTTGGTTTCCAGATGTGGCCGGCTTTGGCATCCGTTTGCTGGTTCCCATGGCTGACGCGGGCAGGCGTGACATTAGGCCTGTTTGCAGGCCTTCTGGGCGTCATCTTCACCGAAAAGTTTGGTGCGTCGATTGCCGGAGCCTTTGGCTATGAGTTGCCATGGGGCCGCTGGCCGTGGACCATCCATTCCGCTGGTTGGGGTATGCTGCTCAATCTGGGTGTGGCGATCCCCGTTTCGGCGATCACCCAGAGTGCGAGCCAGACCGAGCACAAGATGAAGTATCACAACTTCCTGCGTGAACATGCCACCCTGTCTGAAAGCAAGCGCGGGCTCATACCTGTCGCCTGGGGTATCACGCTGTTCTGGTTGTTCTTCGGAATTGGGCCGGGCGCGGTTATCGGCAACTGGATCTTCGGCGAGCCTAATGCCGGACCTGAAGGCTGGACGTTTGGCATTCCATCCATATGGGCATGGCAGATCATATTCTGGATCCTTGGTGTCTTCATGATGTGGTTCCTGGCCTACAAGATGGAGATGTCGACTGTTCCGGATAAGGAGGTCGAGGCACTTGTGGAAGATATCGGCGACGTGGTGCAACAACCAACGAGCTGATTGAGATCCAACGCTAAAAAGGGTTATACGGGGAGGGCTTCGGCCTTCCCCGTTCCTGTTTTAATATTGCGGTCTGGTCAATGGCAGTTACATACATGAGCAGAGCTTTGCCGGGCTAGCGATATCGGGAAGAAGATGGAAGCACTGTTTTCGCAAGACTACTGGATGTTGTGGGCGGTCGTTCTGGCGCTGGCCTTGTTTTTCCCTGTGCGTCAACTGATCTATGCTCTTTATCTGCGCCGAGCCGGTCGCAAAGGCATCGAGATTGACCAGAACGAGAGAAATCACATCAAAACCCGGAGCGGTTATACGGCAGGATTGCTGTGCTTCGTGTTTGCCGTCCTCTACACAATGAAACTATTTCGGATAACATTATGAATCCACGTATCCTCAAGAGATTCATCATTCTGATGGCGGTGCTGACGGTCGTGGCGTTTCTCACCACCGATTTTTGGCGAAGCTGGAGCGAGCGGCCGCCGGGCGACCTTGAAACGGAACTGGCTTCTCAACGGCTCGAAGACAAGCTCTATGATCAGGCGCTCGCACTTTACGACCAGGCGCTTAAAATAGAGCCAAACCACCGCGGCGCCCTCATGGGACGTGCGATCGTCTTCCTGCAGACCGAGCAATTGTCAAAGGCTGTTTCCGCCTTTGACCAATTGATTGAGTTTCTCGAAAAAAGCCTCGAGCAAGACGACCTGACCGGGCGCGGCGTTCTCGCGGCGGCCTATGCAAATCGCGGCATTGCCCGGGACAGAATGGGCGAGTTTGAAAAAGCGTTGAAAGATTATGTCAAATCGCTGAATACAGACGAGACATCGGTTGAGGGGCCTGGCACCATACATAAAATTTTATATGGCTCGGAACGGGTATCGAATGTGCGCTCACGGGCCATATATATTTATGAGCAGTTGAAAAAGCCCGAAGACCAGCGGGTCATGCGCATCCCTGAACTGGACCAGCTGCAACGCATGCACAAGCCGTGAGATTCACCGGTCTATGAGATTGCGGGGAATTGCCGGGCCGAACGGCTCGATCACTGAAAACTGACGACACCCAGAACATCCCTGAACAGGATCAACGCAAAAAACATCGCGGCGATGCACCCGAACAGGAGATGTACGAATTCGCTGTCGCCCTGCTCGGTGCGGAAACGAATACCGTGCCATGCGATAAAGCCGGTAACGGCCAAAAAGACTATATTGAACGGCTGTTCCCATTCACCGGCAAATTCAAACACTGGCTTCTAGTCGCTCCTGATCGCGGGGGAGAGGTAGACCGTCCCTGACCGAATTCGGCCATTGCGGCGATTATTCGCCCTTCCGATCCAGATCTTCTATCTCGAAATATGGTGGAAGAACAGAAGTTACGCTTCTGGTTTTCATCTCTGAGGCGGCAATTGCTAGCACGAATATCGACGAGATGGCAATAACCGCCGTTATGAATTTCCGCCGTCCCTCGGTGACATGAGTAACGTAATTCGGGTCATAGCGATGATAGGCCGGATCCCTGTCCAGCGACGTTTCGCCAGCGGCATCGCGGGCGAGTATTTTACGAGCGAAGTCCCGTGCCCAGTGCGGTATGATATTGTCAATCATATAGGCGGAGAACAGGTTGTTCATTTCCATTTCCAGCATGTCACGCCCGTGCCATTCGTAATAGGCGAGTTGAAGGAGCTGGAACTCCCCGACCTGCAGTATGTTTGCCGCTTGAGCGATGAGCTCCTTCTCAGGGTGCTCATTGTGATCAGGCTTCAGCAGAGTCTGCAATAATGAAGTCATGATTGTCTGAATATAGAAACTCCCGGTGGCTTTGTGAAGATGATGGCGGCCGACAACAATCAAATTTTTATTTTTCATCGCGAAGGGGCTTTAAAAGCTGGTTTCGGCCTCCCCGCCCGCGAACTTTTTATCTGGAGAATATGCCGATGACCGTCCGGACAACATGGCCCAGGGCCGTGCATAAATACGGATTTCGACGTGCGGAGGCTGACGGCGGCTGCAAATTTACCATTTCCGGCCTCTTCAATTGCATAATGGTGCAAAGGTCTGGCAATTTCAAAGACAGGAGACTTTAGGGTTGCGATGCCTGAATTAAGCCGGAACGCCCGAGCAATGGATATTTATAATTATGGTGCGCGTAATCCTCGAGTTGGCTCACGGTGTCAGGACACTGCTAAAAGCATCTGTGCTTGTGATCGGCGCACGCGTTTTGGGCGGTGTTGTCGGACTCGCATCGCATGTTTTTGTTGCAAGGATATTGGGCCCCGAAGCACTGGGACAGTTTTTTTTCGCTCTAAGTCTGGCAATGGTCTTGTCGATCCTTTGCAGCATGGGATATCCGTGGATTGCTGCGCGTTACGTGGCCCGTCATGAGACCGGAAGAACGGCCAGTAATTTTCACGAATTCCTTGCTCATGTCCATCGCGATATCGCGCTAAGCAGCGCTGTCTTGGTCGGGCTTGCAGGAATTGTCATTTTCCTTATTACGTCATGGCCGCTGGAAACACGCCTTGGTCTGTTTATCGGGATCGCGACGGCACCTTTTTTCGCGCTCATGAAACTAAATGGCGCACTGGCCAATGCGCAAAAGAAATTCATGCTGGCCTATCTTCCGGACCTGCTGCTCCGCCCACTGTTCCTAATGGGTTTCATCCTGTTGCTGTACGGCGTTACGACGGGATTGACTGTAAATTCGATGCTGGCCGGGCATTTTGTTATTGTGATCGCTCTCATGGCCTATCAGGCAAGTCGATTGCGCGGTCTGACAAAGAGCGTCAAGCTTACCAGCCTTCAATCGGAAAACAGAAGCGGGGACGCAACCAAACATGAATCGCCGCGGCAATGGCGGAAACACGCCTTGCCGATGATCGTAGCCACCCTCTTTGTAAGTGTGTTCGCCGATCTCGACATCGTGCTTGTCGGTACATTGCTAGCGGAGCGAGAGCTCGCGATCTTCGGGGCCAGCCTGAAATTCGCGTTATTCCTGGCCTTCGCAATTCAAGCGATCCACCAGTTGATTTTGCGCGATGCGGCCGAGGCGCTTGAAGGCGGTGACCGCAACCGATTGGGCGAAATTATCGGCCGAGCCAATCTACTGGGCATTGCACTCAGCCTTGGCGCCCTGGGGTTCGTTGTATTCTGGGGACAAGATGTGTTGCGGATATTCGGGAGCGACTTCACCGAAGGGCATGTCTGTCTCATCATACTTGTGGCTGCGCAGCTGGCCCGTTCGGCGGCAGGCCCTGCGGTACAGATCCTTGCGCTCTCGGGGCATGAGCGGCACGGTTTGCCCGTATTTGCGGCCGGTCTCGGGCTCCTTGTTATTTCCAATCTCATTCTTGTGCCGCCATTTGGCGCGACCGGCGCGGCATTGGCAGTGTTCATCGTAACGCTGATGTGGACCATCGGACTGGCCGTCACCGCCTCAAGGCGGGCGGGGGTGAATACGACGGTTTTACCGAATAAGGGATTTTTCCAGATCAATGATTCCGACACCAACGCCATCGCGATACTTGACAAGCGAGGCTCATAAAAATGACCCCAGAATCCATAAAGGCGAGACTGAATGACTGACACGATGGAAAAATATGTTTCTGCCAAACAGAGAATTGTTTTCTATGCCTTAGGGCGACGTTCAATGAAAAAGCGCGTGCTTGTTTTTGGTGATGACACGCGAAGCTTTCTCGCTGTTGTCCGTTCTCTTGCTCGGCAGGGTATTGAGGTTCACACCGTTCCCTTCAACCGGCACGCGCCGGCCCTTTGGTCGCGCTACATAACAGAAATCCACCAGATGCCCAAACATGACGGAAGCGATAGATGGCTCCGGGCCTTGCAACAGCTTCTGTCAGAATATTCCTTCGACCTCATTATTCCCTGTTGCGACCGATCAATCTTATGTCTCGACGCCCATCGAGGCCAATTGGACGGCGTTCCTATGGCTTTACCCAGCCCGCAAATCCTGGCCAGTCTTTTTGACAAGCTCGAGACGCGCCGGCTGGCCGAAAAAGTAGGCGTTTCCGTGCCAAGCGGTCGACTTTTGAGGTCAGACGATACGTCCGACGACCTTATTCGAGAATTTGGTTTGCCTTTGCTGATAAAAGCCCGATCATCCTATCTGCTTGAGGATCTTGATCATCGCCGGCCCGTCACGATTGTGCGCGATGAAGCACAACTGCAATCTCTACTCAGAACCATAGGCCGCAGGCAAAGGTTTTTGGTGGAGGAATATTTCGAAGGAACGGGCGTTGGAATCTCGGTTATTGCGCATGAGGGGCGCATACTTTGCGGCTTTCAGCACGGTCGACTGAAGGAGCCAAGATCTGGAGGCGGCAGCTCGCTCCGACAGAGTGAGTTTCTCGACACGGGGCTTATGAGTGCATGCCGAAAAATGGCAAAGGCAAGTCATTTGAACGGTGTGGCGATGTTTGAGTTCCGCGTCCACCGCCCTACAGGTCGCTGGATACTGGTCGAAGTTAATGCGCGCTTCTGGGGATCGTTACCACTGCCGGTGGCACTAGGGGTGGATTTTCCATATTACCTTTTTCAACTTCTCGTCTATGGAAAAGAAGTCGGCCAAGTCAGTTACCGGACGCATGTCCGTTGCAGAAATCTGGCGATAAACGCATATGATGTCCTGTTGCGGGATACGGAATTCAAACTCTTTTCAATGAAAAAATTAGGGATCGAATTACTCGATCTGTTTAAGCATCCCGTGGCAATTCTGTTCGGCATTGAAAAGTCTGACACTTTCCAGCGGGATGATTTGCTGCCGGCATTCACTGAATTGTTCCTGCTTCCCTATCAGGCCGTCAGCAGCCTGATCAGGAGGAAAATTGGCTTCGTCAGTAAAACGCCTGCCGGAAAGCTCGAAACAAAATACTAGCATGAAATGCCCCAATCCGCCGATCCGCAGGCGCCGGCGGCAAAGCCAGAGCACAAGGATGACATCCAAGTTGAAAAGTTACATTTTCCAATCGGGTTTGACGCTTTATTGGCGCCGGGTTCACAATTCAGTTCTTCGCACCCTTGATCAATCGGTAGGCGAGTGATGTGCTCGCGTTCCATATCTTTGCGGGGCAGCGTTCAAATGGAAGCCGAAAAACCGCACGCACTCACGGCGGGCGAGGCCTATAGTCGGTTTGCTGAATTTCTTGATGCGCGTGGCATTGCTTATTGCTTCATAGGCCCACACGATAATTATCCTGACAATGTGACCGGCGATGTCGATCTCGTCCTTGATTCAGAACATTCAAAGTCCGGTTTTCATCAGATCGTGGCGGCCTATTGCGCGAATGGCGGTATGCGGATTGTTCAACATGTCTGGCATGAAACGGCGGCCCATTCCTATGTTCTGTGGCTCGATGGTGAGGCCGGAACGGGACAATTTATCAAGCTGGATCTTTGTGGAGACTATCGGCCCCACGGAATTCATTTGATGTCCGCCAGGGAAATTGTCGCAGGTCGAGGGAAGGCACGTGACAAAGACGGAAACGAAAGAGAGTTCAGCGTTCCGTCAGCCGAGACGGAGTTCGTTTTATATCTGCTCGGCAAGGTCGATAAGCTCCCGGATAGGAAGGGAAATCATCTCGCCTCGTTGTGGCCGACGGCGCCCGGGGCGATAATGGCCAAGCTTCGAAATTATTTGGGAGTTAACATGGCAAATAAGATTGCGCCATGCGCGGCGAGGAATGATTGGAGCTGGGTGCAAAGCAATCTCACTCAGCTCCGGAAAACCATGTACACCAAAGCCCGGACTACTTCCTTAGAAACGCGGATGGAAGAATGGAGAAGAATCTGGGACAGAATTTCTCGTCCAGCAGGCCTGCATGTTGTGTTTCTGGGACCCGACGGCAGCGGTAAGACCTCCGTGATCACCAGGGCAATGCAGGATTTGCAGCCCGTTTTTGCGCGCTCAGCCCGTTGCTATCTGTTTCCGGTGCCACTTGAAGATCATAACCGCCCGCCCTCGACCGATCCACAGGGCCTGCCCCCCTGGAGCACCGTGGCATCGGTTGCGAAACTCGGCCTTTGGCTTTGCCGCTACTGGGGTGGATGGTTCGGCAATGTCATGATCGCTAAAACACGGGCAACGGTATTTTATTTTGACCGGTATTATGACGATATTCTGGTCGACCCCAGGCGCTATCGCTATGGCGGGCCTATGTGGCTGGCGCGGCTCGTGAGAAAATGCATACCGCAACCCGATTTGACCATTCTTCTCGACGCGCCGGCAGATGTTATATGGCAGCGCAAGCGGGAGGTGCCGATCGAGGAAACGGCCCGTCAGCGAGCAGCCTATAGGGATCTTGTCAAAGACATGAAAGACGGTATTGTAATCGATGCGACGCAATCCGTCGATGCGGTGGTCGCTGATACGCGGAAGGCCGTCATGCATTTTATGGCCAAACGGATAGCGCAACGCGGTCATCGCGCGAAAACAAGTGTAAAGCCAGCCAGCTCGCTCGTCCTTTCGGACCGGTGAAAACGGGTATAAATATAATTTTTAGGACCGTTTATAGCAGGCCGATTATTTCCCCATCATTTGTCGGCGGCCCCGGGGGCAACGGCACATCATGGTTTTTTTGGTCCGCTGCCCATCCATGGAACCTGTAAAAACCACCGGGAACATGCTAATGCATGAGCATGAATGGCGCTGATCTGGAAACAATCCGCAACACGATCCTCTTTGGCCAACTGCCCAAAGAGGAGTTGCATGATATTCTGGGCAACGAACCGCCGCACGATTATCCCAAGGGCAAAATACTCTTTCAGCAGGGCGATCAGGCCGACCGGTTTTTTGTCGTGCTCGATGGATGGGTGAACTCTGCGGGTCCGAGCAAACACATCTCAGCACCGTCACAAATAGTACTCTGTAAAGAATGGCTATGGATAGGACATATTCCTGCATGTATCTTCCTGCCCCGACTCTGCCAATCGGCCTATGGAAGCTTATGGGGGAACAGCGGAATTGTTCCCCGTCAGCGATCATGAGACAGCTTGAGGTAATTTACTAAGAGATGATTTTTGGTTCATCGAATCCCTTATGGAGAGAAGATGAGACAAAAATCCAGAACCCCACATTCACCTTCGGATCGCCTCGTGAAGGACATTCGTCGCAAAACACGAAAGCAATACTCAGCCGAAGAAAAGATCCGCATCGTGTTGGATGGTCTGCGTGGCGAGGACAGTATAGCCGAGCTGTGCCGCCATGAAGGCATATCCCAAAGCCTTTACTACAAATGGTCAAAAGAGTTCCTGGAAGCTGGCAAACGCAGACTGGCTGGCGACACCACCCGGGAAGCGTCTTCAGGTGAGGTCAAGGATCTGCGTCGTGAAGCACGCGAGTTGAAGGAAGTCGTCGCGGAGCAGACCCTTGAGCTACGCCTTCTCAAAAAAAGCATGATCGGGGATGGGGGCGACCAGGAATGAGATATCCCGCTTCCGAAAAGCTCGAGATTATCCGTTTGGTTGAGCGCTCCCACCTCCCCGCAAAACGCACGCTGGATATGCTCGGCATATCCCGTCCCACATTCTATCGCTGGTATGATCTGTACCAGAGGGTTGGTGAGACCGGTCTTGAAGATGGGCGCCCCGGGCCCGCTCGGGCGTGGAACCGTATCCCGGATATTGTCAGAGATGAGATCCTTGATCTGGCTCTCGAACAGCCGGAACTCAGCCCGCGTGAACTGGCTGTTACGTTCACCGACACCAAGGGCTACTTCGTATCAGAGGCCTCCGTTTATCGCCTTCTCAAGGCCCATGACCTGATCACCAGCCCAGCCTTTATCGTGATGAAGGCCGCAAATGAGTTCAAGGACAAGACGACGGCTCCCAACCAGCTTTGGCAGACCGACTTTACTTATTTGAAGGTGATCGGTTGGGGATGGTACTATCTCTCGACGATCCTCGATGACTTCTCCAGATACATCATCGCCTGGAAGCTATGCACCACGATGAAGACAGGCGATGTCACGGAGACACTGGAGCTCGCCCTGCAGGCCTCGGGCTGTGATCAGGCCAATGTGGTTCACAAGCCTCGATTGCTATCCGACAATGGCGCCAGTTACATATCCGGCGACCTTGCGGAATGGTTAGATGAAAAGGGAATGACGCATGTTCGAGGAGCGCCCTATCATCCGCAAACTCAGGGCAAGATCGAGCGATGGCACCAGACCTTGAAAAACCGCGTTCTCCTTGAAAACTACTTCTTGCCCGGCGATCTGAAAGCTCAGATCGAAGCCTTCATCGATCATTACAATCATCGGCGCTATCACGAGAGCCTGAAAAACCTAACACCCGCAGACGTCTACTTCGGACGCGGACAGTCAATTTTAAATCGAAGAGAAAGGATCAAACGCAAAACAATCAAAATGCGGCGCTTGCAATACCGCAAAGCCGCTGCATAATATCAGTCAACAGATGAGCCAAACTCTCTCTTAATGACAGCGCCAAACTGTCTCAAATAATCTGACGACGCACACACCTGTGTTTTTCGAAATAGCAATGCAGAGAGGATCGTCGCAGGGCGACCATAGTGCCATGCGTTTAGTGATCGGATTGTTGCTAGAGAATGTCGGGC